>CAZATJ010000001.1:0-15254 GCA_964488025.1 uncultured Bdellovibrionales bacterium
CCGGATCCAGACGCAGTCGTCGTTGAGAGAGCATCTGTGGCTGTGGGCAAGAGAACTCCGAGGCTGCCGCCCTCTGTTCCCGTCAGCGTCAGACCACCGTTGGTTGTCGCCGAAGCCACATAGTTGCCGGTCGTGTCGGTTGTGAGAGCAACGGTATTCGCGCCGATGGTGGTAACACCTGTAGCGCCCACGGTGATATCACCGGAGAGGGAAGTAAAGGTAGGGACGCTCGTACCATTGGCGAGGAGGACTTGACCGGAGGTACCGGCGGCGGTTACTTGTACCGCGCTTGTGCCATTGCCATACAAGACGCCATTGGTTGTGAGGGTCGAAGCGCCGGTACCGCCACGCGATACGGCGAGTTGGGCTTCGCTCGAAAGCGTATTGGCCGTCGTCCAATATGCCACGGCGTTCGTTGTGCCAGTACCGAGTGGCACGGTTCCAGAGGCATCGGGAAAGGCAATCGCATTGTCAGCCGTCGGATCAACTACCGACATCGTCGTCTCAAATGCATTAGCCGTCGATCCCTCAAAGGCCACCGTGCTCGCAGACACATCAAAGAAGAAACCCGTATCGGTGGTCGTACCGCCGATAATCAAATCATCTGTCGTATCGGTGAGATAGGTGTACGCTCCCGCACTCGTCCAGTCGCTCGTTCCGCCGGTTTTATTGGAACACCCCCAGGTTTCCAGCGTAGCGTTCCAGGACAATACCTGGTCATTGCTACAGCCACCGATAAGCCGGACACCATCAGAAGAACTCTCGAGACCTGAATTGGATGAGGCGGTGGCAGTGGTCCCCGTCGTCGTCGTATCCAGCGCGAGCGTAATGCTCCCTGCGCCATTGGTCACCGTAACACCCGCACCGGCTGTGAGAGTGGCCGCAACCGGATCGACACCCGTACTACCGATGAGGAGTTGGCCGTCTGTCGGTACCGTCGTCGTGAGAACACCGCCAGTACCGGAATAGAGAAAAGCGTTCGCGGTAAGACCTGAAAATGTGATCGTTCCGCTTGAGGTGATGCCCGTCGCGCCCGTGATAGCACCGGCGGCCGAGATATCGAGGGTTGGGGTATTGAGAAAGTTAGTGAAGCCGGAACCACCAGAGTTGGTGATACTGATGGCATCGGTTACGACCGTGGTGCCGCTCGTCGTCGTGTCGGCATTGTCGAGGGTGAGGAGTGCATTTACCGTCGTGTCCGTCGTCGAGCTCGTGAGGGCATTGGTAATTTTGAAAACGGTTTGAGCGACATCGGTGGCTGCAGTGGCAGTAAGTGAGAGTCCAAGGAGCGGGTCATTGGCCGCCGTCGAAGTGTAGCTGATGGTCGTCGTAACAGCGTCGAGCGTGAGCGCGTCTTGGAATTCGGTGAAGTCAAGAGAGTCGGCTGTGATACCACCACCCCCGCCACCACCACCAATCGTCGACCAAATCGGGACACCGCTAGACAAAATGAGAACTTCACCATCTGCTCCGGCCCCAAGCTTTGTCAGTGTATTTACGCCACTCGCATAAATGATGTCACCGACAGCATAGGTGCCAATACCCGTCCCACCCCGCGTTTCATCGAGCTGAGCTTCGCTCCCGAGTGAGCTCGTGCCAGTCCAGTACGCTACCTGATTGGCCGCGCCACTCCCCGAAAGTCCGCCGACCCCTGAAACTGTGGCACACTCCCAAACATTGTTGACATTGTCCCAGGCGAGAATTTCAACATCCGCACAGCCCTGGAGAAGTGTGAGTTCATTACTCCCCGCTCCCTGGAATTCGAGACCGGAGTTGCTCGAGACACTCCCCGTGCCATCAGCGGTATCGAGGAGGTCAACAGCCAGGGTAAGGGTGGCCCCTTCGGAACCGGCGGCACCACCCGTGAGACCATTGCCATTGGCGACACTGGCGACATAGTTACCGGTGGTGTCCGTCGTGAGAGCAACGGTGTTCGCACCGATGGTGGTAACACCTGTAGCGCTCACGGTGATGTCGCCGGAGAGGGAAGTGAAGGTGGGGATACTGGTGCCATTGGCGAGGAGGACTTGACCGGAGGTACCGGCGGCGGTTACTTGTACCGCGCTTGTGCCATTGCCATACAAGACGCCATTGGTTGTGAGGGTCGAAGCGCCGGTACCGCCATTGGCCACTGGCAGCGTACCAGTTACCTCAGTCGCGAGGTCGATCGTCGTACCGAGTGTAGAGGCCAGTGTGATACTCCCCGCACCGTTGGTAACCGTAACACCCGAGCCAGCGGTAAGGGTGGCGAGAGCATAGCCCGTACCATTGCCGATGAGCAGTGTGCCATTGGCAGCCGTAGCACCAGAGAGTCCAGTACCACCCCGTGAGACATTGAGTTGGGCTTCGCTCCCAAGTGAGCTGGTGCCCGTCCAATAGGTAACATACCCGGCGGTGCCAGAACCAGCCAGTCCAGCAGCAAATGTCGCACATTCCCAGACCCCTGTCGTATCATTCCAGGAAAGCCCCTGACTATCCGCACAACCCTGGAGGAGTGTGAGTTCATTACTTCCCGCTCCCTGGAATTCGAGACCGGAATTACTTGAGACACTCCCCGTGCCGTCAACGGCGCTGAGAAGATCGATGGCCAGTGTGAGTGCAGCGCCTTCGGAACCAGCGGCACCACCCGTGAGACCATTGCCATTGGCGACACTGGCGACATAGTTACCGGTGGTGTCCGCCCCTAGACCGATGAGGTTGGTGAAAGTCTGCGTCCCTGCAAAGACGATATTGCCTGTCATCGTCCCGCCAGTGAGTGGGAGCGCGCCGCCACTCCCCGCAGTCGAGATATCGCTGAATGTCGAACCATCATTCGAAATTTGCCAACTCTGCGTCGTGCCATTGTACCGAACTGCGGGTGGATTCGACGAGTTGGAAACTGCCAAATCAAAATTGGCACTTGTCGGTGCGGTACCGTTCCCGAGAGTAAATACTTCAGCATCCGTACCCGTGTCGGTGTTTTGCTGGTGAGCGTCACTCAAGCGCGAGTCATTCCCGAGCACCAGCTGCTTAGCGCCGCTTCCGGTCGGCAGGTTTTTGATGTCAAGCTTGCCGCTCTTGCCCAAAAGAGGGATATCCCCCTGCTTGGTGCCGATACTTTTCCCCTGCAAGAACTGCGAATTGATAGCTCGCGGTACCGATCCCAGTTTCTTGCGCGGGATCATTTCCGAATCTTCACCGATACGAATACCGACGTAGTAACTTCCTGTTTCAAAATTAAGATTTGCCGGAAATGGATTGACTGCTCCGAGAAAAACCCTGAACATACCAGCCGTCACCGTTACCTCCTGTACTTCCTCCCAAACACGATTTCCAGCATCAGTATTCGATGGAAAAGCATCGACCACGGTGCGATTCGTTGTGTAAATGCCAAAACGCACCTGATAAACACCGTTAGTGATAATGCGATTTTCATTGTTAAAAAGCGATGCAGAAAGGTTAATTTGCTGGATTGGATGAACCGTAGACTGCGCAAAACTGGGTCGTAGATCAAACCACCCTAGTACGAGGATCCCTACCGCCAATGCGGAAATCAGGGAATATGCTGTTTTTCTATTTTTATTTTTTACATATAACGGCATGTAATTCCTTACCGAATGTTTCTCAAATTATAGCACATCTTTTCATAATCCAAAAATCAATTTTTCTTTACTGCCCAGCCAAAAACCTCACCAACCGCATTGGCAATCAGATCAAACAGCGAGACTGTCCTGGAACCGGTATACACAGCATGCGATTCACTCGTAACTTGATTCCCAAATCGATCATCGCTGGTGATTTCATACACGTAGGTCGAGGCCTGGTCAAGTCCAGGAATTATCATGCTGTGGTTCAAGCTATAATCCTCCTCCCCGATACTCTTTTTGGCTTGTCCAACACCCTTAGAGTAAGAGATGACCGATTTGGCCAATTTGTTGGTTCTCCAGCTCACCACCAGTTTCACTTCCTGTTTGTTCTTTTCCGTAAAGGCCTCACCCCGAATAGAGTTCACTTGGAGTGGTTCCGGATTATCTTCGGACAGGAAGAATTCGGCTTCACCGCCGATCGAAATGTCACCCACGCGAAAATTCTCACTCTGGTAATTGGCATCACCGAAAAGAGGGATCTGGTTCGATGTTACCGTCTTGGAGTCGACACCCTGAAGCACCGATGATTTTTCAGTCGTAACACCATCCGTCAAATCCGTTGTTTGGAGATCGGCCGGAGCAGACGTCCTGACAAAAAAAACATACCCTCCCGCCCCCAGAAGGAGTAGGATTACGATGGTCAAAATTATGGTATTTTTCCGCCCGAGTTTCTGGAAAAAATTCTCTTGTTTCTCGGAGGCAAATATTTCGGAATTTTCTCCTGCTGGCATAAATGATTTGGTATTGTACGCAGGCTGAAATGAAACTTATTTTTGTTTTTTACAACACTCTCAATATACCACAAAAATAGCTGTCAAGAAAGGTATAAAACTGAGTTATCAACAGGATAAAAATCCATAAAAAAACAGCCCAATTTTCCAATAAAAAATTTGTCCAAAAACATCCTCCCAGGTATACTGAAAACGCTTAAGATTTTCATCAGAAAACTATGTCAGGAGACATTCAGAAAAATAACCCGGAGCACCACTACGTCGTTATCATGGCCGGTGGATCTGGCACCAGACTCTGGCCACTATCACGCAAGAAAAAGCCGAAACAATTCCAGGCATTCACTTCAGAACAGACCATGATCGAGGAGACTTTTTCTCGTGCCAAATCGGTGGTTCCGGTCGAAAATATCTTCGTTTCGACAACCAAAGATTACGCCGCCCTCGTCCTCAAGCAACTCCCAGAAATATCAGAAAAAAGGCTTATTCTAGAGCCAGAATCACGAAATACTGCTCCGGCCATCGCGCTCGTCGCGGCCTTTCTCGAGTACCATGACCCGTCAGCTATCGTCGCCACCATCGCCTCCGATCATGCCATCGATAACCCCGAAGAATTCGTCGCCGCGCTTCGGGCGGCATTCAAAACAGCTGAGCAGAATCCTGACCGTTTGGTGACCGTCGGCATCAACCCGACCCGTCCAGACACAGGTCTCGGCTACATCAAAATGGGCCAGGAATTTTCCCTTGTCGAAGGGAAACGAGTCTTCATCGTCGAGGCCTTCAAAGAGAAGCCCGATCAAAAAACTGCCGAACAGTATATTGCCGACTGGCAGTATCTCTGGAACGCCGGATATTTCATTTTTTCCGTACGCACTTTTTCGGAATGGACGAAACTTTTCGCACCGACACTCCATGATGTCATGACAAACATCGCCGAACAAAAAAAATCCGGCGCGCTTGATGAGACAACGCTCGCGACACTTTACAGCAAAATAGAGAGCGAGCCGTTCGACACGCTCATCGTTGAAAAACTTCCTCCGGAAAAACGTCTCGTCATTCCCAGTACGCTCAAATGGAGCGACGTCGGTAACTGGCAGACTCTCTACGAATTTCTCTACGAAAAATCAGGAGAAAAATCCATCATACATGGAAATCATATCGACCTCGGAAGCAAGAATCTGCTCGTCCACGGTGGCAAACGTCTCATCACGACCATTGGTATCAAAGATCTCATCATCGTCGACACAGATGATGCCTTGCTCATCGCGAGACGCGATCAGGTGTCCGGCGACATCAAAAAACTGATTGAAAAATTGAAAGATGATGGTCATTCAGACTTGCTCTAGTTAATTTTTAGATACGTTGGCGGAAACCGTCACTTCAAAATAATTTCTTCTTTCCCATCTATCATCTTTGTGCGGTCGTCTAGAAGATGATAGATGCTGACTAGATACGATGAATGTGGGAAATATGAATGTGTATGAATGCGTCAGAGACGAACGATCGTTGCCGTGTGGCATAAAAACGAATCGGGATCAAGAAAATCACTCCGGAAAATAGAGTGATTTTTTGCTTTAGATAAGGGAAAATATAAATTTCTAAGTTTCAATTTCTCAACAATTTTCAATTTTGAAATTTTACAATTTTGAAATTGCGATATTGCAGCATTGTTTGAAAATTATGAATTTAGAATTGAAAATTCTAAAGGAACTATTCCTCTAACCGCTTCAGTAGTCCATCCAAATCTTCTGGCGCGTAGTATTCGATGATGACCTTGCCACCCTTCCCCGAAGGGGCGATTTTGACTTTGGTACCGAGAATCTGGGTCAAATGTTCGGTCCGTTCGAGAAGTTCGGGATTAAGCTGAATGGCGCTCCGTATATGTGGTTTGACCGAGACGCTCCGCACTTTCAGTTCCGTTTCGCGCACGGTCAGTTCTTCTTTGATAATAAGATCAAAAACGGCGCGCAGCTTCTCAGGATTCTCAATGGCAAGCAGCGCCTTGGCATGCCCCTCACTTATTTTCCTCTCGGCCACCGCCCGCTGGATTTCTATAGGGAGGTGAAGCAGACGCAAAGTATTGGCCACCGCGCTGCGACTTTTTCCCATTTTTTCGGCCACTTTTTCCTGAGGCAGGGAGAATTCGTCAACCAGCCGCAAGTAGGCCTTGGCTTCTTCGATTGGGTTCAAATCATGACGCTGGATGTTTTCGATGATGGCCAATTCCAGTTTCTGTTGTTCAGTGACGTCGCGCACCATAACTGGCACAGTGGGGAGTCCCAGCCGTTTTGCCGCCTGAAAACGCCGTTCTCCGGCGATAATTTCGTACTGCTCGCCGTTTTTGGTTACCACCAGGGGCTGCAAGATACCGTGTTCCTTGATGGAATCAGCCAACTCCTGTAGCTTCACTTCGTCGAAGTGAAAACGCGGCTGGTGCGGATTCGGCACGATACTCGCAAGAGGAATCTCCTCAAGCGCGCTGCCGGCATTCGGTGTGTTTGCGGCAGCCGGAACCGGTGGCGAAGGAAAAACCCGTCCATCATCGACTGGTCCGTCTCCCTGAGAAGCCGACGTTATGACAAAAGGCGAAGCCCCACTCCCATCCCCTTTCTTGGGCGGAATGAGCGATGCTAATCCCCTGCCGAGACCATATTGCTGTGTCATATAGGAAGTATCAAGTATTACGTATCAAGTAAACGAACTAAAGTACTTTCGGTTTCTTTCGCTCCTCTTCCTCGCGGGCAATCAATTCCTTCACCACACCCTTGTAGGCGCGGGCGCCCTTGGAAAAAGCATCAAAATCAAGGATGGATTTCCCAAAAGATGGCGCCTCAGCTAAACGTACCGAACGGGGAATGACGTTTTCGAATACCGGGCCAGGGAAATGTGTCCGCACTTCGGATACTACCTGACGTGCCAGACGATTGCGACGGTCATACAGAGTAAGCAAAGCACCACTGATTTTCAGATTCGGTTGCAAATGTTCCCGCACCAGTTCGATCGTTCCCAGAAGTTGCGACAATCCTTCGAGTGCGTAGTATTCGGTCTGAACAGGAATAATCACCTCATCGGAAGCTACCAGGCCGTTGATGGTAAGCAGGCCCAAGGACGGCGGACTGTCAATCAGAATGTAGTCATAGTAAGACCTGATCTGTCGAAGCGCCCCATGAAGGCGGAATTCGCGATTCTCGATATGTACCATCTCGATTTCAGCTCCGGCCAAATCCTGCGCCGCCGGAATAATATGGAGTCCCTCCGTTTCGGTGCGCAGAATGATTTCCTGGGTAGGAAGCCCAAGAATCATGGCGTGGTAGAGGTTTTTTTCCAAACGCCGAGCATCAATACCGAGCCCCGAAGAAGCATTACCCTGGGGATCGAGATCCACCAAAAGTACCTTCTTCCCAGCTTCCGCCAGGTAGGTAGCAACGTTAATCGTCGAGGTGGTTTTCCCTACTCCGCCCTTTTGATTTACAAACCCGATGACTTTGGCCATAGACAGCAAACAAATAACAATCAACAAGAAACAGCAATCAGTCAACAAACAGCAACGAGCAATGAACAAGCCTCAATTACCATCATTGGTTGATGACTGCTCTCTGTCCATTATAGTCCATTGACAAACGATTATCAATTTTCTATCCTGTCTCTATGCTCTTTGGTCGTTCGTGGCTTAAAAAAAAGAAAATGCCGAGGTGGCCCGCCTCGCGTCGACGCGAGTCGAGGCGGGTGGAATGGTAAAAATAAATCCCATGGAAGGATATGTCTATATTTTACTCAGTTTAAAGGACAGGAAGACCTACACGGGATCCACCGATAGTCTGGCACGGAGAGTAGAGGAGCACCAGCGCGGCCTTGTAAAAAGCACGAGAAACCGGCTTCCCGTAGAGTTGATTTATTATGAAAGATACGATACTCTAACAACCGCACGAGAAAAGGAACAGTACTATAAAAACTGTAGCGGCCGAAAAAAATTAAAGGTTTTACTGAGGGACAAAATCAAGTAGGTATTTGCCGAGGTGGTGGAATGGTAGACACACGGGACTCAAAATCCCGCGATAGCAATATCATGAGGGTTCAAGTCCCTCCCTCGGCACCAACATAATATCAAGGTCTGACCTTGATATTTATTTTTTTCTGATTGCGGCATCCGTCACCCGAGCTAAAAGCGTGGCGACGGTGACGGGACCGACTCCGCCGGGAACCGGGGAAAGGAATGCCACATGATTCTCCACTTCTTCCCGAGACACATCGCCCCGTACTTTGCCATCCACATGAACATTGCCACCATCGATAACGATAGCATCGGGCGAGAGCATTTCGGCCGTCAACAGATCCGGTATACCACAAGCGGTCACAATCACCCGGGCACTTTTCGTTTTTTCCGCAATGACCTCACGACCCGCGGAGCTCAGAACATATCCGCTCTCCAATCCCTCAAGCGAGAGTGCATGGGCCATAACCTTCCCCATGAGATCAGAATTGACTACCGCTATAGCTTTTTCGCCATGAAATAATATTCCTGTCTCACGGATAAGCTCGACCATCGCCCGCGGAAACACCGGGCAGGCCGTCACATCGCCCGAAAGAAAACGCTCCAGTGTTTTTGGATGAAATCCATCGGTGTCCTTTTTCGGATCAATCTCTGCGATGATTTCATCGGTTGGAAAACCATCCGGCAGCGGCAACTGGACAATGATACCATGAATGTCTTGTCGCTCATTCAAGCCACGAATAACGTCACAAATTCCCTGAGACGCTACCGTTTTCGGAAAGGAAAGCTTTTCGAAACAGATACCGGCTTCTTGGGCACGCTCTTCCTTGAGGGCGACGTATTTATGGGATTCGACATAGTCACCCACCAACACGACCGCGAGCCCCGGGATGATGCCGGCATGCTGAATCCGTTCCTTCACCTGAGAAAGAATCCGCTCCGCTACCGGTTTGCCATACAACAATGCCATAATTGAAAATTTCCAATAGGATTTAAACCCATTAAATAACAAAGAGGAGGAACAGCGCCGCTACGATTATACGGTAGACACCGAATGCGATGAAGGTGTGGGATTCGACAAAATGGAGGAGGGACTTGACCGCTATCATCGCGACAACGAAGGAGGTAACGAGACCGACGGCCAGCAAGGAAAAATTCGCTCCCGAAAATAAATGGTCGCTTTTCAAAATATCAAGCGCTGTAGCCGCCGCCATAGTCGGCACAGCCAAAAGAAAAGAAAACTCGACGATGGCCGTGCGTTTTATGCCGAGATACAGACCACCAAGGAGCGTGGCTCCCGCCCGAGAGACTCCTGGTACGACCGAAAGAACCTGAAACAGACCGACTAAAAAAGCCGTTTTGTAACTCATGGTTTGTAAATCAACCACTCCCTGCTCTTTCTTGTACCACCGTTCAAAAAGTATCAGGATGACTCCGCCGACAAAAAGAGCACCAACAACCACCAGCGGTGACCCGAAGAGACTCTTGATAGTCTTGTAAAAAAGAAAGCCGATACCAAGCGCCGGAAGGAGTGCCACGATAATCCGCTTGATGATTTCCTGATCAAAGAAAAGTTTGCGCCAATACAAAACAACAATGGCAAGAATCGCCCCCAGCTGGATAACGATCTGAAATGTCTTCAGAAATTCCGTCTCCGGCAATTTCAGAAGCGCTGAGGCAAGGATGAGGTGTCCGGTCGATGAAATCGGAAAAAATTCCGTCAACCCCTCGACGATACCCAAGATGATGGCGTCTAGAAAATGCATAACATTTTTATAAATTTCAAAGCTCAAATACCAAACCAAACCTCAACGACCTAATGTCTAAAGGGTGCGCGTTCAAACATTTGAATTTTGGATTTCATTTGTCATTTGGCATTGGGATTTTGACATTCTAGAATAATGTTCCTGCTGGTTTAGCCGTGACCAGTGGCGCGTGTTCCGTTTTGGCCGATTCCAGGAGTTTTTTGTTCCCATGAAGCTCGGTGAGATACTCCCAATCGCGAAATTCCGGATGTTGTTCTAGTTGCTTTTCCAAAATCTCCACCGTCACTCGGACATCGCCAGCTCCGGTATGAGCGGTCGTGTGTTCTTTGCCAAAATACAGTTTATACGCGGCTGATAAATTGCGTGGCGCAAACATGCTCCGGGCGGTCATTTTGTGATAAAGAATCTTGGCATCCAGGACTCTCTTTTTGGTAAAGTCGAAATTCTTCCCGACACTGGCGAACTCTCCACGCAAAAAGGGTAAATCAAAACCCGTGATATTGAACCCGCCGACATCCGAACCATCGAACATGTTCCACAATTCATAAGACAACGTGGCGAAACTCGGACAACCTACCAGGTCCTGATCATAAATATGATTCACCTGACTGGCATCGGCGGGCATCGGCATCCCCGGATTGATGCGCTGGCAATAGGCAATCACCTCGCCAGAAGGCATGATTTTCTCGTAGGCCAGCTCGACAATCTTGTCCTCGCCTGTCGAAAGTCCGGTCGTTTCCAGGTCAAAAATGATGAGCGGCCGGTCAAGTGGGAGATAATCGGGGATAGTACTTCGAAGCATAGGAAGTCTGTTATTTTCAGGATATTATCCATTCTAACCTATTCTGACATTTCATTCCACTTCTCGAAAACACAGGCCTCAAAACAGAAATACCGAACAAAACACCGTTTTCAAAACCCAATCTCAAAATATTTTTTTATACTTTGCGTTCCGTGTTTTGTAAATTTTTTGGCTTTTGTGTTTTCCGTTTTGTGTTTTTTTAATTATTCCACTGTCACACTCTTGGCCAGGTTCCGTGGCCGGTCCACATCATATCCCAAAGTCACACTCATATGATAAGCAAAAAGCTGGAGCGGAATAACAGAGAGAATCGGAGTGAGCATCTCGATGGTTTTGGGAAGGTAGATTACCGCGTCCGCTTTTTTTGTCAGGGTAGTGTTTCCCTCGGTCGTGATGGCGAGCACTGTCCCGCCGCGCGCCTTGATTTCCTCCAGACCGCTGACGCTTTTTTCATAGACACTATCAACCGGAGCAACCAGAACGGTCAGTGAGTTTTTGTCCACCAGGGCAATCGGACCGTGCTTCATTTCGCCCGTCGGGTACCCCTGAGCCGACACATAGGCGATCTCCTTCACCTTAAGCGCCCCTTCAAACGCGATCGGGAAATTGTACTTGCGCCCCAAATAGAGATAATTTTTCCGATTGGCATACTTCTTGGCCAATTTTTTGATAGCGCCAGATTGTTCGAATATTTTTTCCATCATTCGTGGCAGTTTGAGCATCTCGCGCGCGATCCGTTGCCCCGTGACGAGCGACATCCCCCGCTTACGCCCCAGATAAAGGGTCAGAAGCGACAAAATAGCCAACTGCGAAGTAAAGGCCTTGGTCGAGGCCACCGACACTTCTGGTCCGGCGTGATTGTACACGCCAGCATCCGTCTCCCGAGCGATGGTCGAACCGACTACGTTCACGATGCCAAGCGTCAGCGCCCCTTTATTCTTCGCCTCACGGATAGCAGCGAGCGTATCGGCCGTCTCCCCCGATTGAGACAACGCCAAGACGGCCGTGTATTTGTCTATGAGCGGTTTGCGATAACGAAATTCCGAAGCATACTCCACTTCCACCGGAATCCCGGCATATTCTTCGAGCATGTATTCCCCGATCAGTCCGGCATGATACGACGTTCCACAGGAGACGATCACGATACGCCGGATGCCCTCCAAACGCTTCACCACTTCACGTAGCCCTCCGAGCCGAGCCGTACCCTCACTCGGGAGCAGGCGACCCCGCAGCGCGTCAGCAAAGCTCTCCGGCTGATCAAAAATTTCCTTGAGCATGAAGTGCGGATGACCCCCTCGTTCTGCTTCCTTTTCCGACCACTCAATATCGGTTTCACCTTTTTGCTGCACGGTTTTTCCTGATTTCACCACATACCCATCACGAGAAATGACCGCCCGTTCGCCATCCTCCAGGTACACCACCCGCTTGGTATGCGCGAGGATAGCCGAAACATCGGAAGCTACGAAGTATTCGTCCTTCCCCACCCCGATCAAAAGCGGACTGCCCATGCGAGCCACGAACAACTTGTCCGGTTCACTTACCGAAACAGCAGCGATACCATATGTCCCCCGAAGTTCTTTGACGGTCGCTGCAAAAGCCGTTTCAAAATCTCCGCCAGAGGCGGATCCGCCTTGGGCGGACAAGTGTTCCTCGATGAGATGCGCCACCACTTCAGTATCCGTCTCCGAGGTGAAGCGATGTCCCTGCTTCAGCAGTCGCTCCTTCAGTTCGACATAGTTTTCAATGATGCCATTGTGCACAAGCGAGAGAGCGCCGGAACAATCGGCGTGCGGATGGGCGTTCTTCTCCGCCGGCTTGCCATGCGTCGCCCAACGCGTATGCGCGATACCGACCGACCCTTTCATTTTTTCTCCAACCTTTTTCTCAAGATTTTCAACTTTTCCAAGCGCTCTCACCGTCACGAGACGTTGTTTGTTATTTGTTGATTGCTGTATGACTGATATGCCCGCGCTGTCATAGCCGCGGTACTCCAACCGATGCAGTCCTTCGATGAGCAAGTCCTTCGCCTCCCGCTTGCCGATATAACCAACGATGCCACACATAGGGATAGGGAGATTAGTAGTTAGGGTCTAGAGGTTAGAAATGCCCCGTCATCATTCTAACACTTTTTCCAAAGAATCAGCTCCTCAGTATCTTCCAAGACTCCTTCACCGGTATTTTTTTAAAAACTCCTCCCCTTTCGGGATATCCTCCGGCCGGCCGATCGACTGCCAATGCTTGGTAGTCACGACCGCAATATCATATCGATCGCTCACCTGCACCAAAGTTTGTGGCAGACCGAACTCGGTCTCAGAAATCGCGACGAGCGGATAGTCAAAAAACTGTTTGCTCAGAAGATATGCCCCCGTATTCACTGTTTTGAGCTCAGGAGCGTGTGGCCGTTCAATAATACCCGTAAGGCGACCCTCACTATCCGTTTTCAATACTCCAAACTGGCTTGCATCTTCCAATTCGCACGCCAGCACGGCCAGTTCAGAGGCACACAATCGTTTCAAATCAGCCGGGTCATACAAATCATCACCATTCAGTACCAGAAACTTTTCTTCAACCAAATCTTTCACACAGTGCACCGCACCACCCGAACCGTTGAGTGTGGCTTGCTCGACATACCTCACTTTCTTTCCCGCGAACGACTCACCGAAGTACGAACGAATCTGATGACCAAGGTAGCCAACAATGAGAATCACCTCCGTGACCTCATCCGGAAGCATACTCAGAGAATACTCAAGTTTGGGTTTCCCGAGAATCAGTAACATGGGCTTTGGCGTCTCGTCTGTGAGTGCCCCCATGCGCGTCCCCCGTCCCGCTGCCATAATCACTGCCTGCATAGTTATATGACGATACTGACAATTTTTCCGGGGATAGAGATCACTTTGCGAACGGTTTTTCCAGCAATATACACTTTTACTTTTTCGTCGGCCAGTGCCTGAGCCCTCACCTCATCCTCACTCATGCCACTCACGACCGCGATCACCGCGCGCACTTTGCCATTGACCTGAACCGCGATATTGACACTTTCCGCTACGATTTTTTTCTTATCGTACTTCGGCCATGGCGCGAGAAAGATGGATTTTTTCTCACTTAATTGCGACCACAGTTCTTCCGCAATATGCGGAGCAAAAGGAGACAACAAGATAAGTGATGTTTGATAAGTGATAAGTGATATTCGATCTGCTTTCTCCATTTCGTTCACCAAAATCATGAGCGAGCTAATAGCCGTGTTGAACTTCAGATTCTCTAGATCTTCCGTCACTTTTTTAATCGTGCGGTGAAGGAGAGATTCGAGATTCTTGTCCGTAATACGTGATACACCATATACTATACGGTCTTGTAGCTTCCACGATTTTTCCAAAAACCGCCGCACGCCGATGATACTCCCGGTATTCCAGGCCTTCATGTCTTCAAGCGGCCCCATAAACATTTCGTAGAGACGCAATGAGTCCGCGCCGAACTCGGCCACCATCTGGTCAGGATTGACCACATTGCCTTTGGACTTGGACATTTTTTGGCCGTCTGGAGCCAAAATCATCCCCTGGTGACGCAATTTCTGAAACGGCTCATCAAACTCGACGTATCCATACTTCATGAGCGCCTTGGTAAAGAAGCGGGCATAGAGGAGATGGAGCACCGTGTGTTCCGCGCCGCCCATGTAGAAATCCACCGGCAGATATTTCGCTAAAGCTTTTTTGGAAGCAAACACTTTCGTGTTCTGTGGGTCGGCAAAACGCATGTAGTACCAACTCGAACACACGAAGGTATCCATCGTGTCACTCTCACGACGCGCTTTGGCACCACACTTGGGACACTTCACCTTGTGAAAACTCCGCGAACTGACCAGTGGCGACTCACCGGTCGGCCGAAAATCCACATCCGTCGGCAATTTCACCGGCAAATCTTTCTCGGGTACTGGTTGCTCTCCACATTCCTCACAATAAATAATCGGGATGGGTGCCCCCCAGTAGCGCTGACGAGAAATAAGCCAATCACGGAGGCGATAATTGACGACTTTTTTGCCAAGTTTTTCTTTCTTGAGCCACACCACCATCTTCTCTCGTGCTTCTTCTGAGGTCAGTCTAGAAAATTCTTTTGAAGAATCCCACAACTTTCCATCCTCAGTAAAAACTTCTATTCCTTCTTGAATATCTATAATTTTTTTATGAGCCTCCTCAGCAAACTGTACGCCCTTTAGTTCGATATTCCCACCAACAAAAAGTCCGGATTCAATACTCTTTGGGAACACAACTCCCCTCACTTCTAATTGATACTTCTTGGCAAAGGCGAAATCACGCTCATCATGCGCCGGCACGCCCATCACCGCCC
>CAZATJ010000001.1:15354-30629 GCA_964488025.1 uncultured Bdellovibrionales bacterium
TTCTTGGCAAAGGCGAAATCACGCTCATCATGCGCCGGCACGCCCATCACCGCCCCCGTGCCGTACGTAGCGAGGACATAATCCGCCGCATACACCGGCAAACGCTCACCGGTGAACGGGTGGACGACCTCTATCCCCTCGAGGCACACGCCTGTCTTGTCCTTGTTTAATTCTGTTCGCTCGAGATCAGTTTTTTTCTTGGTCGTCGCAATGTACTTTTTGACCTCCTCTCGATTTTGGATTTGCTGATTGTTACTTGCTAATTGCTGACTGATCAAAGCATGTTCCGGGGCAATGACCACATACGTACAGCCATAAATCGTATCGAGGCGGGTTGTAAACACCCGGATTTCTTCCTCGGTATCAGCCACATAAAACACCACTTCCGCACCCTCGGAACGGCCGATCCAGTGCTTCTGGGCGGCCTTGGTCGAACCCGGCCAATCAATGGCGTCAAGACCGGAGAGCAATCCAGTAACTTTCTTGCCCTCCTGTGATTGAGTTGGCTCAATAAAATCCGTGATCTTGAAAAACCACTGCTCCAAGTCCTTCTGAATGACGATATCGCCAGAGCGGTCGCACTTGCCATCGATCACCTGCTCATTCGCGAGGACCGTATGACATGATTCACACCAGTTCACTTTGGCCTTCTTCTTGTAGGCCAGTCCATTTTTGTAGAGAAAAAGAAACATCCACTGCGTCCACTTATAATATTCCGGACTCGAGGTATTGATTTCACGACTCCAATCATACGACAAACCAATCGATTGCATCTGGCGCTTGAAATTTTTAATCGATTCGAGAGTTTTCACTTTCGGGTGGATACCTGTCTTAATGGCAAAGTTTTCAGCCGGGAGCCCAAAAGCATCCCAACCCATGGGACGGAGAACGTCATACCCTTGAAAGCGCTTGAACCGAGCGAGAATATCAGTCGCCGTGAAATTTTCAACGTGTCCGACGTGCAGCCCATCACCGGAAGGATACGGAAACATATCCAAGATATAGAACTTTCCTTTTGTCCCGGTCTTTTTGGGTACACCTTGCTTGACCCACGCCTTCTGCCATTTCCCTTCAATTTTCTGCGGATCGTATTGCTTCATATTCCCTAAAAAACGCTTTATTCCCTTACTTTAGCGCACTCCTTATTATTTTTCAAGCAAAAAACAGGCCCTGAAGAACCCGTTTACCTCATTTCTATTGTGCTTTGTCTCCGAGTGCTTTCAAAACAATATCTACCACCTTCTGTGCTTCAGTCAGCGACTTGATGAGATAGTATTGTGCCGAAGACAATTCTTCCACCCGTTGGAACACGGTGTCATCGTCGATATTGCTCAAAACGACAACCGGAATCTTGGTCAGCTCCGCGTCCTCTTTTAGTATTCGCAGGACGCCCAAGCCATCCAGTACGGGCATCTGGATGTCGAGGAGAATAACGTCTGGTCGTTTGGATTTTATCAACCGCACTCCCTCTTCCCCATTAGCGGCCACAATGACGATAAAACCCTCATTCACAAACTTCGTCCGATAGATATCCTGAATGCTTTCGTCGTCATCCACGATACAAATAGTTTTTTCGCGCCAGCCAGCCCCTTCCATAAGTTATTTCTCCGGATTACCCTCTTCTTGTCATACTTTTATTCAAAGCGGTGTTTTAGACACGTGTTTATTTTTTACGAAAAATCGGGAATATTCATCCTCGCCCTCATTCTACACCACACTCCTCGAAATTCCAACATCATTCGTTGCTTCCGGACATCACTCCGCGGCGACTATGGTGACGACGAGCCACTTTTACCCGTGTCATTTCTTTTTCAATCATCGCTGCAGTACGGGCATACTCCTCATCACTCATCGTAATATGTTCCTTCTTCAGATCTTCCGCTCGCTGGCGTGCCTCCTCTGCCCGAGCTAAATCAATTTCTTCAGCCCGTTCCGCCGTATCAGCAAGAATAGAAAGGATGCCATCATGGAATTCAACGAAGCCTCCAGATGTCGCGAGACTCGTCTCTTCGCCGTTTGGCTCCGTCCGGAGAATAATTTCTCCGGCCTGAAGCGCCCCGATATACGGGATATGATTCGGCAGAATCGTCACTTCCCCACCCAAAATAGGTAGTGTCGCCTGGTACACTTCTTCTTCGATGACGATCTTTTCGGGAGTGACTACTTTTAGCTTTATTGAAGCCATAATTTTCAACTATTTTCTTCCCTCAGCTATTACTTCCTCAATCGAACCTCTCATGTAAAATGCCTGTTCAGCGATATCATCAAGCTCTCCGGAGAGGATTTTTTCAAAACCGGCAATTGTATCATCGAGCTTCACGTATTTCCCCGAAGCACCGGTGAACTGTTCTGCCACGAAGAACGGCTGCGAGAGATACTTCTGGATTTTCCGAGCTCGGGCTACGGTCTGCTTGTCCTCATCGGTCAATTCTTCCATACCCAAGATAGCGATAATATCTTGGAGATCCTTATAGCGCTGAAGGATTTTCTGGACGTTCCGAGCCACCATATAGTGCCGCTCTCCTACTACCTGTGGATCAAGAATGGTCGAACTGGAATCGAGCGGATCAACAGCCGGATAGATGCCGATTTCCGTCAGCGCCCGATTCAACACCACGGTCGAGTCAAGATGAGCAAACGTGGTGGCCGGAGCCGGGTCGGTCAAGTCATCAGCCGGTACATACACGGCCTGTACCGACGTAATTGATCCGTTCTTAGTTGAAGTAATACGTTCTTGCAGTCCGCCCATTTCTTCCGCCAGGGTCGGCTGGTAACCAACCGCGGAAGGGATGCGCCCCAAAAGTGCCGAGACTTCGGAACCAGCCTGCGTGAAACGGAAAATGTTATCGATAAAGAGCAGTACGTCCTTGCCCTCATCATCACGGAAGGACTCGGCCATAGTAAGCGCGGTCAAAGCAACCCGCTGGCGTGACCCCGGTGGTTCATTCATCTGGCCAAACACGAGCGCCGTTTTGTCGAGTACGCCGGATTCCTTCATTTCAAAATAGAGGTCGTTACCTTCACGGGTACGCTCCCCGACCCCGGCAAAGACCGAGTAGCCGCCGTGCTCCGAGGCGATGTTGCGAATCAGTTCCTGAATCACCACAGTCTTCCCCACGCCAGCACCGCCGAAGAGACCGACTTTGCCACCCTTCATGAACGGACAGAAAAGGTCAATCGATTTGATACCGGTCTCGAAGACTTCGGCCTTAGTCGACTGTTCGTCAAACGCTGGAGCCGTTCTGTGGATAGATCTCCGCGTTGCATCGGCTAACCTGCCCGCCTGACTACCCTCTGGGTTGTCGGCGCGGCCATCTATCGTATCGCCAAGCACGTTAAACATTCGTCCCAAGACTGCCTTGCCAACCGGCACAGAAATCGGGGCACCGGTAGCAATCACTTCCATACCGCGCCGCACACCATCGGTCGTTCCCATAGCTACCGCCCGCACTCGATTACCACCCAAATGCTGGTGCACTTCTACTACCAACTTCACCCCACTCACTGTGAGCTCCAAGGCATCATAAATATTTGGGAGAGCGTTCCCTTCTCCAAACTCTACGTCGACGACTGGCCCAATGACTTGAATTATTTTTCCTGTGGTGCTCATAGGTGTTTCTTACTTAAAGGAAAATCTTGATTAATTAATTGAAAATTACTTCTGTACCGCAGCCATGCCTGCCGACAACTCCGCAATCTCCTGAGTGATCTTTCCCTGACGGAGCTGATTGTAGGCAAGCGTCAAATCGGACACCATGTCTTTGGCGGCATCAGTGGCATTGCGCATGGCCATCATGCGAGACGATTCCTGGGAAGCGTTACTCTCCAGGACAGCATGGTACAATTCCATCTCCAGAAGCCGCGGGATCATCTGCCACAGCACTTTCTTGGCCGTCGGTTCGATGACATACTCCGCTGTCGTTCCGGTCACATCATCGGTCTTCGATATCATTTCATTCATCGCTTTCTTGGTGTCTTTGATGGCCACTGGGAGAAGCGCGCGCACCTTCACTTCCTGGGACAACATCGAAATATAGTCCGTATAGATCATGACTACCCGATCGACGCGTTTCGTCTCAAACTCTTCGATGATGAGCCGAGCGACAGCGCGCATCCCGATGACAGTCGGAGCAGCAAGAACATCGGGAAATGACGCTATAATCTCGCCATTCCCGCCAATCGGCGAGGCAAGCATTCTTCGCACGGCGTTTTCGCCTTTCTTACCGATCGTGATAAAACACCGTTCCTTCCCCTCATCTTCTTTCAGTGTCTGACGTAACCGCTTCACAATCTGGGCGTTAAAAGCGCCGCACAGACCGCGATTACTCGTAATAACCACGTACAATTCCTTTTTGACCGAACGCTCCGTGAGCAATATGTGATCTTCGCTTCCAACTGCCCGTTTGAGTTGTTTCAAAAGCTCTATGGCACTCTCGGCATACGGACGAATAGCCAGCACGTTTGCTACCGCTTTGCGCATTTTGACAGCGGAAATCATCTCCATGGCCCGGGTGATTTTCCCTGTTCCCTTCACGCCTTTGATTCGTCGCCGTATATCCCGTGCATTGGCCATAATTTACGCCGCAAAATTTTTCTTAAATGCTTCGATGTGCTTCTTGAGTAACTCCTCGACTTCCGGTGTTAGTGTCCGTTCTCTCAAAATAGCCTCACCGACTTCTTTCCCTTCGTTATCAAGATAAGAGAGAAATTCCCGTTCGAAACGACCGATTTCTTCCGTCGCGATGTCATCGACGTGCCCACGAGTCAGCGCGTAGAGCACCGCTACTTCCTTCTCTACCACAAGCGGCGCGTACTGCGGCTGCTTCAACATTTCGACAGCGCGCCGGCCGCGTTCAATCATCGTCCTCGTCTTTTCATCAAGATCCGATCCGAATTGGGAAAAAGCTTCCAACTCGCGGAATTGGGCGAGATCAAGACGAAGCGTCCCCGACACCTGCTTCATGGCCTTAATCTGGGCCGCCGACCCAACACGCGACACCGAAAGACCGACATTCAGTGCCGGACGAATACCCTTGTAAAACAAATCTGATTCCAAATAAATCTGGCCATCGGTAATCGAAATGACGTTGGTCGGGATATAGGCCGACACATCACCAGCCTGCGTTTCGATAATCGGGAGTGCTGTCAATGACCCACCACCATTTTCCTGGTTCAATTTAGCGCTGCGCTCAAGCAGACGAGAATGCACGTAGAACACGTCGCCCGGATAAGCCTCGCGTCCCGGTGGCCGACGAAGAATAAGCGAAATCTGCCGATAGGCGACCGCGTGTTTGGAAAGATCATCATAGATCACGAGTACATCCTTGCCCTGATCCATGAAGTATTCCCCCAAGGCGCACCCGGCATACGGAGCAATGAACGACAGAGCCGAAGGATCGGAAGCACCGGCCACGACAACGGTGGTGTACTCCATAGCACCGCTTTTCTGCAACTCTGCCACAATTCGTGCTACTTTGGATTCCTTCTGACCAATGGCCACATAAATACAGATGACCCCCTGCCCCTTCTGATTGATGATCGTATCGATAGCGATGGCGGTCTTGCCGGTCTGTCGGTCACCAATGATGAGTTCGCGCTGACCGCGACCAATCGGGATAAGAGCATCAATCGCCTTGATACCGGTCTGGAGCGGCTGATTCACCGACTGACGGGTAATGACACCAGGAGCAATTTTTTCCACCGGGTAATAGCCGGAGGCGACGATATCGCCCTTGCCGTCGATTGGCACCCCCAAAGGCGACAACACGCGGCCGATAACACTCTCGCCGACCGGCACCGAAAGAATCTTGCCGGTACTCTTGGCGGTTGCCCCTTCGCCCAAGGTTCCTGTTTCGTCAAGCAGCATCACTCCCGCTTCACCCTCCTCAAGATTGAGGGCGACCCCGATAGCGCCATTCTCAAACTCTACCATTTCTCCGGCCATAACCTCAGAAAGACCAGCGACACGCGCCACACCATCACCAATCTCGAGTACCGTTCCGATAGCCTCGGCTTTCGGCTCGTGATGAAATTCGGCGATATGTTTCTTCAGTTCTTGAATGAGTGGATTGCTCATAGAGACAGGGGTTAGGGTAAAGGAGTTAGGATTTAGTGCAATACTTTTTTCAAGGCGCCGAGTTCGGCCAAAACAGTCGCATCATAGAGCGTCTCATCCGTACGGAAACGAGCGCCACCGATTACGGTACTATCAATTTCATAGGAGAGCATCACCGATTTCCCAGGGAACATCTCCTCGGCCTTCTTCATGAGAGATTTCTTCATCTCTTCTGAAAGTTCATGCGCCGTCACCACCGCAACCATCAGTTTTCCCGATTGCTCGAGAGCCCTTTTTTCGAGCTGTTTCACGATGAGGCTCGCCTTATCTGATTCGCCTCGCCGTTTCAAAAATCCCAAAAAATTCCGGGAGATATCCTTGACCCCGATTGTGCCCTCAAACGAGAGCGCTTCGAGCGCCGCTGCATATTGTGAAACGGTGGGACGCATGCTAAATAAATTCAAAACTTTTTTATTGGATCATCTTTTTCAGAAGTTCTTTGTCTTTCGCTTCATCCACTTTCTCGCGGAGGATCTTTTCTACCGAAAGCATCACCAATTCACCGATTTCCTCTTTGGCTCCGGCCATCGCCTGGTCTTTCTCTTCGCGGATCTTCACTGCCGCTTCTTCGAGAAGACGCTTTATTTTCGCTTCGGTCTCAATCATATGCTCGTCATCGCGCTTCTTGGCCGAGCTTTCAGCAAGGGCGAGAATATTTCTGGCTTCTGCGCGAGCCTCGGAAATCACTGCCTTTTCCTTGGCTTCCATCTCACCGAGCTTTACCTGAGCGGCCTCAGCATCTTTCAGTCCCTGTTCGATACGAGCGGTCCGCTTCTCAAGAAAATCGAGCATCGGCTGATACGCGAAACGGCGCAGTACCCAGAAAAGCACCGCAAAATTAATCGCTTGCGCGAGAAGCAGTTTTCCGTCAACTCCGAGTTTCGCTAAGACTTCCATGGCAAAGATATTACGCGAAGAGAATCATAAGAGCGATTACTAAGGCGTAAATCGCCACGGCTTCCGTCACAGCGATGGCAAGAATCATCGTTGTCTGCACTTTCCCCTGCGCTTCTGGATTGCGACCGATGGCTTCCAGGGCCTTCGAAGCCAAAATACCGAGACCGATACCGGGTCCAATGGCGCCAAGACCCATGGCGAGGGCTGCTCCAATGAGCTTTGCTGATTCGACTTCCATACGCTTTACCGTTATTTATTTACTTACTCTTCTTCAATGAGACTGACCTATTATAGGGCTTTTCTTCATATCTGTCCATTTCCCCTGTTTTCAACCACCCCTAGTGTTCCGGTTCCAGCGTTGCCATCTTGAGAAAAACAAGCGTCAGCATGGCAAACACTACCGCCTGAATGAATCCGACGAACACCTCAAGAAACATGAATGGGAGCGGTAAAAAGTAGGGTACGAGATGAAGCATCACCGTGAGAAGCACTTCTCCGGCAAAAACATTTCCGAACAAACGAAAAGTGAAAGAGATAATTTTTCCCACTTCGCTTACCAGCTCAAGAATTCCGACGGCCATACCGATACCATAGGGCTTGCGAAAAGGACTGATGAAAAATTTCTTACCGTACTTCACGATTCCCAGCGCCGCAATACCGGTAAACTGCACCGTGATAACCGTGATAAGCGACAAAGCCAGAGTGAAGTTCAGGTCTGCCGAAGTACTCCGAAGAAACGGAATAATGGTCGCATGGCCAGCAGCATCGGTGTGAGTAATTCCGATTGTCCCAAGCCCCGGCAAAAGCCCCGCCCAGTTAGCAATAAGCACGAACAAAAAAATAGTAGCAATCAAAGGGAAAAACTGACGGGCCTGTTTTTTGTCTTGAGTCACGCTCTCTATGAGACCGAGCAGGGCCTCAAAAATTATTTCGAGAACGTTCTGCACCCCCCGAGGAACCTGGATAAGGTTTTTAGTCGCCTTGGTAGTAATGAAAATAAGAAAAGCACTCACTAATACACCAATGAGCAGTGCATTGGTCACCGGCAAGAATCCGATACTAAACAGTTTTTCCGCCGCAATCGATATTTCCATCCCGTTAGAAGTAGGGCGCGGACGCCATACTGTATACATTCCGCCAATTAAACTTTCTTCTCCCTTTTTGTATTTTCATGAACCACGATAGTATCGCGACCGCGACTTCTAACGGGATACATGACCTCATCTTGTTTTTACAGACAAAAAGAAGGTTTTTCCTTCTTTTTAAGCGCTTCTATTCTATGTCGAAAAGAGAAAAACGTCAACCAAAAAACAGCTACTGGACGAACGAGGTGCCGAAAACCGTCTGATACTGAGCCTCCAGTCATTCTTTTTCCGCCACCTTGGCCCGCTCAGGGGACAAAACTTTCCCATCAGAATTTTCATCATTATTTAAAAGACTCAATCGACCCGGCTGACCATTGCCCCCTCCCTGATCCCGATAACTCATCTGCTCCTTCCCTGACATACAGGTTTTGACAATAGTTATGCCCCTCGATTATATCATGCCTCCCCGGCACCACCTTGCAAGAGTTCCTGCCTCCGCATGATATAGCCCGCCCGCTCATTCAATTTTCCAGAAATCATCGTCTCCAGGGCTTTGACCGAAATCCTGTCATGTAACGCCGCTTTCTGATGAAGCAATCCGTCTATCTCCGTCGATAAGTCTCTGATCTTTCTCTCCAGCTCGGAAAGCTCCTCTCTCCCGACAGGCGAGTCGGGCGAGGCTCCCGGTAGAGGCGGTTGATCGTGCATAGGGTTATGATTATGTTTGAGAAAAAACCTTTTTGAAATTCGCTTCAATCGTCTGTTCGGCCGCTGAGACCTCCTGACCCTGAAGCTTGGCAATACACTCGAGCACCTCTTTCACAAACGCCGGTTCGTTCCGTTTCCCACGGTGCGCCTGCGGAGCAAGGAACGGGCAATCGGTTTCGGCAAATACCCGTTCGAGTAAAACGAGCTTCACCGTTTCAGTCAAATCGTCTTTAGTTCCGGCCAGTGCTTTTTTTACTGGATAGGTGATGTTCCCCGTAAAAGAAAAATACACCATTGGAAGTGTCAGGAATTTCTGAGTCACTTCCGTATCCCCCATATAGCAATGGAGAATACAGGATATGGGATGAGAGACAGGTGACTCACCTCGATTTGAATCTTGAGTCGAAGCGGGTGAGTGATCTTTGAGAATCTCAAACATGTCTTCGTAAGCATCCTGAGTACCTTGAGAGGGACGACAATGAACAATGATTGGGAGATTCAGTTCCTGGGCGAGCGCAATCTGCGCCAAAAATCCTTCCTTCTGCATTACTTTCTGTTCATCGGTAATCGCTTTTGTTTTGTCCCCGCCTGCAGCGTTATGCGCAGCATTTCGGGCAGGATGAGAATAATAATCTAACCCACACTCCCCAATCGCCACCACCTTCTCCTGTCGCGCCAACTTTCGTAAATCCGTGACCCATGCTTCTATTTGGTCTTTTGGATTTTGGCTTTCCACGAGAGAATTTATCTCATGGGGATGTATTCCGACGCTCGCGTATACTGCCTCATATTTCTCAGCCACTGCTATCGCCTGGCGACTCTCATCGACCGTACAACCGATAACGAGCATCTCTTTCACTCCCGCCTCACGCGCTCGCCGAACGACCGCGTCACGATCCGCGTCGTACGATTGCCAATAGAGATGAGTGTGGATGTCTTGCATAGAAAGCGTATAACGTACTGAGTATGCTGTATCATGTATTCAAAAGTAAGTAATCCAGTATCCATACGTTATACGGAATACAAGGTACATGATACTTTTTTACTTGATGCGCTGAAAAAGTGGCTCCACTTTCCCGGTCTTCAGTGCCATTTCGATTTTTTCTGACGTATTCGGCAGAAACGGTTCTATCTCAGCCGCAATGAGCGCTAGTTGATGCCGCGCATATTTCATCACCTCAACAAACTTCTCCGAGCTGGTTTCTAATTTCCACGGCTCTTCCTTACCCAAGTATTCATTGAGTGTCTGCACGCCGGTCCAAATATGAACCAAGGCACTGCTCAAATCAAATTTGGTAAAAAATGGTTGGAGCGCCCCGAGTACCCCTGCTTCCGATACATCTATCACACGCTCTTCTTCGTGTTCCAGCTTCTCGCTCAATTTCACAATGCGTGAAACTAAGTTACCGAGACCATTAGCCAAATCGGCATTGTACTTCTCGGTCATCTTGTCCCACGACAAATCCCCATCTTTGGAATACGGGAGCGCCGTCAAAAGCAGGTACCGTGTCCCATCAATACCGAATTTTGCCACCAGCTCGTCTGGATGGATAACATTGCCGAGTGACTTCGAGAGTTTCTGGCCATTGATAGTCAGATATTCATGAGCATAGATGGTAGTCGGGAGTGGCAGATCGGCCGAAAGAAGCATAGCCGGCCAGTAAATAGCGTGAAAGCGCAGAATGCCCTTACCAATGACATGCACCCGCTCCCCTGTGCCCGCCCAAAATTTTTCGTACAATGCCCCGTCCGTCGCATAGTCAAGTGCCGTGATGTAATTCGACAGGGCATCCACCCACACGTACATGATCTGCGTGTCGTCTCCAGGCACCAGCACCCCCCAACCCTTCGCCCGAGCTACCGAACGGGAAATGGAAAAATCTTCCAGCCCCATCTTGATGAATGACAGCACTTCGTTCCTGCGATAGTCCGGAGAGACCTTGAGTGTACCGCTCTCAACGAGTTCGAGGAGTCGGTCCTGATAGTTCGAAAGCTTGAAAAACCAATTCTCTTCCTCCACCACTTCCGGCTCCTTCTGGTGATCGGGACACTTCCCCTCAATCAGATCCTTCTCCATCTTGAATTCCTCGCACCCCACGCAGTAAAGGCCGTGGTATTTTTTCTTGTAGAGATCTTCTGACTTGAAGGCCGTCCACATTTTTTTCGCTCCAGCGAAATGCTTCTGCTCAGTCGTCCGGATGAATTGATCGAACGAAAGATCCAGAGAGCGCGAGAGATTCTGAAACGCCTCCGCATAGAAGGCTACTACTGCTTCTGTCGGTTTCCCGACCTTTTCAGCTGCCTGCACATTCTTCAAACTGTTCTCGTCCGAACCGGTGAGAAAATAGGTCTCTTCTCCGAGCAAACGATGATAGCGCGCCACCACATCGGTGAGCACCTTCTCGACTGCGTGCCCAGCATGCGGATCAGCGTTCACATAGTCAATAGCGGTCGTGATATAAAATGGCTTGTTTGTAATACTTTCTGACATATTCTCTGATTATGATATTGATCCCGCACCTTTTTAAAAGTAACTCGATCTACGCTTTTTCTTTATTATAAGCCTTTTTACCGAAATATAAAAAGGTGTGGGATTGACAAAGTCTTGTTTATGGTATATAATGTATTGAACAGTGCCTTGTGCCTGTTTTTGTTCCCCAACCAACCGAGGAGAAGAAATGGTACCCTCAGAGAAAAATGGTCGATGGTGCATGATTGGCTTTGTCGCCCTGATACACTGGTCCATCTTCTGGAGATGGGCGACCGGGACTCTCCAACCACACCTTCAAGGAGTTACGATGACAGACACACAGACACAGGAAGATCTCTCTTGGCTCGAATGGGTCATCCTCGGTTTCCTGACAGGCTTCGTGCTCGTCACGAGCTGGATCATCACGCTGGCGTGTTATCTCGCCAGTCCCAGCCCATGGGTCAAGGCCGACCGAGTCGTCGGCACCCTTCTCGCCCGCGCGCTCAATTCGCACGTCGCTGAGGTCGCCGGAACGATGATGCTGGTCATCCTGGTGCTGGCAACCATCGCCATGACGCTGATCGTCATGGACAAGGACGCGGCCGCCTGGGCCTGGGAGAACGCTTTCTCCCGTCCTTGGTGGCCCATGCCGAAATAGCCACCGCTCCCCTCTCAACCCCGAGCCCGATACGTACTGCGTGTCGGGCTCAACAACTTTTTTAAGGACTTTTCTAGTATACTACAATCGTAAATTCCCCTTTCATCTTCCCGGCCTTTCCCTCCAAATACGTTTTCACTTCACTGATACTGCCCCGCACCACTTCTTCAAATATCTTCGTCAATTCTCGTCCGAGGATGAGTTTTTTGTTGGGAGCGAGTTCCATGAGCAGTTCGAGATTCTTCACGACTCGGTGCGGTGACTCGTAATAGATGACCGGTAAAACACTGTCGGCAACTGACTGAAAAAATGTCTGTCTTCCTTTCTTATGAGGTGGAAACCCTCGGAACACGAATTCTCGCATATCGATACCGGCCACGGAAACAATCGCTCCAAGCGCATTGGCTCCCGGAATCGGCACCACTCTGATACCGGCCGCAGCGGCCAGCGCCACCAAAACATTCCCCGGATCAGAAATACCTGGGGTGCCAGCATCGGTGACGAGCGCCATATTTTCTCCTCCCTTCATCCGCGCGATGAGTTTCTCTGCCTTGTCGGCCTCCGTGTGCTCATGAAATGACACCTGCGGTTTTTTGATATCAAAATGACGAAGCAGATTGCCAGTCACCCGCGTGTCTTCGGACAATACCGTGTCGACAGCCTGGAGCGTCTCGATGGCACGAAGTGTCATATCGCCCAGATTACCAATGGGAGTGGCGACAATATACAAAATTCCGGAATCCATACACGTAAGATATTATCCTTGTCTCTTCTCGAATAGATCTTCGACGAACACCGAGAGAATCATGGTAATCGGTACGGAGAGAATGATCCCGAGCGCCCCGCCAAGCTCGAGCCCAATCAGAATAGCGACAATGAGAGCGACGGGATTGAGTCCAGCCGAATGTTTCATGACCTGTGGGGCCACAATGTGCGCTTCTACCTGATGAGCAATGATATAGAAGAGGAGCGCCGAAGCACCAAGTACCGGAGAAGATAAAAGGCCGATGATAATAGCCGGAACAGCGGCGAGTACCGGACCGACATACGGCAAAATCTCCATAAACCCGCCGAAAAAAGCGATGGCCAGAGCATACGGCACGCCCAAGAGCGACAGGCCGACATAGTAGATGCCGAAGGCGATAAGCATGAGGAGCATCTGTCCGAACAGCCACTGGCTGACTTTTCCTTGCATACGACTGGCAATCGACAGCGCCTGAGCATGGTACCGCTTCGGAGTCAGAAGCAGAAAAAATTTCTCGATGCCCTTTTCTTCAAGCGACAGATAGAGAGCGAGAAAGAAATACCCGATGAAGTGGATAAAGCTTCGGAAGAGATCGACCGTCGTGGAAAAAATCTGAGAAAACCACTGAGAGATATTCCCCTCGATTCCCTGAACGAATTCCTCCTTGCTCCACTCGATACCGATACTCTGTGAGTACGTCTCCAGCCCGCCCATGAAGGTATCGAAACGTTTGGCATACTCCGGCCAATTCTGAAGAAACTGCTTGATTTCGGAAAAGAACAGCGGCAAAAAGACTGAAAGCAAAATAACTCCCGTAAAAAAGAGTAGCGTGTAAGAGATGATGACGGCCGCAGTGCGCGACAAACCAAACTTCTGAAACTTCCCAATGGCTGGCACCAGCGCTGCTGCCGTCAACACCGCGAGCAAAACAAGAAGTACGACATCACGAATGAGATAGAGTATGTAAGCGGCAGCCAAAAGCAGTGCCGCCCGGAGGAGCACTTTCGTTCCGACTTCGACATGTTCGTTGACAGTCATATCTGGGAAGCTGTTAGCTTTTAGGGATTAGCTTATAACTTGAGGAGTTTCTCGAGCTTCGCCTTATTGGCCTTGGGACCGATGACGGCCAGGTTGAGCTTCTGGTTCTGGAAAATATCTTGAGCCACCCGCAGCACATCGTCGGCTGTGACTTTATCGATCAACTTGGCCTTGTCTTTTGGCAAGACAATTTCACCGCGAATAGCTTCTTGGGTCACCAGGTACTCTACCACATCATCTGATCCTTCGAGCCCCATGGCCATCTTGCCCTTGATGTACTCCTTGGCCTTCTTTAATTCCTCGGCTTCCACCTTTTCCGTGGCGATTTTCTGGTACTCATCGAGAATCACCGCGATGGTTTTTTCCAGGTTTTCATGTTCCACTCCAGCCTGCGTGGCGAGGTACCCGGCATCATGGAAATTCTCCGTCATAGTATGAACACTATAGGCCAGTCCCCGTCGCTCCCGCACCGCCATAAACAACCGACTCGACATACCACCACCCAAGATGGTCGAAAGAACAGCGAGAACATAACGATCCTTATGGTACATATCGTACGCCCGAACCCCCACAATGAGCTGGGTCTGGTCCGTCTTTTTATTCTGCACATACACCTCTGGCACCGACTGTTTCTTGGTTGTTTTCTTAAACGTCGGCTTCTTGCCAGTACGGATGCCGGCGAAATGCTTCTCGATTTCTTTTTTCACTACTTTCGGATCAATCTTTCCTGCTACGCCGATAACGACGTTCTCCGCCACATAGCCACGATTCAAGTACTTGATAAAATCTTTACGCATAAAGCGCTTCAGATTTTCCTTGGGTCCAATGATCTCCCAACCGAGTGGGTGATCCCCATACAGATGTAATTCCCACAAATCGCCGATGTGACGCATCGGCATGTCTTCGTACATATTGAGCTCTTGGAGTACTGGTCCGCGCTCTCGATCGATTTCTTCCTGTTCGATCTTGGCATTGAGAAAGAGGTCAGAAACAACATCAAGAGCTGTCTCCCAATGGTGAGCCTCTACCTTGGCATAGTAGGCCGTGCGATCTTTGCCAGTATAGGCATTGTACTCAGCGCCGATAGCATCGAGCTCTTTGGAGATGTCCATAGCTGTCGGGCGCTTCTCGGTGCCTTTGAAAAACATGTGCTCGAGAAAATGCGCCAGGCCATTCTCAGCCCGCGATTCATAGCGTGATCCCACCCCGGTCATGACGATAACCGTGGCCGTCCCCGTCTCCTGCATCGGTGCGAGCAAAATCCTGAGTCCGTTCTTCAAAGTGTGTTTCTGATATTTCATAAATCATTCTTTACATTATTTCTGGAAATACTGGCTCAACTCATCAATCTTCACTCGTTCTTGTTGCATCGTGTTGCGGTCACGGACGGTGACGGTGCCTTCGAGCGATTTGTCATCACCGAGGCCGAGCGTATCGAAGTCTACCGTCACACAGTACGGCGTCCCGATTTCGTCCTGACGGCGATAGCGCTTGCCGACATTGCCGTTATCATCGAATTCCGTGCGGAAATCTTTCTTAAGCATTGTGAAAATTTCCCG
>CAZATJ010000001.1:30729-73003 GCA_964488025.1 uncultured Bdellovibrionales bacterium
TTCCTCTGTGTATGCATCCGTCATCACGGCCAGGAAGGTCCGATCCAATCCGACAGAGGTCTCCACAATCCATGGAGTATATTTCTCCCCCGTCTGCGGATCACGATACGACAGATCAACACCCGAGAACTTACTGTGCTGGGTCAGATCGTAGTCACTCCTGTTGTGCACTCCCTCTAGTTCTTTGAATCCGAACGGGAAATGGTACTCAATATCCCAGGCCGCTTTGGCGTAGAACACCAGATTCTCGTGCTGGTGCCAACGCAGATTCTCTGGCTTGATACCGAGGTCGATGTAATATTGAAAGCGCTTCGCTCGCCACTCTTCATAGGCGGCCGACGCCTCCTCTGGGCGAACAAAGTACTGCATCTCCATCTGCTCAAACTCGCGCTTACGGAAGATAAACTGCCGGGCGGTGATCTCATTACGAAACGCCTTACCAATCTGAGCAATACCGAATGGCACCTTGACCCGAGAAGAATCAAGTACGTTTTTGAAATTGACATAGATACCCTGGCACGTCTCACCACGGAGATACGTCGGCTCTTTCGTCCAGTCACCGGTAAAATTTCCTAAATTGGATTGTACGAGCAAGTTGAAACTCTTGGCCTCAGAAAAGTTCTTCTTGCCGCACTTTGGACAGACCATCTTATCCTTGTTTTCGGTAAAAAGCTGGTTAATTTCGGTCTCACTCATCTTTTCATCAGCGAACACACCAGCCTCTTCCAGCAGGTGATCCACCCGCACTCGCGCATGGCACTCTTTGCACTCAGAAAGAGGGTCTGAAAAGCCACCCACATGACCCGAGGCCTCCCAGACTTTCGGATGCATGAAAATCGCACTATCAAGGCCGACGATATTCTCATGATCGCGCACCATAGCCTGCCACCAGGCCTCGCGGATATTTCTGGCCAGTTCCACTCCATACGGGCCAAAGTCATAGACCGCCGCAAAGCCACCATAGATTTCCGACGAGGGAAACACAAACCCCCGGCGCTTGCACAGCGATACTATTTTCTCCATCAAATCATTTTTTTCTTCTGACATAGGATATTGATCCCGCACCTTTTCTATGAAAAAATGGTGATTGTCTCTTGTGCAAGCCGATAGGCGGCTACACCTTACAACCTTTCCTTACCGAGGTTATCCACGGAAAAGGTGCGGGATTGACAAAAAGGCTTATTTCATGTATATTGATGGGGTTATTTCACAAGTTCAGTGTACAGGCAAAAGCGTCATTGCTCAAGCCTTTACCTCACTTGTTCCGTCCTTTTCGCAACCCCGGGGAACATAATACCCCCATACAGGAGATCACCTTGGGTAAGTTTACTCTCTTTCTACTCCTTGCCATCGGCGCCGGTGGTGTTGGTTTCCTGATGCTCGCCTACCGGTTTTTCCGACCGGCTGAGCCTGAAGCCAAACACCCTTGCCCAGGATGTCGCGAAGATGGCCGACTGCTCCGCCAAGAACAGTCAGGTCAAGAAACCATTCGGCTCCACTACTACTGCCAGTGTGGCAATGTGTGGCCGGTGACCTGGCAACTGCGAGTACCATCCTCGTCGGAATTCAACCCGAAAATGAACTAACAGTTCACACCCCCTTCAACAGACAGGCAGGCAGAAGCGCGATGGAGAACCCTCCGGTCGCGCTTTTTTCATTTCCCACTCCTCTTTTCATCCTTTCCGTTTCAACTCTTTCAAACCCATCTATCATCCTATAGACGACCGCATAAAGATGATAGATAGCGCGGGGAGAACCTTTGGTGCGTAGTTATTTCTGAAGTTTCTGCATCAGCCGCATATAGAAACGCAGATTGTGTTCGGATGCCAAACGAAAAGCGAGCGCTTCGCCGACACGGAACAAATGACGTAGATGAGCGCGGGTATACTTGGTACAGAGGGTACAATCACAGGTCACATCGACTGGTGCGAAGTCCCGCGTAAACTGCTCATTATTAATATTGATAGTGGAATAAAAAGAGGATGCCAAATGAGTGATGAGTGATGAGTGATTCGTTTGTTCATCCCAAATGAATAAACGTCCATGTCTTCCTTCTCGTGTGGGGATGACGCAATCAAACATATCCCAGCCGACAGCATGTAAGCGAACGATATCTTCTGGCTTGCCTACTCCAAGCGCAAAACGGATGCTGTCCTCCGGAAGAAATGAGGCCAACGCGGTCATAAGTTCACCTAAAAATTTTCCTTCCATATCGACATGGCGCCCGCCAAGACCGTAGCCATCAAACCCTATTGTCACCAGTCCTTCGGCGCAACGTTTGCGTTCGGAAAGCATCATTCCTCCCTGCACTACTCCAAAAAGAAGGGGGCGTGTTTCGTCAGTCAGTCCTCGCTCCATTACCTGGTGGTCAAATTCAATCCGACAGCGCTTGGCCCAACGAAGGGTTCGGTCCACAGCGTTTACAATTTCCTCCTCTGGGGCATCATTGGGTCGTGGATCATCGAGCACCACCATCATATCCACTCCGAGATCAAACTGAATTTGAATCGCCCGCTCCGGTGTCAAAAGGTGCGTAGAGCCATCAAGTACTGAACGAAATTCCGCGCCTTCTTCAGTGATACGTCCAAGATCCGGATTTTTGTGAATAAGCGAATAGACTTGATAGCCCCCTGAATCGGACAGTACCGGCCGCTGCCAGTTCATAAATGCGTGTATCCCGCCAGCATCTTTCACCAATGCCTCCCCGGGTTGAAGAAAGAGATGGTAAGTATTAACGACAAGCGCCTCAACACCGATGGCGGAGAGTTCATCCGACGTCATGCCGCGCACCGACGCCCGGGTCGCATCCGGCATGAAAAAGGGAGCGTGTAAACTCCCTTTTCTCGTCTGTATTTCACCAACCCGTCCATGGTCAGTCTGTATTCTCTTTTTCCAAAGTAACATAACAAAACAATACTCCTCTCAATAACAGGTATTCACCCCAGAGCCCGCCCGCAACGATTCGCGTAGCGATTCGGGCAGGCAAGCCCTGAACCCAAAAACGATAGGTAATAAAAACTACTTACTGACTAGCGGCCTGAACATTATATCCCGAAGTCGAAATTGAAACATCTTCTGGAATGTTGCTCGTTTTCTTTCCTTTTTCAATTCTCACTTCCTGTCCAGTAAAGACATCTTTCCCTGTAAAGACTGTTCGACTGACCAAAATAATTTCCTGGGCCGCGCTTCCCGGATCAGGAACCACTCCGATCTGAAAAACAAGTTCACGAGTCTCACCGGAGCGAAGCGTGCCGATATCCCAAGCCAGTTCGTTGGATCGCTCATTGAAAACCATTTTCTCGCTCTCTGGACTTCTTTTCCCTGTATAACGAATACCGGTCGGCAAAGCGAGATTGACACGAGCATTTTCGACATCATTAAACGTGTTGACAATGGGGAGGCGTATCGTATACGTCGTTTCCTGTCCCACAACGGGCGGTATCGGTCCGCTATTCGAAAAAACGCTATCTTGATAGTAGCCCAACACGTCGACCGTTACCAAGGTATTCACCTGAATCGAAACGATGCTACTCGCCACCACCTTGGTCGCCCCTGAAAGCGAAGGAATATCTGGACTATCAATCTTGGCTACCGACTGGATGGAAAGATTGCGAGTATCAGGAAACCGTTTTCTCAGATCACTGTATGTCGCGACAGAAAAAGAGGTTCCGCCTCCCTGCCCCGGTTCTACCCGAGAGAGCACTCCCATGTCAGACGCTTTCCAAATGATGGATTTGCTTGATTGGATATAGGCGCCATGCTCACTGCCCTGAAACCTGAGCGTGCTCCAATCGATATAGGGCGAATCAATCTCAACCGTCAGGATCGCGTCCCGAATACCGATGTTCCCGTCATTCCTATACTGCACTATATAGTTCAGCTGCTCCCCGGGATTAATAGCCACCACAGAAGCATCCCCATTCACGGTCTGAGTGATAGAAAATGGTGAAGCCACTACATGTGTCCTCCGCTCATGTTCGCTATACACCGCGAAATTACCGTCTCCCTGAAAAAATCCTATCCCTCCTTGTATCCATTTTTGTTGATCCCGTTCACCATGAAGTTTTCCGCGAACGATAATCTTTCCCTCGGCTCGGGGCTGTAAATTCTGGAGGACCCACACCGTCGTCCCACCATCGGATGGCTTCGGATCGGCATCAACAAAAGTGAAGCCTTCCGGATAATCGAGCTTGACGCGTAAATTAGGAAAGTCAACGGGGCCATTGTTCGCATAGCGAATCTCATACAGGATATCTTGATCCGAAGCTAATTCTGTCGGCGCCAAAATTTCAAAAAAGAGGGGCGAGGTGGCAACGCGCACTTCTTTTTGAACTCGTTTTTCGAAAGAACCGGATAAGTTGTTCGGACTATAGCGAAGTATCGCCGATATCACCGCCTGCTCTCCGCGATAGCCGTAAAACCTTCCGGAAAGAGCCACTTTACCAAAGCCATTCGAAGAGATTTCCCCAATCTGTTTTTCTGCCCGAGACTTGCTCACAACCATATTGGCGGCGGCATCGGGGTGAAATGCTTCCGGATATTCGAAAATAACGGAAACATTCTCCAGACCCACCCAGTTGTCATTGTTATATTCAAGAGTGAATGTCACCGGCTCGGCACTGGAGACATCATTCGCGCCAACCAGAGTCATCTTGATATTCTCCTCGCTAAAAATCACGGAGCGAAACTGCATAGCCAGTCCGAGTATCACCGACAAAAGCACGATTCCACCGAGAGCAAATGCCGTGATTTTAACATGTTTTTTGTAGGGCATGTTCGGCAAGATTCCCGCTTTACCCGTTCCGGAAGATGTCCCGACATCGCTCCAAGTTTCTGTCTGGCTGATTCCCGAATCAGCAGATTCTGATTGCGCGCCGTTCGGTTCAAATATCGAAGGATTATGAACGCGATCCAAATGAAAATCGCGACTGTGTAATTTATCATTCAGTTCATCAAGGGCCATACAGGCAGTTTCTTAACTGGTTACCTGCCCGAATCGCTACGCTTCTCTTGCGAATCGTTGCGGGCGGGGCTTTTAGCTTCTGAAGAAGCGCGGCGGAACTTAGTCTCGTTTTCTTCATTGTAGCAAAAAACTACCCTTCTATCCACTGGAAAAAACGAGTGGCAACTTGACGTGCCTCGCGCAGCTCTCCTTGATCCACGGCGATTTTTGGCAAAACTTCCAATTTATTGCCAAGAAACAATCTGATGAGCTTGATAACACTCTCGCTCACCGGAAGCGCGCCATGCGTTTCATGGGCGTGTTCGCCCCGCAGCATGCCGCCGGCGCTGGGACTGAAAAAGTGTCTTTCCCCTTGGGTCAGTTTTTTTCCTGAGACGACACACGCTCCTGTCTCAATCTCGTACCCAAGGTGAGAAAATAATTGAAAGAGAAAACCTTCGGTCAAAAGGAGCACCTTGTCCGTCTTTTTTTCTTTGGCCAGTTCATTGACAATATCGAGATATTTTCCAAGAAGCTCGAAAAGGATGGGGTCTTTTTCTTCCCAACCAACGAGCCGTTCGAAAACACTGACCGCTTCGAGCACCCGCTTGAGCGTTTCTAAGTCGCCCCGCAGGTGAAGAAAGCTTTTTTCGGCCACCGCGCCGGCAATCTTGCCCGCCCCCCGACCCTTAACCACAATAATGAGCCCCTGCATAAGGGTTTCCAACTGTCCGGCCAATTTCGCCTCGGACTTACGCACCCCTTTGGCTACCAACTGCAATTTGCCGGCCGATTCGGTATAGAGCGTGTACAGTCGATCCGTTTCGCCAACCTCTTTTTTTTTCAGCACGATAGCGTTATAGCGCAATTCCATTTATTTTTCTTCCTTTAATTTTCCAGCCACATAACGCGCCGTATTACTCCCATGGTATTCAACGGAAAACTTCGGGCGACCCTTTTCGTCAAAAGTCACTTCGATTTTTTTTACATTAGTAGGAATCTCTGGGGCCGTCACCTCTCCCGACGTCTGAGCAGAAACCCGTTCAGCAATCCCACCCTCTACTCCCGTACTGCAAGAAATGAGTACCTTGGGGGCGTCTTTTTCGAACCACTCCTCCAAAGCGCGGTTGATACCTTTCCCCGCCAACAGATCATCACTCACGAAGCTGCCCGCGTCCGTAGGTTTGGAGGTACGCCAGATTTCGAGTTCTTTTTCATACTCTTCCCGTGATTTTTCCGAATCGGGCAGTGGTGGCGGACTAGGCATCCTGTCGTTACCGAGAGCAATGGAATTCTTAGACCCATGCCCGGCGACGATAGCAAAGGCAAACTTATGTCCCGCCAAAGAATATTTTTTGTGCATCCGAGAGAGCCGACGCGCCAGCTCTTTTTGCGACCCAGCCTCAACGATTCTCGTTTCCAGGCCACCCATAAGAAGCTTTAGACACGCTTGCGCCAACTGGGAACTATTCTGAAAAAAGGCGCCGTTCCGATCCGCTTCGGGATAGATCACGATACCATACGGGACCTGACTCTCACGCTCTTCGTATTGCCTCTGGAGCATTTTTTTATCATACCGGCCAAAATGCGTTATTCCAAAACGTTCGTGTAGTTCTTTCGGTGCTTCGGGAGATACCTGTTTCAGATCATAGAGAGCCTTCAGATTTTTTTCGTAAGCATACTGATGGCTTGGACCATGTATTTTCGCCAGAGACTCGTCTCCCGCCTGGGTCCAGCTATCAATAAGCGTGGAGCCGTCCAGTCCTGCCAGGTCGATAGCCGCCCTGGTGATAAAGTCCTGATTCTGTTCGAGCGGTTTACTCTTCACAGCAAGCGCCGGCTGAAAAAGTTTCTGATAGAAAGCGCTCCAAGACTTATCCTTCTTCACTTCCCAAACATTGCGCAACGCACTAAAAACTTTTAGAAAGTCATCGGCTTTCTCCATGCGCAAGAGCAGACCCTGCCAGGCAGTAGCCATATGGGTCTCGCCATTACCCCCGTCGTCAAACTCGGCATACAGAAGCTCTTGCAGTAAGGGGAGGTGTTTGAGAAGCATCGCTTTGCCAAGTTCGCGCTGCTCTGCGATATCTGAATCAAGCAAGGTGCTCCAGATGGAAAGAATCTCTTCGCGATCGGTACTTTTCTCATCCGCTAACTCGCTCTCCAATTCGGCTTGAGCCGAGAGTACGGTCGTGTTTATTTTGTGCGCCAAACGTGCTCCGGGAGAAAAACTCTCCCGTTCGCTGAAATGATTCTTTTCCTGATCCATCCTGAGAAAACTGTTGGTCGTGTTGATAATTGACAGGGCATAGGATCGTGTCTCCGGATAATGGAGTCCTCGCTCCAAAAATTCCGGATCCTTATCAAGTTTCATCTTGAGCAAACGAAACGCATCCTGGATGACATCACGCTTCCCATCGCGACGATACCAAGCCATGAGCATCTCTTTATCCATATTCTTCAATCCCTGCAATAACGCAGAATGTTCTTCTGGCGAGAGCGTCACGAATGACTCCACCGCCCCTGCTTTAGGAGGCTCTGGTGGCTCCAAAGGAAGTGTCCATTGAAATGGTGGTGATTCAATGCCCATATATTTCTTACAAAAGTTTCAAGTAATCAAGACAAAGATAGGCGCCCTCAACATCAGTCATCTGTCCGGTACGGATATGGTTTCGAAATTCATCCAAACTCATCAAGACCGCCTCCAATTCCTCTCCGTTGTCCTCAAGCTGAGGTTCAGCGATTTTTTCACAGTTGGTTGCTACGAGAAAGCTTTTCGTATACGTCGAATAAGCATCCGGGAGAAGCTCCGTCACAAACTGGATATTCCCCTGATATCCCGTCTCTTCCAGAAGTTCGCGTGCCATAGCTACCTCCTTCGTTTCATCAGGGTTTATGCCACCGCCAGGCATCTCCAAAAGAATCTTCCCTGGTCCCGGTCGAAACTGCCTGACGAGAATCACCTGATTATCCTTGGTCAAAGCCAAACAACAAATACTTGAGTACCCGGTCTTCAGATAAAATTCTTCCTCCTGGCCGCTCGGTAAACGGTATATCCTTTTTTCCACGCCACGCCCAAACTTCTTGAATACCTCTTCGCGGCTTACTTCTTCCCAATTTTGTACACCATGCTTCATACTCGTTTGAGACTGAATGAGAATTCTTCTCCATCAAGCGTGACCGTTTCGGTAGAGTCAGCATCAACAAGATTCCCTTTTTGCACTGTAGTGGCCAAAACCTCTTTGGCAATCTCACTTTCAAATTTCGCAAAAACCTCCTCTTTACCAACATATCCAAGGATAATCCGATCCTCCACGTTAAATTTGGCTTTCTTGCGCCCCTCCTGGATGGCACGAATGATTTCGCGTGCCTCCCCTTCGAGTTTTAGCTCGGGGGTGATTTCCGTATCAATCTCAACTTTTTCATACCCCCCCAACAAGCCTCCTTTAACATTGAGCTCTTCGTAAAGAATACTTCCCCACTCATCAGAATCACTCGTTACTCGATCAAAAATAGACTCATACTTCTGGGGAAGTAAAACTTTACTCAGTGGCTGTCTCACTTTTATTTTCTTTTCTGATCGAAATTGCAATCCGGCAGTAACAACTTCACGTAAAAGCGTCATGTCTTCATTCAACTTCTCATCGATCAAACTCTCATCCGCTACCGGATACTCTGCCAGATGCACCGATTTTTCCCCCGTCAAATTACGATAAATTTCTTCCGAGAGAAACGGGGTGAACGGTGCCATCAGTTTCGAAAGCGTGACGAGCACGGTATAGAGTGTCTGATAAGCCTGCTCCTTGTCGCTATCATCCTCACTCTTCCAGAAACGCTTGCGGCTGCGCCGGATATACCAGTTGGAAAGATTATCGATGAAGCCCTCGATTTTCTGCGTCGGAGTATAGACATCATACGTTTCGAGCGATGTGCCTACTGACTGTATGAGCAGTTGCAATTCCGACAGAATCCAACGGTCGAGAAGATTCTGTGATGACACAGCATCTGCCTTCGGTGTCCATTGATCGATGGTCGCATACTGCAAGAAAAACGAATACGAATTCCACAGCATGCGAAACACGCGATTCTGAACATCACGCATCCCCTTCAAATCAAAACGCTTCGGCAGCCCCGGCTGATTGACCGAAAACATGAACCAGCGCAACTGATCAGCGCCAAACTGATCGAACATCTCGAAGGGATCAATCACATTACCCTTGGATTTGGACATCTTCTTCCCCTCTCCATCGAGCACGTGCCCGAGACAGATGACATGCTTAAAGGCATTGCCGACAGACACCTTTCCGGCGCGATGGAGCAGCGTTGCCACGGCGTGGAGCGTATAGAACCACCCACGGGTCTGATCAACCGCCTCGCAAATATAGTCCGCTGGAAAATACTTCCCGGCTTCGATATTTTTTCTATCGTTCTCCGTAACGGCGTTCGGGTACTGGAACTGCGCGAGTGGCATGGCTCCGGAATCAAACCAGACATCCATCACTTCCGGCGTCCGCTTCATCGTTCCGCCACACTGACATGAAAAAGTCACGTCATCGATATACGGCTTATGCACATCCTCCAACCCATTCAGTTCTTTCGTTGATGAAAGAATTTTCCGAGCATCGCATTGTCCACACTCCCAAATCGGCAGGGGCGTCCCCCAGTAACGTTCCCGGGAAATGGCCCAATCTTTGGCGCCGCGCAGCCACTCACCAAAGCGCCCCTCTTTGATGTTTTCTGGCACCCACGCAACCGCTTCATTATTTTTCGTCAGTTCGCCTTGTAGCTCGCTCATGCGGATAAACCACGACGGCTTGGCAAAATAGATAAGCGGCGTATCACAGCGCCAGCAAAACGGATACTCATGCTCGTATTTTTCCTTCGAAAACAACAACCCTTTCCCCGCCAAGTATTTGATAATGGCAACGTCCGTCGTCTGAGAATCCTCTTTCGGTTTTGCTTGCAAGCCCAAGAAATCGGTAACTGCCCCTTCAAACGTCCCATCCATCTTCACATGATGAATGATTGGGAGCTTTTCGGTCTTGGCCAGTTCCATGTCCTCCTCGCCGAAAGCCGGCGCTTCATGAGCAATCCCTGTTCCGACGTCCGTGGTCACGAAATCGGCATGATAAATTTTCCAACCATTCTCGTGATTTTTCAGTGTCTCGTCTTTGGCGTAATAATCAAACGGTGGCCGATAAGACTTACCGACAAGCCGCGAACCCTTGTACTCTTCCACGACTTCATACCCTTCTTCACCAAAAATATTTTTTAATGCGTTCTTGACTACGATAAAACGGACAAGCACACCGACACTCTCATCTTTTTTCTCAACAGTCACATAGTCAATATCTTTATTCACCGCCAAGGCCACATTACCTGGCAGCGTCCACGGTGTCGTCGTCCATGCGAGAACAAATGTTCCCGGTTCATCCGCCAATTCAAACTTCACCGTCACGGACAAATCTTTCACCATCTTGTACCCCTGTGCTACCTCGTGCGACGACAGGGCCGTCCCACAACGATAACAATAGGGAACGACCTTGTGACCCTTATACACGAACGACTCGCCGGCTTCATTTTTCATCTCAGCAATCTGCGCGAACTGCCACCAGACGGATTCGATATATTCGTTCTCATACGTCACATACGGGTGCTTCATATCTACCCAGTAGCCCATTCGCTGTGTCATTCTCTCCCAGAGGTCACGATATTCCCAGACCGATTCCTTACACCGTTTGTTGAATTCGATCACACTCGCCCGAACATCGCCCGGCACGATATTCTCGATATCCTGTTTGCTCTTGAGTCCCAATGCCTTTTCCACCTGAAGCTCCACTGGCAAACCATGCGTATCCCAGCCGGCCTTGCGCGCTACCCGATAACCCTTCATCGTCTTGTAACGCGGTATAATATCTTTGAAGGAACGTGCCAAAACATGATGCAATCCTGGGTGACCATTGGCGGTCGGTGGACCTTCATAAAAGATAAAATCTCCAGCAAACGATTCTTTTTCCACTGACTTCTCAAAAATATTTTCAGCCTCCCAAAATTTGAGGATTTCCTCCTCCATCTTCGGAAAACTGATCTGTGATTCGACTTTTTTGAACATAGGTTTATAAAGTAAAAACTTTGCCATCGTCACTCGTTCAAATGCAAAAAATTTTGCATTTTTCACTTCATTAGACAATAAAAACAAAAAATCCCTAACACAAAATCGTGCTAAGGACGCTTGAAACATTCCAAACGTGGTACCACCTCAGTTCAGCTTCGTTAGCTTTTAGCTTCGTTAGCTTTTAGGTTTCCCAATGAAGCTAGTGAAGCTATGGAAGCTAGTGAAACTCTCATTAACGGCTGTTACGGGCCTACCCGGCGGATTCTACTTGCCCTTTCGGGCTTTCTTTCCGCAGCTTGCCCCGAGGTTGCAAAACTTTTCGGGGCTCCAGGGTGATTTACCCCTTCATCGCCTGTGGAGCCATCCTAGCAAAGAGAGAGGCAGAAATCAAGCGCCTTGTCGGATTTCTTCAGAGAAAGCCAAAAAATGTTATCCCCCGAATTTTTACTCGCCTCGATTCGAGTCCAGCCTCGACGGCTAGGCGGGCGAAGCGGTCCGGCACTCGCTCGGAAGCAAAAACAAGTTTTCGCTTCACTCACTTCGTTGGGTAATAATAGGATTTTTCTCATCTTCCCGCCCCACAGTTCTCCTGGTTTTTTCCCAACAATCTCCGCAACGAAAAACCAGTCCGCCGCTCAAGAGCAGCACTGACATACAAAACGCGGGATTCCTTGTCAGTAATCAAAAGTCCCCAGGGAGCTGATCCAGAGTATCTTTCAGTGTCGCTGGTACCATAATTTTCTGTCTCAATATTTTCATCATACCGTGACCATTTTTCCAAAGAAAAAAGCGGCAGAGACATTGTCTCGACCGCTCCTGGACCACTAGCGCCGGCGCTCTTTCCACGTATACCGTTCGAAATGCGTCCAGTTAGCCACAAACTTCCGCAAGTACCCCAGGGTTTCCCACTTGAGCGCCAATGGTTGGCCCCGTCTGATAGCCAAATTCTTGGCTTTAATCCACCGAGTAAACTCCTGCCACGGAAAAGTATCAAAGCGCGGACGCAGGATACCGCGGAGACTCTGAAACTCATTCATCAGCTTCGCCAGGCCTCGTGCCTGTGATGGACCGCCATTATAGGCCATGGCCGGAAACAACAGGCCGATTCGCTGATCATCTACGAAAACCTGTCGAACCCAGTCAGGCATCTTGGGTGAAGAAAGCTCGTAATCAATGAGTAGTGCCGCGGCCTTGGCACTATTTCGAAAGCTCTGGGTTCCGCGCCTGAAATCAGGATCAAGAGACCCTTCCGGATACTTATGACGCATTGCATCGTAAGTACCAGGATTCAGTTGCACCAACATCTTCTTCGGATGCCTCGGGTCAGGAACACTCACCCGTGTTCCTTTATTGGTGAACTGATAGGCCCCACAAGCTCCGGCCGTCGAGCAAATGTAGCGGTATGCGTCAAGTCCGTTCAGCACAAACTCGGTCAACACCGCATCAGTCACCTGTTCATCCCGCTCGTAGAGAGGCTGGGGGAGCAATTTTTCGCACCCAGGATCACGCTCGGCAAGCAGACAGGGATCCGTCTGCTCCGTCACGAGAAAATTGACAAGCGCTTCCGGCGTAATGATGTCCGCCACCAATTTTCCTGGAAGCGCCTTCGAATGCACCTGGCTGTTTCGAAGTTCATCGAGCCCCTCTGTTGCCGCCTCCAGAACATGCATTCTCCCGAGCCAGCCGAATTCGTCGTTAGCCAAATAGGGAGGGGTCGCCAGGTACACCTTGGGCTCTGCCTCACGAGTCATCGCCTTCACGCCTCTGGAGCGGAAAACCGGCGGAACAGAAAGGTGCTTGGCCGCATATACATAGAGCTTGCGGTCGCCACAAGTGACTGAAAAAACGAACTTGATGAAGGTTTGCCCCTTAATGCGAACCACCTGACACGACGGATCGTGACTACTCCGGACATTGGGCTGGAAGGTGTCGTTCCCTACCATCGGCATATCAAGCACGATGGTGTGAAGCCGATTGTCCCCCGGATCGTAAACGATTAGGGCGAATTCGCGGCGCACCAATCTCCGCGTCACCTCTGGCTTACCGTTTTTCTTGCGACGTTGTTCGGTGATCTCAAAAATCTGAAGCGAGACATCCTTCGCGATTTCCCGGGCTTCACGAAGCTTGCGGCACAGTTTGATGTGACTGACCAGACGTTCACATGATGGCAGTGCCCGCCCTTGTTCCTCTTCAATCCGCTTCTGGTAGTCAACTCCCCGCGCCAACACGATGCTGGTGATACAAGCAAGAGAAAAAACCGCAGAGATAGAAAGGTACTTCATGGTTTGTCTCCTCTTGAGAACAGCCTTGATACCTGAAACCTACCATGCTCTGAAACAAAAGAAAAGAAGCGTTTTCTCACGCTTCTTTCAAACCTCCCACACCACTTCAGTACACGAGCCCTTCTTGGGGTACCAGCCCTCCGCCGCACGACCCGGACCTTCTCCGGTCAGTATGCCGTGAAGCTGTTCAAGCGGGTCACCATGAGAAACCAGAATCACTTTTTTCCCGAGATGCTGTTCTTTCAATTCATCGAGGAATCCATCAAGCCGACTCCGAACATGCAGGATACTTTCCATACCATCTTCTTTATCAGGAGAAAGACGCATCTGCGGCTCTGGATACTTCTTGAGAAGTTCCCGCTGGTTCCGTTCATTAAATCGCCCCATCCCCACTTCCCATAAGCGATCATCAAGACTGATAGGGAGTCCAGTCGCCTGCGCGATGATTTCAGCCGTTTCCTTGGCACGGAGAATCGGCGAACTATAGAGCACATCAGCCTGTACTGTAGCCAGGTATTTTGCTACCTTGGCCACTTGCTCTTTCCCATGTTCAGTCAGTGAATATTCCTTTTGCACCGGAGCGGAATTGAGAATATGACGAACATTATTCTCCGCTTCGCCGTGCCGTACCAGATAAAAAGTTATTTTCTCGGCCATATTGCTAATAGATCAGGTGGTAGATATCAACTCCTGCCGCCACAATAAACAATAGTGCTGTCGACCCGACAATTTTCATGACAAACATAATGACGTCCTCATCCCAGGTGCGCTTCTTCTTATATTTTTCCCGATACTTCTTCGGTAAACGATGAATCATTTTTCTACTTCTTTATTTTTATTTTACATTTTCTCCGGCGCGCCGATACCCATGAGACCAAGTGTCTCGGCCAAAACTTTTCGTACCGCAAACACGAGTTTCAACCGCTCACTTGATAATTCTATGTTCTCCTCATCAACTACTTTACAGTCACTATAAAAAGAGTGAAACCGATCGGCAAGACGCAAGGCGTAGTGAGCGAGTTTATGCGTTTCGTAACTCTCGCGCACCTCAAGCAATAACTCTGGAAATTTTGAAACCTCACGCATCAAATCCTTTTCTTTTTCCTCAAACATTCTCTCTTGAATAGGCTCATTTTCAAAAGATATATTTTTTTCTTTTGCCTTTGCAAGAATACTGACAATACGAGCGTGGGCATACTGGACATAGGATCCCGTCGCGCCGTCTAAACGTATCGATTCGTCCATATCAAACTCTATCTTACTCCCGGCGCCGTGCTTCAGCATAGCAAACTTTATTGCGCCAATAGCAATCTCTTGAGGATTCGGCGAGTCAGGAAACTGTAGGCCTACTCTTGTTGTCATCTCATCAATCAATACCTGTGCCGGAATAATATTTCCCTTACGAGATGACATGCTTTCACCACCCTTCAGCGCCACAAACTCATACCCGCAGTGCACCATTTTCTTATGAAAACCATACAGCTCCAATATTCGAAACAATTGCTTGAAATACAAGCTCTGTCTGACATCAATAATATAGACACTCCGGTCAATGCCAAAATCCTCAAATTTCTTTTTGGCGAGCGGAATATCTTTCAATCCATACAAGATTCCACCGTCTTTCCGCACTAACACCAAAACCCCAAGATTATACTGCTCAAGGTTAGCTATTACAGCCCCCTCGCTTTTTTCCACTACACCTTTTTCCAAAAGCTCAGGAAGAAGTTTTTTACCAGCCTGCTCTTCAATGCTTTCATAAAAATACTCGTCAAAAGAAACTCCGAGCTCCGTGTATATTTTTTGAAACTCATCCAGAGACCATCCTCTCGTCTTGTCCCAGAGATTCACCAACGCCTTGTCTCCGTCATCAAATTTCTTCTGAACAGCCTTAAACGCCTCTTCATACTCAGGGTTTTCTTCAATCTTCTGAGTCGCCTCCGAGTATACCCTCCCCAAAAACTCTGCCTTATTTGAGATACTATCCAGGTCTTCATCGGCATGAAATGTCACCAACCCCCACAGGCATTTGGCAATATGCGTCCCAGTATCACCAATATAATTTGCTGAAATCACCTCATCTCCAGTTTTTCTTAAAACATTTACGATAGTACTCCCGATGAACACGTTTCGTAGATGGCCAATATGGAATTCCTTATGAGTATTAGGCTGGGAATATTCCACCATAACCTTTTCATTCTCTATGAGCTGTTCGAATTGAGGAAAGTTACTCTGGACCACAGATGAGATAACATTTTGAAAATAACTCGCAGGAAAATAAAAATTAATGTACCCTGGTGCCACCACCTCTATTTTTTGAAAACTGTTGTTTTCACTCTGAGTCACATCGAAGAGTCGGCCTTTCAGAAGTTCTGCAATTTCCATCGGACTCTTCTTGACTAATTTCGCCAGCACCAAAGCGATATTGGTGGTATATTCCCCGAACTGTTCATCTCTAGGTCGCTCTACCCGGATTTCCGGCATCGCAAAAAGAGGCAGTTCCCCTGCCCGTTGCAACGCCTCGAGTACTTCCTTGATTTTTTGTTCCAGCATTTGCTTCATAATCCATATCGTAGCCCAAAAAAGCCAAAAATGAAAGGCTTCTATTGCGCGAGAGCGATTTTCTTTTTGAAGGCGGCTTGGTTTTTAGGGAGTGACTTTCCTTTACGGCGCTTCGCCTGCTCCACTTCGGGCAGTGCAACAATCGCTTGGCATTCGACACCACAACAACCAGCAAACTTTTCTTTACAATCCGAACACTGAATGAACAAGAGGTTGCACTCGACGTTGGCACAGTTGGTATAGTCGTCACAAACACTGTCGCACTGATAGCACTGCGCCAGCACGTCATCGGTGATGCGCTCACCCAGACGCTCGTCGAAGACGAAGTTCTTGCCCTTGAATTTCGATACCAGCCCTTCACGCTCGATCTGGTGCTTGTAGTCGATGATCCCTCCATGGAGCTGATAGACGTACTGAAAGCCGTGATGCCTCAGATACGAACTCGCCTTCTCGCAGCGGATACCACCGGTACAGTAGAGTAATACTTTTTTTCCTTCTTTCCCCTTCAGTGCCTCTTTCGCTAAAGGAAGCTCTTCCCGAAAGGTGTAGGCATTCGGGGTGAGCGCGTTTTCAAAATGCCCAATGACCGACTCATAGTTGTTACGCATATCAACGACCACTGTCTCTGGCCCCTCCAGCAGCGCATTCCATTCCCGTGCGGACAGATGCGTCCCGACGTTGGTCACATCATAGTCTTCTGGCTTCAAACCATCGGCTACAATCTGGCGCTTCACCTTGATCGTCAGTTTCCAAAAGGCATCGTTTTTTTGTTCCACGCCGACCTTGAACGGCACGCCCATAAATTCCGGCCGTTTATACAAAAGCTCCTGAAATTTCTCAAAGTTTATTTCTGGCACGCTCATCTGGGCATTGATACCCTCAGTAGCCACATAGATCCGTCCGAGAACACCAAGCGCCTGCCACTCGGCAAACAATTCATTACGCAAAGCCTGCGGGTCGCCGATAATGACATAACGATAAAAAGAAATCACCCGTCGTGAAAACGGCTCCTCGGCCAATTTCCCGAGAGCCTCTTCCTTGGATATATGATTGCGGAGTTGATGTGGAGTATTTACCATACGTTTTATCCTATCGCACCCAAGCCAAAAAGTGAAGCAAAAAGAAAAAACTGCCGGCACCCTCTTTGGGGCACCCGGCAGCTATCGGTCAGTTGACGGCTTGCTGGAAAAGTGGCATGTGGCCAGCGAAGAGAAGTTCCCTTTCGCCACCCCGACGATGACGCGGCGCATCAAAGTCCCAGAGACCCTTCTTCATATAGGTGAGGGTTGAGATGGAGCCACCACAGTCGGCGTAGGAAGGACACAGCTGCTTCACTGCTTTGTTTCGATAGCAACCACTGCAACAACGGTTGCCCAAAAACCAGATGGCGTGGGAAAGCTCAAGTGCCGGAATACCTTCTTCGCGGCACAGGCGACACAGAAATGGACGCACTACTCGCTCGACCTCCTCATTGGTCACCGTACCGACACTGGTGATGATGCCGGTCGAAATGAGGAAACGCTGCACATGGACATCAACCGGAAAAGCATCCTTGGGCATCTGCATGATCCCCAACTCCTCGTAATACAACGCGAGAAGCGAGAGGATCTTCGGACCAAAACCCGGCAGTCGATCCCCATCACGGCTCGGCTTGAACCGCAGTACGTCATCAATGAGGCCGCCACCAATCTGATAGATACTGAGCGGATTCCCAGCAAACTTCCCGAACAGTGTTTTGGCACAACGTGGCCAATAGCGGGCTGATTGGGCTGGCGAGCCGACTTTTTCGGCACTCAACTTTTCGGCAATGCGATCAGGACGCATCCGAGCGGCAGCTTCCGTGTACAACTGAGGGAATCGTCTCCTCAGATTGACATGGCTCTCATAGACCCGCGCGCTCTCCTCACGGCGATCAGTCATCGCCGAGAAAAAGAGCCAGCACTGATGCTCGACACTGCCTGGCAGCATCCTCTTCGGAATGAATACGCGCTGCACGGCATGGTCAGCGCGATTCACATACCGATACAGACCGTCGGATGCTATGACCGCGCCATAGAGTTCACGAATCACGCGCCGAGCCCGATCGCTATCTACGGTAATTTCAGAACGGTACTTCGTTTTGTTCACGGAATTTCCTTTCAAGTATAACTTCTAGGACGACAGCACCCTTGGCATGCACCTTAGGCTGATCAACGATCCGACAGTGGATGCTTTGAAACGGTTTCAACGCCACCGCTTGCAGCCTCCTCAAGAGTCGAGTGTCATCGTTTTCCTCTTCCAGACGGAGAGAGAATATCGAGTCCATCCGCTCAAGCAAAAGACGCGCACGTGAATTGACCGGAAATGTTTCGACCAATGCTCGTCGGTAGGCGGGGTTGTGGTAATTCTTGCTAGCGATAAGCTCTGCCGCTTTTGATACTCCAGTCAAACCTCGGATCTGTTTATCGGACTTGCCAAGCTTGTAATGCCCAATCCAACGGTTGATACACCAGACATGCCAGCGAATGTATTTTTCACGGCGATACCAGATGTCCTCAGCCAATACCTGACGATATAGGAGCCGGTCGGACTTATCTACGGTACAGTAAAGCCCTCGTTCCACCCAACCCGCTCCACTTTTCAGATATCGTTTTTCTCGGCTCTCTGGCTTCCACGTCTCCCGACGTTCGAGGACTATCTGAGCCAGGCACTGCTCGATAAGCGGATACGCCACCCGAAGCTCATGGTCGGATATCTTGCGAACCCTGACTCTGTCTTTGAGGAACCAACGTCCATCTCCTGACCGTTTTCGCTCCTCCAGCTGCATGTATGGGCGAGTCCGGAAATAACCAATCTCAAGCAAGACAGCCTGGTCAACCAGTACACCTTGATGGCGCACCGGCCCAAGCACTGCAACGAGATGTGCGAAAGGCTGACCTGTACGGAACAAGTGTCCGTTGTCTATTACTCTTGGGACGCCTCCTTCAAGGACGATGGAAAAACGGGCATATTGACGCATATTTTCAGCGTCACGCTTAATCTTTCCGAGCGTTACCACTCGGACAGCACTTTCTGTCTTCATGGCAATCTCACTTTCTCTGAACAAGTTGTTAAGGTAGTTTTTCAGTCTACCTAATCGTCATAAAAGAGTCAAAAAGAAAAGCCGCCGAGCACCGTGATCGGTGGCTGGGCGGCGAGATTGATGGGTCGAGGTGAGAGTAATGGCCGAGCTAGGAAACCCGCCTCAGTCTGCGGCGCTTGAGCTGCAGGGGCTGCCGTTCGACGGTCCCTCTCTTCCCAAAATGAACGTACGGGATCTGCACCTCATCGCCCACGGCCAGGCGCTCGAAGTGTTCCTTTGACATCTTGAGAGTGAGCACTGATGGAAGGCTATAGTGCCGGGCGTCTTCACCCAAAAAGAAATCAAATCCTTCCCGTTGGGCATGGCTCAGACTGACCCGCACCTGGTAGACCTTCGCGAGGAAGAGACCCAAGCGGAAGATCCGCAGTCTCGGCAGGCGAACCACTCGAAGCTCCTCGATCACCCCTGTGATCTGGTACTTGCGCTGGCGGTTGAAATCAACCACGGGGCCCCGTGTTCCATTCTTCACTGACTGATTCATGATCATTACACAACTCTCTCGAAAAACGGCTTCTAAAGAAGCCTGGTTAAGGAACGGCAAAACTTTTCCACGATTTGTGGTAACCCATTCTAGCATGTTTTTTGTAAAAAGTCAATAGGTGAGGTGTAAAGCTTGCTTATTTGAGCCAAATATGGGAAAGTACGAGTATAAAAACCTATGACTACTATAGCCCAGAACAAACGAGCGGGATTTGATTACGCTCTCGAAGGACGCTTCGAGGCTGGTTTGATATTGACTGGCGCCGAGGTCAAATCGGTCAAAACCGGCCACGCCAGCCTGAAGGGCGCCTATGTTACCGTTCATAACAATGAGCTCTATCTGACCAATGCCTTGATCCCCCGCTACGCCCACGCTCACCGTGATACCAAACACGACGATAGCAGACCACGGAAGCTTCTTCTCCGCAAACGGGAAATCGGCTCTCTCATCGGAAAATACCGCACCGAAGGCTTGACACTCGTCCCGATTCGGTTGTATACTAAGAAGCAACTTGTGAAGCTCGAGTTTGCTATTGGGAAAGGGAAGAAAGAATACGACCGCCGCGCCGACATCGGCAAACGCGACGCCAAGCGCCGCATCGAACGAGCGATGAGAACTTAGCTGAAACATCTATGTTTTATGTTTATGTTCTGAGGAGTCTCAAGGATAAAAAGCTGTACATTGGATATACGAATAATTTGAAGCGTCGTTTCGAAGAGCATAACGCTGGAAGAAACGAGGTGACAAAAGAACGGAGGCCGTTCCTTCTTTTGTACTACGAGGCCTGCATTCACAGAGAAGATGCTCTCAAGAGAGAACTTCAATTGAAGACTGGCTTCGGTAGACAATACCTCAAAAGACGCTTAAGCGACCTTCCCTAGAAGATCGCGCTTACACTCTTTCGGATGGAGGCGGCCTAGCCCGCCCACATCGCGAAGCGAAGTGTGGCGGGTAAAGGCAAGCCCCGCCATACTCTGCAAACAGAGTTTGCAGTGTAGGCGGGGTTGTTTAGACTCGACAGGTGGTACTTTCAAAATAGGCAAGCCGACCTTGAGGACATGGTCGTAAATCTCGTTCTCACGATGATAAATGCAAACTTCATCACAAAGACCAAGAATGCACTCGCGCAAGCGTTTGCCCCTTCTTACAGTCTTGCGCTCGCATAATTTACTTGCGACGCCATCAGAATCCTGATTCTCGGTAGGGAACCTCTGGTGTCATAATATCGAGACGTGACGAGAGAATTTCTTTTTCTTTTACTCTCCGATCGTATTGCAAAAGAAAGACTCGCCATTGGGTTTTGTCTCCTTTCGACCTTTGGCCCGTACAAAAAGTTGACTACGCTTGTAGATTATTTTGGAAAAACTTCTCTGGACATGGGTGCAATTCCCATCAACTCCACCTTTAAAATCAGCTTTTAGCTTCCATAGCTTCTTTAGCTTTTTAGAAAAAGATTTCTTTTTCTGGCTAACGAGGCTAGTGAAGCTAGTGAAGCTAGTGAAGCTATACCATGAGACGAAGACGACACAATCGGCCAAAACCGAAAGTACAGCTCAAGGAACACGCCCGAACCAATGAGAAGATTCTCGTTCCCCAAGTAATGGTCATCGACCAAAACGGTGAGAATCGTGGCGTGATGGATACCGCGGCTGCCATTTTGCTTGCCCAAGAACAGGAGGCTGACCTCGTTGAGGTTTCACCCCTGGCCAAACCTCCAGTCTGTAAAATCACCGACTACGGCAAACTCCAATACAAGGCTGCCAAACAGGAGCAACAGCAGAAGGCCAAACAGAAGAAAGTCGAAACAAAGGGCATCCGGCTCGGCTTCCGCACTGACACGCACGACCTCCTCTTCAAGAAAACTCAAGCTGAAAAGTTTCTCACCAAAGGAAATAAGGTGAAAATCGAAATTGTGCTCCGCGGCCGAGAGAAGGCGATGCAAGAGAAGGCTAAAGAAAATCTGAGCACTTTCATTAAGAGTATCTCCACGCCACATCGCTTCGAAGAGGAGATGAAACGCGGACCCATGGGATTCAACGCCCTGATTGTTCCGGAATAATTTACATTCATAACACTATGCCGAAACTCAAGACCAGAAAATCCGTCGCCAAAAAAGTAAAGGTTACCGGCACCGGAAAATTAAAGACCCGTGCCACCGGTCAAAACCATTACAACTCACGCAACACTGGCGATCAAACCCGTTCCAAACGTCAGGATAACAGTGTCTATCCAGCCGTAGCCAAGAATATCAAAGCTTCTCTCCCTTATTCATTCTAATCAAAAATCCTAATCCACCATCCACTGCAAACATATGACGAGAGTAAAGCGTGGTGTCATGACCAAAAAACGCCACAAGAATATCCTGGAGGCTGCCAAAGGCTACCGCTGGGGACGTAAGAATCTTTTTACCAAAGCCAAGGAGGCGGTCATTAAGGCTGGCAAGTATGCCCACCGTGATCGCCGTGCCAAAAAGCGCTCTTTCCGTGGCTTGTGGATTACCCGTCTGAACACGGCGCTGCGCCTTTATGGCATCAAGTACTCGAGCTTCATTGCTCTTGAAACAAAGAAGAGTATCGCGCTGGATCGTAAAGTGCTCTCTCAGATGGCTGTAGAAAATCCGGAAACTTTCAAAACATTTATTGAAAAAGTTCGCTAAAGAGAATACCACATCACAAAAAAACCACCCCTCATCGGGGGTGGTTTTTCATTTTCTCAAAAAAGAAGAGGGTCAATCCAGCAATAAGAATCCCGCCAGCATCAATCAAGACATCCGACATCCGAGCCCCGCGAAGTGGAACAAAGAACTGATGCAGCTCGTCGGTCACAGCGTAAGCTAAGGCAAAGACAGCTGCCAATAACGCCAGACGAAAAGAAGATTCCCGCCAAAAGGTAATCCGAAAATAATTAAAGGAAAGAAACATAAGCAGCGCGTATTCCACTACATGTGCCCCCTTACGTTCGACAAAATACCAGAGTGGCGGTGGACTGCTGGTCATTTCTCCCGGCAGCATCGAAAAAGAAAAAATAACCGCCATCCAAAAAATCAGCGCCGAGAAAGCGATGGTACGGGACGAAAAAAAGGAACGAATCTTTTCAAAAAACATAGGCGTCTACTTTTTCCTCTCTCCAAATTCCTGAATCAGATGAAAAAGCGCATAGAAAGGAAGCCACAGCCACGCTACCTTTTTCAAGAAATCATCGAGTGAGGTATTGAGATTCATAAATTTTCCTGTAAAGAATGAGGGTGGCCTTCACTGATTTCATAGACAACATCTTTCTTCTCCACCACTATCTTCCAGCCCAACTCCAGAGCAACAGCCTTGAGATTCTGATTGGGATTAAAGGCGATTGGGTGCTCGACCATCCGAAGAAAACTCCCATCGGATTCGGTATCGCCGATACCATAAGAATCCGCGAGCGAGAGCTTATGTTCATAGAGGTATTGTTCCACCAGACTCCCCTTGTTTCGAGATGGTTCGAAAGAAGCTTCTCCGGTATAGAGTCCGTTCTCATCGACCGCATAAACGCTCCCGAAGGCGCCATCAAATCGGAGGTACTGACGGTTATACTCTTCTACTACCTCAACCGGCGATCCTGATATCACGAGCATGTGATAATTTTCGGCCCGCAGTTTCTTGATGAGACGCTCGGCAAAGATATAGGTGCGTTTGGCATGGAACGGCACCAAAAGCTTGCTCGCCTTCAGCACATCCTTCTCCGAACATCCGCGAATATGTTCTGAGTAGAGCTTGACCAAGGCCTTCCGATAATCTTCATACGTCCCCTCGTGCTCGAGCCAACTGGTGTAGATGGTCGAAAGCTCGCTCCGCGCTTCACGGGGAAACACCTTCATCCATGTCAACTCATTGATGAGCTCGAAATGAAGATTCTTGCGGAAAATGGTTCCGTCTATATCGAGGATAGCAATCTTATTTTTTTTCTTGGCAGTCATAGAAGATATTCTTTCATGAGGACCCCTGCTTCATTGTACCGATTATCTGGTAGAGAGCAATACCCGCGGCTACCGAGACGTTGAGCGAGTTCTTCTTGCCGCACATGGGAATCTCCAGTATAGCATCGCAGCGCTTCAAAATCTTTTCCTCCACCCCGCTGACCTCATTCCCAACAATAAGAGCTGTCCGCTTCCCTGATCGATACATTTGATAATCGACGCTTCTTTTATCCTGTTCCAAGGCTACAGCCGCGTAGCCCTCTTTCTTCAGTCGGCTGAGCAGGCGGGTGAGAGAAACAACCTTTCTCCACGGAACGTACTCCTCCGCCCCAAGGGCCGTCTTTTTGAGTGCCTTATCGGCATCCGTCAGATACAAAGAGTCCTTTTTGGGCGGTTCCGGAGTATACCCGGAAAGGATAATTTCGGTTACACCCGCCCCATCAGCTGTCCGGAACATCGCTCCGACATTATGGGCACTGCGAATGTCGTGGAGAACAAGAATAAGAGAATTCTTTTCATGTAGTTTCATAGCGACCATTGGGAAGTTTTTCCATTCTCATGAAAAAGCTCTTTGCCCGTTTCCCACACGGCCGGGGAGTCCTTTTTCACCTTCAGCCAATACCACCACTCGCCGCCCCACAGGTAGATATCGTGAAAACCGACCCGCCGGGCATAATCGACATTTTCTCGCAGCTTCGTTTCATCCATAGTCTTCCACTGCTCCTCAAGTGGCACATTGGCAACCCAACCGCTGGCCCACGGCTCAGCTTGAAGCTCGATGACCATGAAATGTTCCTGATCCGTAAAAAGACGAACTATCCTTTCCTTGAAACGAAAGAAGTTCGGTCCGATCGGATAGGTAAAATAACCGCCAACTTTCGGACTGTAGATACGCCGATAGAGAGTCGTGCCAAATTCATCTCCCCGACTGGCAGCACCGTACCACAGTGACAGCTCCCCGCTATCGGTAAGCAGTACCGGTCGGGACGGGTCAAGACGTTTCACTAATGCCACTTCCTGTTCCAAAAAAGAGACGTTAAAATCCGGACAAATCCCAAAGGGCAAGAATGGCTCATTTTCCACCTGCCACCGGGTGATTGTCCGATCATCTTGGTACCGTTTCACTACCGTCTCGATGAGGGCGAGCATGCCCCGCTGGCGCGTCTGTTCATTACGATTGGCCCACTCGGGAATGTGACACTCCGGCCAGCGAGGTACTTTGAGACCGACATTGAGAATCACTTCTGCGCTGTGTTTTTTTGCTTCCTCAAGCTGCCAATCGATTTCCGAAAAATCATAGACTCCTTCCTCTTTCTCAACAAGATCCCAATACACCGGCAGACGCATTTTCTTCACCCCAATATCATCGAGCAACGCCAGATAAGTTTCCCGCGGATCAAGACCTAAGCCCTCGGCATAGCGCGCAGAGAAGGTCATCCCCAAACTCACATCGGCGCGAGGTTCAGGACCCGACAAATTAAAATACCCGAATAAAAGCAAGACAAAAAGCAAGAGGCTGAGGATACTTATTGCCGTTCTCTTTAAAAAAAGTCTCATACCTAAAAAATCAAGTGAGTAGAAGTGGGATGCCGCTCATCGTAGCCAGCCACAAGCCGGCCCCAATAATCAGCACGGCCATTGCCTTTTGAAACCAGTCCCAAAAAAATAACCGCTCACCAAAAATGGTCGGGTAACGGAACGAAAGCGGTAACATCATAAGCAGGATGAAAACATACTGCATGCCAGAAAGCGCCTGAACAAAAGATACTGAACCGAGAAACGTCGCATACGAAATAAGCAGGGCAGCGATACCTGCCGTAGTCTTATTCAGGACGAAAAGCGCCCCAGTACTCCTCGCTCGTGCTCCACGATGGAAAAATCCCCGAAATTGAGCAAAGATCTGTTCTCGAAATTTCGGAATAAGCAGAAGAAGAAGTCCCCCGAGTGTCATGCCGAGACGGGACCAGACGATGCCGCTCTGAAAATTCGTATGGGTATACCCTTCTTTCAGAAGCAAAACTGACAGCCCCATGAGTACTCCGGCTAAGATAACGTACCGTGAAATATGCTCTCCGCGGCGAAGCGGCAAATCGAAAGAAATAAGCAATCCGCCAGCGATAAGAAGGATCAAGGCCAAGATATACCAGACCTCAAGTTGATATTCCCCTGGCATTCCCGGGAAAAGAACAGCCAAAAAAGCGATCAATGAAACTAGGGTTCCGACCAGTGGTGCCACTCGGGAAATTTCGTGCTGTTTCACCGCGCCATAAAAGGCGACCAGACCAAAGGTACCCAGCGCTCCCGAAGAAAGCAGTATGGCCATGGTACGAAAATCGGAGAATTGAAAACCGAACGGAATGAATCCCAGCGCGAAGAGGCTAAAGAGGGAAACAAAAAACGCATACACGGCTGGAGCTGGTATGCGATCAGAAAGCAGATACTTATCAAAAATAGCGGAAACGGCATTGAAAAAATATCCCAGAAGTGCTACCAATGCCCATGTCATAAAAAAGAATCCTTAGTTGTGTTTTTCTTTCTCTATTATACCTGACTCACGCCCCATCTTCAAATAAATCTTAATTCCTCACAATCTGGCGATAGTACAGATCCACATCGGCAATCCATTTGCTGACGCTTTCTTTGCTATGCGTTGCGCAACTGGAACCGCATTTCCAAATAATCATATTTTTCGGTTCGCTTGTCTGTCTCATCTCGACGAGTTTCGCAATACGATTCCCGACCGCTTGCACCGCTTCTTCCGGACTACCGAAACAACCATGTCCCATAGCCATACCCCGGCTCCCAGCACCCTTCCATCCCCAGTAATTGAAGCAGTCCGAACCATCAGGCGTACGAGGTACCCGCTTGCCCCAGTTACTCTCTTTTTTGGCGATACCAACAATAAGTGCCGCTACGCTACGATCGTACTGCGCGATAGCCGGAGCCATCACCTCAAGCGGATACCCGACTGTCATTTCTCGAATAACCCGGCCAAGTTCATCATCGTTGACATTTTTTTTGTCTCTTGTAGCCACTGAAGTCGAGGTTCCCTCCCCGTCCTTACAGGGTATCTCGTTTTGGATAATCTTTTTCCCCTCGGCTAACTGGGAAAAAAAGGAAAAGTCGCGCTGCCAACGACAACGTTCTTCAGGAGAAGATAACGGTGACGATTGTTCCTCTCCCACGGGGGCTTCGGAGGCCATAAATCCCTTGATATCGATTTCTGGCAAAGCAGGGAAGAGGCCTGTTCCCAAAAAAATGAATGTAAAAACAGAAAAAGCCTTTTTCGAAAAAAAGGAATGGATTCGTAGGAAATTTTTCTTCAGTTGTGATAGCCATCCACGTATACTACCTCTCCTGACAGAATCACCCATAGAGCACCTGTTCAACGCTTGCACCCAGTGCAATCCCTCCGGAACAGTAAAAATCTATTAAGAACGTACTCCCGATTGTACCAAGTCCTCCGCTTCCTGTCAACGAAAAAAGCCAAATTTATTCAAAAAATTGGCTCTAAAGAAGCAAAATGCACTAATTTGGTACGGACAAATTACACACCAGACGAAGCAATAGTCCCCCTTTCTATAAAACAGTGGGGCTTTGGTCGACCGAGCGCCCGCGGAGCTTGTACCACTTATCAAATTCCACGAAAAAACGGAAAAGGATGACTGTCAAAGCAACCGTAGAAAACAGGAAGCGAGGAGGGGGCACGCTGTCTGGTGAAACCAGGTACGCCACCCACCTTTCCGGTACCTGATCAGCGCCAATGGGAATATCCTGATTGAGAATGGCTCGTACCACGAGAAGAAAGAAGGCCAGATAACCGAACCGAAGGAGAAGACGCCAGCGTCTGGGCCCAATCCAAAGCATAGCCCTATTGTTGGAAATAAGGGCCATACCGGTAAAGATTCCCATAGCAGCCAGACCTAAAAGAATATCCGTCGACCAAAAATGCTCAAAAAAGCCGTAAAAGTAGCGTTCGGGATTAACAACGGGAACCAATGCCATGTAAATAAGGGCAGAAAAATACCCCAGGAGACCAAAGTACTTTCGATAAAGCACTTTACTATCAAGAAAGTTGAAGAAATAACCAAAAGCGGAAAGAGAGAGCGATATCGCCAGGAGAAAATTTGCCGTCCCGGCAAAAGTTTTTACGAAGGAGGAAAAGGTAAATCCCTGGTCATAGAGAGCAATGTAGAGAACAAAAAAGGCATAAATTCCCAGTGCTACCCTGAAAGTAGCGTGCCACATTTTTGCATCAAGCGAGGGTTGCAGCGGAGCTTCCATAGGTTATTCGTCACTCAGCTGGGAAAAGTACATATCAACATCGGAAATCCACTTCTTCACGCTTTCCCGGCTATGTCCCTGACAGCTGAAACCGCACTTCCAGACAATCATCTTTTCTGGCGTATCAAGTTTTTCTGAATGAATGAGTTTTTCAAGACGCTTGGCCACAGTTTCCACTGCGTCTTCGCGGCCATTGAAACAAGTGTGCCCTCCCGAGCCCATCATACGGCGAATGCCACGATACCCCCAATAATTGAAACAATCCTGACCATCAAGCACGGGGATGCGCTTGCCCCAGTTGCTCTCTTTTTTGGCAATACCGATAAGAAACGCGGCCGTCAGCCGATCCTGAGAAAAAATATACGGGAGCATGGCCTCAATCGGATACCCTTTGACCATATCCCTGATACTTTCTTCATACCTCTCCTTAGTAACTTGTCCGAAATATTCAAAAAAAATGTCCTGATTCGGATCATAAGTCTCAATGGAAGCAGGAACGGCAGTAGCGACCTCTGGAGCACTTACTGTTACCGTCTCTCTGGGAGTTTCGGAACGGGCGAAGACACCAGAACCGAAGAAATGAGCGATAAAAGCCATACTCACCATACCGAAAGCGATCCCTCCCATGATAGAACCATACAGCATCTTATGCGGTGGAAAGCTCGGCAGAGCACGAACGAACAGCCGCTTCGCGTGATGACTGTACAATTCGACTTTCCGAAGGAAACGCCTTATATTTTCACCCACGGTTCGATTTTTGAGTTCCGCAGAAAAGGATTGCTGTTCTTTGACGATTCCATCCAATCTCCTCTCTGGAAAAGCGTTCCTCCACTCTCTAGGTGAACCAACAGAAAAAGACACCGGGGTGCCGAAAGGCTTCTTTGAAGCGACGATATCGAGAGCACCCTTGTTTTTTCTTGTTCGATCAACCAAAGATGCTTGCAAGGAGTACATGTATTTGTTTTGAAAGCGGTTTTCCAATCGGAAAAATTCTCCGAAAATTACAATGCTATTTTAGCATGATTCCTGCTTCCAAACCATACGTAAAGCCAAATACCAGAAGCAACTAGAAGAAGTGAGAAAATCTGGGCACGCGTCAGTATTCCAAACACGAGTGCCAACCCTTGATCCGGTTCACGAACATATTCAAGAAAAAAGCGGATTACCCCATATCCCATAAAAAACCAGGCTGAAATCCGTCCTGGTACAGAGGTAAACCGACGAACAAAAATGAGAAAACTAAAAAGAAACACCCCTTCACCTAACGCCTCATACAGGGCCGACGGATGGCGGAGAGTTTTTTCTCCATAAAAATCCAAAAAATACATACCAAATGGGGAGGTGGTCACCCGACCATAAAGCTCGAGAGTCAGAAAATTCCCTAGTCTTCCGAACAGAAGCGCCGGTGGAGTAGAAAGGGCAACGAGATCAGCTATCGATAGGAAATCCATCTGTCTCTTCCGTACGAAAAAAAAGAGTGCCAGAATAACCCCCGTAAGCCCTCCGTAAAAACTCATTCCCGAGATGCCAGACCAGACTCCGGTGGCCGTATCATAAGGAAGGAAGAACCCTATAGGATCCGCCAGAAAAATATCCGGCCGATACAGGAGAGCATACCCCAAATGCCCGCCAATAAATGCCCAAAGAAAAAGAACCAGAAAGAGGTCAAAAAGAACTTCCTTTGAGAGAGGGCTTCCGAGTTTTTTTCCAAAATACCAAGCACAGAGCAGTGATATGAAAAAACCCATAAGCCAGCAAAGAGCATACCAGCGCACAGAAAAAAAACCGACCGTAAAAACAATCGGGCTAATCTGCTCTGGAATGTGTTGCCACCACTCAATCATACCCGCCTACTCATTGTATTCTTTCAACTGGTCGCGGAACTCGATGCTGTAAATCTCAGAGAGCGCCATGAAAAGAGAGACGATGATCGGCCCGATGATGAATCCCGGCAAACCGAACAGCGACAAGCCGCCGATGGTCGCGAAAAAGACGACCAGCGGGTGCATCTGGGTGTCTCGCCCCACCAGCTTGGGACGAAGAATATTATCAATGACCGAGATGATACCGAAACCGACCGCGAGTACGAATACGCCCTGCCAGAGGTGACCGAGAAACAGCAGGATCAGGCCGGCGGGCAGCCAGATGATGCCGGTTCCGAAGGTGGGTACGACTGAGAGCACCACCATGACAATCCCCCAGATGGCCGGCGAGGGCACTCCGGCAATCCAGAAGGCGAGTCCGCCCAAGAGACCCTGAATGACACCGACCACGATCGTGCCCTTGAGCGTCGCCCGGCTGATCGAGATGAATTTCTCGACCAACAGCTTGTCATGTTCGTTCTTGAGCGGTGAAAGCTCCATAAGCGAACGAAGCGTCTTCTTGCCGTCGATTAGGAAATAGAACAGGGTAAAAAACATGATGAACACCCAGAAGATGAAATGGGTGATTCCCTGATACGCTGCCTGGAGCACCCCCAGAGCATTCTGGCTCAGCTCTTTGATGTCAGTCACGATGCGCTCCTGATCGAAAGCAGCCGTATCGAGAAAGACATTGACATAGGGGATGTCATGCACGGCGGAGAGCGTCTTCTCGATCACTGACTGGAGCGTCGATTCCTGGGTAATCGTCTGATAGAGATTGCTCGCCTCGCTGATGGCCAGGCTCAAAACGAGAAACAATGGTGTCACGATGATCACAATCACCAAGAAACAGGTCAGGAAAGCGCTCACGCCTCGGGCACCGTGAAACAGGCGTTCCAAGAAATGATAGGGTCGCTTGAACAGGGCGGTCAGGATAGCTGCCGCCACGATAGCCGTCAAAAACGGCTGAAAGATGAAAAAAACAGCCACCCCGACCGAGAGGAAGAGGAGGAAGAAAAAAGAGACATTGAGTGATTTGAGCTGCATATTCTTGAAGAACTCCTAATGACTAAACTCTAAACCCTGCTTTTCATTATACTCCGTTACTGCATTTTTCGAAAATACCCCGAATGGCGGTTCTCCAAGGAGGATCTGGGCATGAACGAAAAGCACGGATTTGCCCGCCGCCAAAAGCTTCCGGTGCGGTGGCCGGATTGAAAGTATCAAGCCATATTTTTCCTGAAAATATTGCTTGATACCAGCACGAGTGTTATAGCCGCTTGGCAAAATAAACGGCAAAAAATCTCTCTCGCTTGAGGAATAGTATTTCTTATGGTTTTCATGAAGAAAAAGATATACCTGCGCCTCTCGCCAGCTCTGCTTCTTATTTTCTGTTTTCTGCCACTTGTTTTTTGTTGACTGTTTTTTGTTGACTGTTGACCGTTCCTGACGCCCCCGCTCCCCATAATACACGCAGCGCGTTTTCAGTGAACAAGCCTCACACTTCGGTCGCGCCACACACAGCGCGCTCCCAAAGTCCATCAGTGCCGCGTTCATCTCCTTCTTTGGCGTGCTAAATTTATTCTCCCAAAAATTTTCATCCGCTACCAAATGTTTGCCACCCAAAAAAAATCGGCCGATAACCCGTTTCAGATTGGTATCCCACGCCAAATGGTTCTCTTCGAAGGCGAAGCTCATAATGGCCGCCGCGGTGTATGGTCCGACCCCCGGTAATGTTTCCAGCGCTTTCTTGTCGCGCGGAAATTTTCCGTCATATTCGCGCACGACCATCTGCGCGGCCTGGAGCATGTTGCGTCCGCGCGCGTAGTAACCCAGTCCCTCATAGTACGGCAGAAATTCTTCCCAGGATGCCAGAGCCAAGCTCTCTACCGTCGGAAAACGTTTCAAAAAATTCTTGTAAAATCCAATCACCCGCGCTACCTGTGTCTGTTGCAACATGATCTCCGATACCCACACCTCATAAGCGGTAATACCCTTTTTCCTCCACGGTAACTGTTCCCGACTTGCTTTACGGAAAAAGTCATTGAGTCGGCTTTCGAAGAATTGGATTTTCTCTTTGCGGATTGGCATACTCTATGATTGTATCACCCCGCCGCCCAAACAGACGTCGCCGTCGTAGAATACGGCAAACTGACCCTCGGCAACGCCTGGGTCTTTTTCTTTGAGCACCACTTTTACCGTGCTGTCCTTCAGGTACTCCACGGCCGCCGGATACATTTTGGCACCATGACGAATTTTCACTTGAAGACCCGATTTCTCAGGAGCCTTACCGGCAATCCAATTTACTGACCCAACCCCAAACGTGTCGCGAGCGGTCAATTCATGGTGCGCTCCATGAGAGATGAAAACCTTATTGGTCGACGCATCCTTTTTCACCACATACCATGGCCCACCCGGCAATCTGATGCCCCGCCGCTGCCCGACCGTGAAATACCAGAACCCGTCGTGCTCGCCCAAAACCTTTCCACTTTCATACTCGATCAATTTTCCCGGATTTTTCCCCAGATGATACTCGAGGAATTTATCGAAAGGAATTTTCCCCAGGAAACAGATTCCCTGACTATCTTTACGCTGGGCGTTGGGCAAGTCGTATTTCTTAGCCAGTTTCCGCACTTTGCTTTTTTCCAGTTGCCCAATCGGAAATATGGCTCGACTGACTTGTTCTTGCGACAACTGGGACAGAAAATAGGTCTGGTCTTTAACCGGGTCCGGCGACATCTTGAGGAAGGTTTTTCCGCCTTGTACCCCTGTCCAAGCGTAGTGACCGGTGGCAATCTTGTCATAGCCTTTACCGGCGATAAAATCATAAAACGCACCAAACTTGATCCGAGCATTGCAAAGCATATCAGGGTTCGGTGTCCGACCTTCTTTTACTTCGTTTACCGTATACGCTACTACCCGTTCCCAATATTCTTTCTGAAACGGCACGATTTCCAACGGGACGCTCGCCTGCTCGCACACCGCCCGCACATAGACCAAATCATCCTCCCAGGGACACTCGCCCAGAAAAGAAAGTTCGTCTTCCAACCAGATTTTCAAGTAAAAAGCCGTGAGCTCATGCCCCTCATCCTTGAGAAGTCGTAGCGCCACCGAACTGTCTACCCCGCCCGATACCAAGACCGCTATCTTCATAGTATGAACCCTTAAGTTATCCTCAAGAATACGCTCTTTTTCGAAAAATGAAAAGGGTCACATGTTCTTCGGGGCTTGATTGACTAAATAAGAAAACCTGATAGGCTACCCTCAATCCCCCGTCTGGCGGATTATCCTCTTTAACAACAGTTGGAAGGAATAACCGATGAACCCGCAAGCATTCTTCTTTGGCAATGGCGGTGGAACCTGCAAAACCCTGGACGACGTCAAGAGACTGACCCGCACCCCATTGTCCCACATCGAAGTTGGCACCATCACCGTCAAGAATCGCCCAGGCAATACCGGCGATGTGTTCTATGTCGACGCCAACGGCACTACCTGGAACGCCATCGGCATGACCAATGGCGGCACCGAGTACTACCGACGAGTCCTCCCCGAGATGGTTGCCGTCGCACAAGCTGCCGGCAAAGAGCTCATCGCGAACATCGCGCCGATCGATCCGGGTGACACGGAAAAGCTCTGCGAACTCTGTCATGATGCCAGTGTCCGCTTCATCACCTTCAATGGCGGCTGTCCCAATGCCTGGGCCGAGGGCGTCCAAAAGAAGATCGTGTCGCACGACCCGGAAGCGCTCAATCGCGAAGTGCGATCTGTTTTCTCGGTTGTCGGTGGCACAGACATCACGGTGAATATCAAGTTCACACCCTTTCAAGGCCACCGCATCCTCCGCGGTGAAGTCGCTTCCGTGCTCTCGCCATACCCTGTGGTCCTCCTCGGGCCGAACACCCTGCCCAATCAAGAGCGCACCCGAGAGGAGAATGGCCGGCCAGCGATTTCTTTCCGCTCCGGCGAAAAAGAAGTCCATGTCGGTGGCATGGGCGGAACCGAACTCCTGTCCTACGCCATCCAGGAACTCGAGGCATTCCGCCTCCTCTTGCCGGATCATCCCTTCATCTCGCTCGGCGCCGTTTCCAAAGGGGCGGACGTCCACGAGCGCCTCAGGCGAGGTGCTCTCGGCGTCCAAGTGACCTCGGCTTACTATGCCTCAGGCGACCCCCATGTGTTCAGCGACATCCTCACGGAATATGCGGCACTCATCTGAACCCCAACGCTCGAAAGGAGCAACTCATGCAAGCTCTCACCATCATCCGACCCGACGACTGGCATCTCCATCTGCGCGATGGTGTCAATCTGGAATCTGTCGTCGGTTTCTCTGCGGAGCAATTCGGTCGGGCCATCATCATGCCCAATCTGAAGCCACCGGTGACAACCACAGCGCTGGCGCTGGCTTACAAGAGCCGCATCATCATCGCCCTGCCCAATGGCAGTGGCTTCGTCCCACTGATGACACTCTACCTAACCGACGAAACCTCGCCCGACGAAATCCGCCGGGCCAAGGAAGCCGGCATCGTCGCCTGCAAGTATTACCCGGCTGGCGCCACGACGAACAGCGATGCTGGTGTCACTGACATCAAAAAGACCTACCGAACGCTTGAGGCCATGCAACACGAAGGCCTGGTCCTGTGCGTTCACGGCGAGGTGACCGATTCCGAAGTCGACATCTTCGACCGCGAGGCCGTCTTCATTGATCGGGTGATGCATCCGCTGCGGCGCGACTTCCCGGGACTCAAGGTGGTGTTCGAACACCTGACGACGAAAGAGGGCGTCGACTACGTCTGGGACGGTGGCAACTACATCGCCGCCACCATCACCGCTCACCACCTGCTGTACAACCGGAACGCGCTCTTCCTCGGTGGCCTGCGACCGCACTACTACTGCCTACCGGTGCTCAAGGGAGAGCGGCATCGCCAGGCGTTGGTCGCGGCCGCCACCTCGAGCAACCCGAAGTTCTTCCTCGGCACGGACTCGGCGCCGCACGCCGCAGTACTGAAGGAGCACGCACTCGGCTGCGCCGGCTGTTTCACGGCACCGGCGGCGCTCGAGCTCTATGCGAAAGCCTTTGAAGCTGCGGGTGCCCTCAACAAGCTCGAGGGATTCGCCAGTCACTTCGGCGCCGACTTCTACGGCCTTCCGCGGAACACTGACACGGTAACGCTCGCCCGAGTGCCGTGGAAAGTACCCGAGAGCCTGCCCTTCGGCAACGTCACCGTCAAGCCGTTCATGGGCGGCGAGACTCTGGAATGGCAGCTCGTTGTCTGAACCGCCACAACCATATCCGTCCAACGCGACCCCGCCTCGGCACACTCTGTGTGACCGAGGCTTTTTTATAAATGAAAACCCCGCGCCGCAGCAGTTGCCGCAGTACGGAGTGACCGATTCATTTAGCGACAGACACCATCGCGGAATTCCAAGCGGACGCCGGCTCGATATGCAGCCAGTATTGAGACGGACTGGGAAGAGAGACGTTCGCGCCTGTTATGGGGTATCGTCACTGCCCGTGTTGACCAGTCCGTTTGAGAACAGTCGCAACATGAGTGTGGCACGGTCAATCACTGCCGGCCGGAAATTACTTGGGCTTCAAACATCAAGCCAGGCCCACCCTTTCTAACTGGACGAAGCTCTCTCTTCGGATATTTCCGAATGATTCATTAGGAATTTTTGCATCACTCTTTCCACCTCGCTCGCGCGGTGACACATCATCAGCTCCACCCGTAATTCTTTGGCCAGGGGGAAGTGGTTGATGTAGGCCTGATAGTGTTTTTTCATCAGTTCAAAACTTTTCGTATCCTTCCATACTTCTTCAAACAACTGCGTGTGCTCGAGTGCCGCCAGAACTTTTTCGCGTACAGTTACCTGTTTATCTTTATCAAACAACCAAGGATTACCAAATATCGCCCGCCCGAGCATCACCCCATCCGCGCCGGTCTCCCGGGCTTTTACTTCAGCATCCGCCAGATCACGCACGTCACCATTACCAAAAATAAGCGTACCACTACCAGAAGCAATCTCAACCGCCCGCTTCACTCGCTCCCAGCGGGCGGGCACCTTTGACATTTCCTTTTTCGTGCGGGCATGCACCGTGATAACCGCCGGTTTCACCTCGAGTAGCTTCGGGAGCCAGACTTCCAAAGTATCCTCATTAAATCCCAACCGGGTTTTTACCGAAATCGGCAGCTCTTTCCCTCCGGCTCTAGAACCTTCTCGTGCCGCAATGATAAGTTTCTGTGCTAATTCGGGATCTTTCATACACGCTGCTCCCGCCCCCTGTTTCATGACATTCTTATCCGGACAGCCCATATTGATATCGATGCCGTCGAAGCCAAGTTCCGTGACCAACTGAGCAGCCTCGCGCATCTTGTCCGAATGAGCGGTAAACAACTGAGCCACAATGGGTCGCTCCGCTTCTGAAAACTGCAGGTCTCGTAGCAAAACTTCACGCCCCTTTGGATGGCACAGTCCGTCCGCCGAAACAAACTCCGTCCACATCACATCCGGTTTGCTGTATTTCACAATATGACGACGGAAAACAGCATCCGTGACATTGGCAAGCGGCGCCAAAACGAATATCGGTTTCTTCAATTGTCCCCAGAATCCCAAAAAAGGCTCCATACCCGGTGACACTCCTTTGAATACTTAAACCCTCTCCTGTATATATTTCACAACGACCATTATGCATTGTGTGCGGTCTTTTCTCTCAAAATAGAAGACGCCCTTTCAAAATCATCCCACCGGGCATAGTATTTCCAGCATAACCGGAGTAGTGTAACGTGTTTTACAAAAAAAAGAAACCCCTGAAGCCTGCCCGAGAGTTCTCAAGGCATGCTTAGGGGTACAGCAGTGGAGACTCTCTGAAAGGCAGTAACGTATAGCCCCGCTGCAAATAGTTCCTCCAAAGCTGACTGACCTGGATTTCGCGAGAATCTCGCGATTGACCACGACAGACACCGAACTCGAACTTGCCCGTACGATGCATATACTGAAGCGTAACGAGCTTGAGTACCTTGCGCTGGTGCTGCAGACAAAGTAACCTGCCTTCGACAATCTCACCCACCAGATCCCTTTGCAGCCGCATAAGGTATGCCAATCCCCGATGCTGGATGTCCTCGTCCAAATCACGGAGAGGTACCGCTTTCCCCCAAGGATCTCCCCTGGGGCGAAATAGGAAAACTTCTTCTTCCAATCCGAGCTCCCGCAACAGGAAGCTCGGGCTGTTCACGAGGACAGCCAAGCCCTTCCTGTCATTCATAGAAACTCCCTGTGAAGAACGTCTTTCACTTGTATCAAATATACCTCCACTTGTCCAACGGGTTGACAACACTTTTCTCCCTTGGTAGTATAAATCAGACAAATTTAGTCCGAGTTTATTTATACTGAGCATATCGAAGCATGAAAGTATCCAAAAAGGCTTACTATGGGCTCCGGGCAACTCTCGCCCTGGCACAGGCAACGAGACCCCTCTCTATCCATACCTTAGCCGAAACAGAACACCTGCCACAGGACTATCTCGAAAAGATCCTTCAGAGTTTGCGGCGCGCCAACCTGGTAGAGGCCAAGAAAGGCACGGCCGGCGGCTACTCTCTGGCTCGGCCAGCGACCCTGGTGAGTGCCTGGGAAATCCTCCAGGTTCTCGATGGATCGATCAAGACATTCGTTCCGCCAGTCAAAGGTACCCTGCCCTGTCTCCAACCCAGTCACTGCCAAACCAACGAAGTATGGCGTAAACTAGAAATCGAAATTGAACAGTCTCTCTCTCGTATCACTATCGCCAGTCTCATCCCTAAAAATCTTCCTCGTTAACGCTATGCTCAACCTCATCAATCTTTCTGTCTCCATTGGCGAGAAAAAAATTCTCAAGAATATCTCTTTCCATTTTAAAAAGGAAACTACCTATGCCCTGATGGGTCCGAACGGTTCCGGTAAGTCAACCCTGGCCTCTGCCATCATGGGACATCCCAGTATTTCCTACACGCGAGGATCAAAAATCATTTTGGGAAACAAAAATATCAAAAATCTCTCTCCAGACAAACGCGCCGCATCCGGAATTTTTCTCTCTTTTCAATCACCACTAGAAATTCCTGGCGTAAATATTTTTGATCTTCTGCGCATTGCTCTTGAGAAAAAAATGGACCCCGTGTCACTCCACAAACAAGTCAAGGCCTACGCCAAAGAACTCCATATCAAAGATGAACTGCTCAAGCGCTCTCTCAACGTCGGATTTTCCGGCGGTGAGAAAAAGAAACTCGAGGCCCTGCAAGCCGTCATGCTCACGCCTACATTTGTCCTTTTCGATGAAATCGACACAGGTGTCGATGTCGATGCCCTCAAAACTATTTCCCAGTTCCTCAAGAAACACCTCCCGAAAGAAACAGCAACGGTGTTTATTACTCATTCCACCCGTCTACTCAAGTACGTCCATCCCGATGAAGTACTCGTTATCAAAGACGGATGCCTCGTGCAAACCGGCGATGCCACGCTGGCCAAAAAAATTGAACAAACTGGCTTCGAATCACTATGAAAGAGAAGGGAATCAAAAAAGTAACCAGCACAAATCTCGACTTGGATGACTATAAGTACGGGTTCTCCATGCCAAACGTGTCCGTGCACCAGACCAAAACCGGCATCAGTCCGAAAATCGTCCGAGAGATATCAAAAATCAAAAACGAATCCAAGTGGATGCGAGACTTTCGTTTGCGTTCCTATGAACTCTTCAAGCAAAAGCCCATGCCCTCTTGGGGGGCCAACCTCATGCCGATTGATTTCGATGCTATCACCTATTACCTGCGCGCCACTGACAAACAGGCCAACTCCTGGGAAGACCTGCCCCAGGAAATCAAGGATACTTATGACCGGATTGGCGTCCCGGAAGCGGAAAAGAAATTTCTCGCCGGTGTCTCAGCTCAGTATGAATCCGAGGTAGTCTACGAAAGCGTCAACCGCGAACTCGATAGACTCGGAGTCATTTTCTGCGATATGGACACGGCCGTCAAAAAATATCCGGAAATCGTCAAGGAATACTTCGGTACCCTCATCCCGCCCCAAGACAACAAATTCGCCGCCCTCAATTCAGCCGTCTGGTCAGGAGGATCGTTCGTGTACATTCCCAAAGGAGTCCGTGTCGACCTCCCGCTCCAGGCTTACTTTCGCATCAACGCCGAGGCTTTCGGACAATTCGAACGCACCCTCATCATCGCCGAGGAAGGAAGCTACGTCCATTACATCGAAGGCTGTACCGCTCCGATCTACACCACCTCGTCGCTCCATTCCGCCGTTGTAGAAATCTTCGTCAAAAAAAACGCGCGCGTCCGCTACACTACCGTCCAGAATTGGAGCAAGAATATCTACAATCTCGTCACCAAACGCGCCCGAGCTGAAGAGAACGCCGTCATGGAATGGGTCGACTGTAACATCGGAAGCGGTGTCACTATGAAATACCCGGCCGTGTATCTCGCCGGTCGTGGTGCCCGAGGCGAAGTGCTCTCTATTGCCTATGCCGGAAAAGATCAGCACCAGGACGCTGGCGCTAAAATGATCCACCTCGCCTCCGATACCACCTCACGTGTCATTTCCAAGTCTATCGCTAAGGACGGCGGTCGTACTTCCTATCGTGGGCTGGTTCATATCGCCAGCGGTGCCAAAAATGCCAAGGCTTCCGTCATCTGTGACGCGCTCCTCCTTGATGAACATTCCCGCTCCGATACTTATCCCACCATGCGCGTCAATGAAGAAACCGCTGAACTCGTTCACGAAGCAACCGTCGAACGCATCGGCGCAGACAAACTCTTCTACCTCAGTTCGCGGGGCATCACCCAGGGCGACGCCGAAGGACTCTTGGTCAACGGTTTTATCGACCCAGTAGTCAAAGAGATTCCCCTCGAATATTCCATCGAACTGAACCGCCTGATCAATCATGAAATGAAAGGAAGTATCGGTTAATACCAAGGCTTAAATGACAAATTTCAAATCAAATCAAAAATCAGAACGAATCAATTTGAGATTTAAATAATTGAACTTGATTTGACATTTGATATTTGGATTTTGAATTTATACTCTATGACTTTCAAAGACATCTCTCCGGATACTAAAACCACCTACACGCTCAACGCCAATGAACAGCATGTTTTCTTCATGCTCAATCGCAGTGGCGATATCGTGTTTGAACTCGCGGGAGAGAATGCTACGGCGCGTGTCTTTGCTTTTTTTATCGGAAAAGGAAAAGCCGCGGCCGCTCTCAACATTGTCCAGAGGCACCTGGTTCCACGAACCACCTCACATGTTCTCGTGAAAAGCATTCTTCATGATGCCTCCCGATTCTCTTACCGCGGAACTGTCCATATCGCAGAAACAGCCACCCTTTCCGATGCTTCCCAGGAAAACCGCAACTTACTCCTCTCACGAAATGCTCAGGCCTTTTCCGAGCCCGCCTTAGAAATCCTCACCAGTGACGTTCGCTGCCACCACGCCGCCACGACCAGCCCGCTCAACCAGGAAGCTCTTCTTTTCGCTCAGGCGCGCGGCCTTTCTTCCAAGCAAGCAGAACAACTGCTCACGGACGGATTTCTCCGCTCATCAATCGATACCATGAGCGAGTTCATCACTTTAGAGGAAAAGGAAACGGTGTTATCCTTGATGGGAAACATCTCTCGTTAACAGAAGTTTATGGATACCAAACTTATCAGACAATCTTTCCCCATATTCACGAATCACCCCGACCTTGTCTACCTGGATTCGGCGGCGACTGCCCTCAAGCCGGCCACTGTTATCGCGGCCGTTACCAAGTATTACGAACACTTTTCTTCCAATATTGCCAGAGGTATCTACCCCATGGCAGAACAGGCTACGGAGGCTTTTGAAAAAACCCGCTCCACCGTGGCGTCTCTTATCGGTGCCAAGAACCCCGAAGAGATTATTTTTACTTCCGGCACGACCGCTTCACTCAATCTGGCCGCTGATCTCCTCGTCTCACGGATTACGCCGGGAGATAATATCATCATTACTGCCCTCGAACACCATTCGAATTTTCTCCCTTGGAAAGAACTTGCCAAAAAAAAATCCGCTAGCCTCCGAATCGTTCCCGTTACGAAAAATGGCGCGCTGGACCTCCAATCACTCGGAAAACTCGTAGACGGTCAGACGAAAATCGTAGCATTCGCAGCTGTTTCAAATGTCTTGGGAATTATCAATCCCGTACAGGATATCGTGAGGATTATCAGAAAAATCAATCCCGGCGCAATCATCGTTGTCGATGCCGCCCAGGCCGTCGGCCATATTCCGGTTGATGTCACAGATTGGGACGCTGATTTCATCGCCTTTTCCGGACACAAAATCTTCGGCCCAACCGGTACGGGAGTACTCTTCGGCAAATACGGACTCCTCAAAACATTCTCCCCTGTCTCTTTCGGGGGCGGCATGGTACTCGATGCTTGTGTCACAGAAACTCTCTATAAGGATGTCCCTGCCCGTTTCGAATCAGGCACCCCCAATATTGCTGGCGTGATCGGACTGGGGGCAGCCATAGATTTCATCCGAGATATCGGCATCGGAACCATTCACGAACACGAAAACACTCTCGCCCTCTTTGCTGGTCGCAGACTGCAAGAAGAATTCGGTAACAAGCTTCAAATCCTCGGGAGTCCCAACCCGGAAGGAAGAAGCGGCATTGTTTCCTTCGTTCTTGAAGGAGTTCACCCTCATGATGTTGCCCAATTGCTTGGTGAAAAAGACATCTGTGTCCGGGCCGGGCTGCAATGCGCGGCGCCTCTTCACGAAAACCTCAACCTCTCCGCTTCCACTCGTGTCAGTTTTTCGGTTTACAACACCGAGGAGGATATCGAAAAACTCATCATGGAACTGAAGGAAATACGCAATATCCTATGAATAGCATCTATCAGGAGGTCATCCTCGATCATTATCGCAATCCCCGCAACCACGGCGCCCTCGAGCATCCCACCCATCGGGCCAAAGGAATCAACGTAAGTTGCGGAGACAAACTCCAAATGGACATCTTGGTGAAAAATGATATCATTGAGGAGGTACGATTTTCCGGTGTTGGCTGTGCTATTTCTCAGGCATCAGCCTCACTCCTCACCGAAGCGGTGTTGAAAAAACCCCTAGCGAACGCACTCGCCCTTCAACCGAAGGATGTCCTCAATCTCCTCGGAGTGCCTCTTTCTCCCAGTCGTATCAAGTGTGGACTCCTCTCGCTCGAAACGTTACAGAAAACCATCAGTTCACCAACAATCAAGTAGGCTTCTTTTCTAAAAGTTCTTTGCTCTTTTCTCCTCCAAGTAACTCTCTTGTGCCGTCAAAATCCCCGCGTGATTTTGACTGACGTTGTACGCCGAAACTTTCCGTCAGAGCAGAAAGACCATGCTTTCGGCTACAAAGTCGCCCAAGAGAATTCTTGGAGGGAAAAGGAATCAAAAAATAATCAACTAGCACTAAAGTGTATGTCACAGTGGAAAGATGAAACGAAAGTGGCCGGGCCAATCAAACTGAATAATGGCTGGACCGTGGAAGTCGATCATAATGTCTGTATCGGCGCCGCCCCCTGCACTGCCATGGCCGCCAACACCTTTGCTTTGAACGAATCCGGCAAAGCCGGTATCCTGGCTACCGTCGACCAGGACGACCAGGAAACCATCCTGAATGCCGCTCGAGCTTG
>CAZATJ010000001.1:73103-129682 GCA_964488025.1 uncultured Bdellovibrionales bacterium
GATCCCGAACTTGGGGTGTCGATTGTCGACCTGGGGCTCATCTATGGTATTGTCGTTTCCAAAGAGGGCGTCTGCACTATCACCATGACCTTGACCACTATCGGCTGCCCGCTTTTCGGCCAAATCCAGAAGGAAATTGAGGATCGCGTCATGGAACTCGAAGTGATAGAAGAAGTTATTGTGGATCTCACTTTCGACCCCCCTTGGTCAGCCGACAAAATGACCGAGGAAGCAAAAATTCAGCTCGGACTCGATTAAAAAAACCGCCCCTCGATACGCTCCGGGGCGGTTCTGTCTAGCGATAAGTTTGCAGAAGATCGGCAAGTACCTGTTCGTCTCTTCCTCGCTCATAGAGCGGCTCCGTGCCTCCTCGTACTACCGTTTCATAGGTCGGTCGTCCTGTCTTCTGATAGAGAATGCCCAGCGCCATCCGCTCCATATCAAATGCCAAAGCGAGTGCCTTCATCTTGTCTTCTTTGTCATGTGCCTCATCAAGATAAAAAGTGTTCTGCTTGAACCACTGGTAGGTATTCTGTTTATTAAAGACAACACACGGCTGAAAGACATCCACCAAAGCATACCCCTGGTGTTGTATCGCTGCCTTGATAATTTCCTTTGATTGCATGATATCCCCGGCAAAGACACGCGCCACGAAGGTCGCACCAAGCGTAATCGCGGTCGCAAGCGGATTGAACGGCTCCATCACGACGCCTCCCACCTGCACCGGCGTCTTCATTCCTTTTTCAGATGTCGGTGACGCCTGACCCTTAGTCAGTCCATACACCATATTGTTATGGACGATGTTAGTAATATCGGGATTGCGCCTGATGGCATGGAGAAAGTGATTTCCTCCCTCACCATAGGTATCACCATCACCGCTCTCGGCAATGACCGTGAGTTTCGGATTGGCGATTTTGATAGCGGTTGCTGGTGGAAGCGCCCGACCATGAAGGCCATTGAAGTAATGGACACGCAAGTAATGCGGTGTCTTAGCCGCCTGCCCGATACCGGAACACATCACCACATCCTGAGGGAGGATGTCGAGTTCCGAGAGTGCCATCTTCACGATATTGATGATAGGAAAATTACCACAGCCCGGACACCAGGCCATGTCAGTCTCTTTCGGCATGTCGTACAATTTCTTGTCAATCATAGAAATAGCTTTTAGCCATCAACTGATAGCGGTAAGTTTCCGAACAACTTCCTCGACAGAGAACGGGTCACCATCATACTTCAAAATATTTTCCGAAATTTCCACATCATATTCCAACTTGAGAAGATTAGCAAACTGTCCGGTAGCGTTATTTTCCATCACAATAATCTTTTTCTTCGCAAAAAATTTCTTGGCCTTGACTGGAAGCGGATACACCTGATGGAAATGGAGCGCCGCTATATTTTCTCGCTTGGTAAGTGGCAGCGCTTCCTCAATTACGCCGCGATTTGACCCCCAAATCACCACGAGCACATCGGCTCCGGCGACATCACCGATCTCGGTCGGCATGAGCGCCTCCTGGCGGATACCCGAGAACTTGGACAGGCGCTTCTCGTGCATAGCCAAACGCACCGTCGCACTTTCAGTAATATGGGCCGCCTCATCATGCTCATCGCTATCGACGCCGACCAAACCCTCGCCATAGCCCGGTACTCCGCGAGGCGATATGCCATTTTTCATCAAAGCATAGCGCTGATATTCAGGCTTGGTAATCACGATATGATTCTTCATTTTAACACGTTGCAGATTCTCCTCCGGAAAACTAGAGAGGGAATCCAAAAGATACTGATCTGTCAGAATAAACACCGGTATCTGATAGGTGTCGGCGATATGAAAGGCCTGCTGTGCTACCAAAAAACATTCTTCCGGAGTCCCCGGAGCGAAAATAGCGCGCGGAAACTCGCCGTGGCCAGCGTACAACACCAGGTTAAGATCAGCCTGTTCAGTGCGGGTCGGCAGTCCGGTAGCCGGTCCCGGACGCTGTCCGATGTGTACCACAATCGGCGTCTCAATCATACCGGAGAGACTCACCCCTTCGGTCATAAGGTCAAACCCTCCACCCGAAGTAGTCACGATTGCCCGCGCCCCAGCGTACCAGGCCCCCAGCCCCTGATTGATGGCAGCAATCTCATCTTCCGCCTGATCCACCGCTATCCCAAACCGTTCGCCCTGTTCCGCCAAAAAAGTCAACAATCCGGTTCCGGGCGACATCGGGTAGGAAGAAACATAGTTACAACCGGCAGAGAGCGTTCCAAGTCCAAGCGCCGTAACACCATCCATAAGTAGCTCCTGTTTCACTTTTTCCTCACGCTTCAATTCCACCTCGATACCGGCATCATACGCTACGTGTCTTCCGAAACCATATCCCTTTTCGGCCGCCTCGATATTTTTGGCTACCACTTCCTCCCCCTTGCGGGAAAAATGCTCCCGTAAATAGTCTTCGAAAATTTTCTTATCGGCGTTGAGAATGCCCAGTGCTACCCCGACCGCCACCGTGCTGGTATAGAGAGGATTGCCCAATTCATTGGCAAACTGCGTGAATGGGATATTGATGACCGGACACGTCGTCATGGTACACACTTTTTCCCGCTCGCCAAGTATGATAGTATCCTTGCTGATACGGTGTTCTAGATGCGGCAGAACATCCTTATCCATGGCAAATAAGAGATCAATACGCTCCACAAAAGCCCTCCGTGGCGTGTTGGTCACGCGGATTTCGGTCGAGTTGCTGCCACCACGGATGCGCGACATGTACTCCTTGATAGCGAAGACGTGGTAGCCTTCGCGCTTGAGTACCGAGACAAGAAGTGCCTCAACGGTCTGCACCCCCTGTCCGGCCGCCCCACCCAAAACGATTGAAACATCTCCGGAAAATCTTTTCATGTCCGTTTTTCTTTTGACTCCATTATAACACGTCCCCTCCCTCCTAAGAAAAGAATCCGGCCAGCTGGGTCACGATAACCAAAGCGGCCAGCGCTACCATGACACCGATGATGGAATATTGCACGATTTTCTTACCAGTATTGATGCGTTCCTCGTCCCCGGCCGAAGTGAGATACATAAGTCCGCCGACAACCAGCATGATAATGCCGACCACCCCGACCACAGAAAGAAGGAAATTGAGCACACTGGTCGCGATTTCGGCCAGTGTCTTCGAGGTAGCAACCGCTCCAGCGGCAATCGGTCCCCAACCAAGAACCTCCCCAATCTGCTTCAAGAAAGAAGGAGCGGCAATACCAAGCGCCAGACCAATCAAAGCTGCCGTAATGACGCTCTTGGCCGTTGTGAGTCGACCTTCATCTCCGGCCGCGGTCATATAGAGAATCCCACCGATGACGATGAAAATGAGAGAAAGAATGGCGATGATAGCCTGAAGCGATCCGAGCAGCGAATCAAGCACTCCTTCGACCGTGGTGAATGCGACAGGATTATTGACTTGCACGGCAACTATCTGCGGTGCCGTTGGTGCCGTCTGTCTACAACAAGTGGTAAGACTGTCATTACAGAGGCCGATTGGTGTTTCATCTGGAAACCCAGAACACGTCGCTGACGGACGACAGGTCTCACCGGCACCAATACAAGCAACCGCCAGGGCTGGCGGTGCCGAAAAAAAAGCAATGGATGAAAACGAAAAAATGCTCAAAAAGAAGAACAGGGTCATTAGATATCGGTACGACATAGTTTTTCACAATTCCTCTAAAAAATTAAGCGAAGAAATTAGCAATCTGGGTGACAATCACTAAGGCGGACAGCGCTACTATGATACCGATGATGGAATAGGTGACGATTTTTTTGCCCGCTTCGGCTTTGCTTTCATCACCGGCCGCCGTCAAATACGTCATGCCGCCCACTACGAGCATAATGACCGCGATGACTCCAACGATGGAAAGAAGGAAGTTGAGCACCTTGAGCGCTACCGAACTGAGTGTCGGAGCAGCCACCAAAGCCGCGTCCACCGCACCCCAACCAAGTACACCGGCAATTTCTTTCAAGAATGATGGGGCGGCAATACCAAGCGCCAGACCGATCAAAGCTGCCGAGATGGCGCTCTTAGCCAGTGTCATGCGCGACTCATTCCCAGCCGAGGTGATATACAGCACCGCCCCGATAATAATAAATATGATTGCCAAAACCACGATAATCCCCTGCATGGCACTGAGTGCCGAACTGAGCACTCCCTCTAAAGTGTTGAACTTGAGAGGGTTGGCATAGCTCGCTGCGGAAACGCTCCCGACGAGAGAAAAAAAGACTACCGATGTTACGACACCACTGAACCAAATCCGAAACCTATCGTAAAGCATAAGAAGTTTCTTGGAATTAAAATGTCGATGAACCACCAAAGGCCGCGATAACAGCCGTCAGAATGACCAAACCGGAAAGGGCTACAATCACCCCGATAATCGAATATTTCATGTTGCGCTTGGCGGTCGAAATCTGATCGTCGTCACCGGCCGACGTCAGATACTGGATGCCGGAAATAACAAAAGCAATAACTGCCAAAAAGCCAAGAATGCCAAAAAGCCAGTTCATCACCACCCCAAGAACGTAGGAGACCGATGAAGCTGAAAGACCACTCGTCGTCGGAAGACAGACGCCGCTTCCAGTCGTATCGAAATAATCTGTCGGGCAGACCACCGCCTGCGCTGGCGAGGAAACAAGCATCAGCCCTCCGAACGCAAAGAAAAAAATGAAAACCAGTGTTCGAAACATAGTATTTTTTATTTTGTTTGAACTTTAAAAAGAAAGACCTACCTTTATGGTACTCGTTTTGACCAAAAAAAACAATCCCGTTCGGACGACTCCAAACAGGATTGCCTTTTGGTAATGTGCCACTAGAACGTTGTGCTTCCGCCAGTAAAAAATGCCTGGGCAGCACTGAAAATCACGAGACCGAGCATAGCGACAATAACGCCGACGATCGAATAGACCATGGCATTCTTGGCCTTGCTGATCTGATCCTCATCACCAGCTGCGGTGAGATAGAGGATCCCGGAGATAACGAAACCGATGATCGCCAAGAAACCGATGATGCCGAACAACCAATACATCAGCTGCTGAACGAGAAGGGTGATGCTGGTACCCGTCAGTCCGGATTTTGCAGCGTTAGCCTGCCCTACGCTTACCTGAGCGCCTGCGACTGCCGGAGCCAAGGCAACCGCTGCCGAGACCGCTCCGTACAAAGCGTTTTTAATTTTATTCATAAATTCTCACCTCCTTTCAGTGTCTTTATCCGAATCATTCGGATAAAAGTTTTCTTTTTGCTTTTTGTTTAGGCGAACCAACTTCCTATCTGCGATAAAAATATCAATGCCGAGAACGCGATCACCGTACCGATAACACAGGCGAGTGCCGCCTGCTTAGCCAACCTGATACGCCTCTCATCACCTTCGGCCGTCAGATACCAGGTGCCCGCTATAACTACCCCAATTATACCAACAACTCCCGCAATTGACAATAAAAAATTAAGTATATTAACGAGCGCTTCCGACAAAGGCGTGGCGTCGGTAATTGATCCGGCCGCCCGAGCCTTCCAAATGAAGGAGAGGTATTCCATATGCTTGAGAGAAAACAATCAACGGTTGGCATTAGAACTGACATCGCAGGAAAACTCAAAAGTCCCGCCCTTAATCAGTCCGCCGAGTGGTTTGCTCATATCGCTCGTATCCACCAGAATGGTCAGGATAACATTAACGATGAGCCAGGCTGAGAGCATTACTCCAAATCCGATAAGAGCGGCCATAATCCCCCCCTTGGCCGTCTGCATCATCCCAGGATTCCCCGCGGACGTCACGTAGAGTACTGCCATAGCGAACAGCACGGTGATGGCGATAACCGTCATGATACCCAATCCCCAGGTAATGAAACTATTTCCCCCGACGATGATGTGACACACCGTGCAAGGAGCCGTTTCCGCCGAGGTGCCGGAACTCTTGCCGCAGGGAACGAGACCAGCGGCTTCTGTCCGGTCAGGTACTACGATTAAAGACACCGAAAAAAAGAAAAGGAGAATTATCAGAAAACGCTTCATGACTTTTGCATGCTTAGTGTTTCACTTATTTGCATTTTACCACGGAAAGAAAGAAAAGAACACCTTGTACAAGATGTTCTTTTGCTGAATATCTCTCCTTTCCTATTTTTTTCTCCCTGCTTTGGTACGATCCGTTTCGGTAAGAAGCTGCTTACGCAGACGGGTGCTGCGTGGGGTCACCTCAAGATACTCATCGGCAAGAATAATTTCCAATCCTCGTTCGATGGTTATTTCGAGCGGTGGCGTAAGTTTGATAGCCTCATCGGTTCCGGAAGAACGCATGTTGCTCATCGCTTTCCCCTTAATCGGATTGACTGCCATGTCGGTTCCCTTCGTGACATTCCCCACCACCATACCCTCGTACACTTCCGCCGAAGGAGCAATATAGAGCACTCCCCGTTCCTGAAGATTATTCAATGAAAAAGCGAGGGCTTTCCCGGTCGCCATCGAAACCATCGATCCCACTTCACGTGACTTTATCTCTCCAGCGAAAGGGCGAAATCCCAAGACACGCGAATACAGCGTTCCTTCGCCACGGGTATCCACCATAAATTCACCACGATAGCCGAGCAGCCCCCGCGTTGGCACTTCAAAAATGAGCCGAGTATAGCCACCCGATCCCTCCTTCATTTCCATCATGATACCTTTGCGTTTCCCCATTTTCTCGATAACCGTGCCGGAAACTTCAAGCGGGCACTCGACAGTCACTTCCTCAAACGGTTCCGATTTCACGCCATCGACATCCTTGATGATGACCTGCGGTTGAGACACCTGGACCTCATACCCTTCGCGCCGCATATTCTCAAGCAAAATGGCAACATGCAATTCTCCGCGCCCATAAACCTTGTAGTGATCATCAGCAAAATCGATCTTCAGCCCCACATTTATTTCCAGTTCTTTTTCTAGACGTTCACGAAGCTGCTTGTTGGTCACGTATTTTCCCTCACGTCCGGCAAACGGAGAATCATTGACGAGAAAATTAAGCGAAATAGTCGGCTCATCGATAGCGATAATCGGAAGGAGTTCCTGGAAATGCGTCGCACAAATCGTATCACCAATATCAATGCCTGGAAGTCCGGCAATCATAACGATATCTCCCGCTTCGGCGATAGAGGATTCGACTCGCTCCAGGCCGCGAAAAGTGAAGAGTTTCACGATTCGTCCCGTCTCGCTCTTTCCAGAGATGCTCCGCACCAGTACCTGGTCATTCACCCGAAGCGTTCCCTCATATACCCGAGCCACCGCCAAACGGCCGACGAAATTATCGTATCCAAGATTGAATGGTTGGGCACGAAGCGGTTTCTCGGTTTCATGTGCCGCTGGCAATACCTTGGCAAGAATAGTGTCCAAAAGTGGCGAAAGATCCTTGCCTTGGTCTGCGAGTGAAAGCTTGGCGATACCCTCACGAGCGATGGCATAGACCACCTTGAAATCAAGCTGATCATCATCAGCTCCTAGATCGAGAAATAGCTCATACACCATCTCCTCAACAATTTCCGGACGGGCCGCCGGTTTATCAATCTTGTTTAACACCACGATTGGGCGAAGGCCCAGCTCAAGAGACTTCTTCAAAACAAAGCGCGTCTGCGGCATCGGCCCCTCCTGGGCATCCACGACCAACACAACACTGTCGATAGAGCGCAACACCCGCTCCACCTCGGAACCGAAATCCGCATGCCCAGGGGTATCGACAATATTAATTTTCGTATCCTTATAGAAAAGAGCGGCGTTTTTAGCATAAATAGTAATCCCCCGCTCCTGCTCCAAGGCATTAGAATCCATAGAAACGCTGTCAGACGTTATCATCCCAGTCTGACGCATCAAAGCATCCGTCAGGGTTGTCTTTCCATGATCCACATGAGCGATGATGGCGATATTTCTAATTTCCATATCCGTTCTCTTATCTGTTACGTTGAAAATATAAGTGGTGTCCACCTTGAAACAATAACAGGTATTCACCCCAGGGCAAGCCCTCCGCCCAAAAACGAAAACAAGTTTTCGTTTCACTCGCTTCGTTTGGTAATAATCGAAAAAAGGCGTTGGAGCGCCTTTTCAAAGACTGGAAAACTGAGCCAGCTCATCATACCAGAAAAACTCCCTTCTGGCAAGATGTGCCGTAGAACAAGTTATTCCCCGAACCGAGACTGCTAACGAGCCAGGGCATTGATCCGACTGGCAGCCGTATCAAAGCCGCTCCGCCAAGATTTTTCTCCCCGCACGATACTGTCAATAGTATCGATGAGAATACCATCCATAGCATCCGAGTCACCCTGGTACCAGTTCTTGGCAATCAGGTTTCCGTTGGCAAAAGCCGAAAAAATTAAGTCATCTTGCTGTTCCGCCACCAAGTCTCGGCGGGCAGCTGGCTTATGAGTTGCTTCCAAATATTCTTTGGTCGGATCGATATTAAGAGGAAATTCCTGACTCATTTTGGAAATACCATTCACCAGACTCATCTTCTTATCCTTCCCGACAAATGCGAGGAATTTCAGAAACTGCCAAGCCTCGAAAGCACGGAGTTCATTCTGCTTTTCAGGGCTCAACACCACCGCGTTCTTAGCGGGGGGGGAAGAATCCGGAAGAGATGGTTTATTTTTTGCCACTACATAGCCCCAATAATTGGCAAGGTTCACCGGTGCCGCCGCATCAAATTGCGGCAAAGGCGCCACGCCGATATTCAGCTTGGCATTCTTTTGCTTGATGGCATCATACTGCCAGGAATAATTGACCATCATAGCAAGATTCCCCTTGTAAAAAGCATCAATGGAATAGTCTTGACGGGCATTCCAAGAGTACACGTCTGAGCCGACCCGTGAAAACTTCGTGTAAAAATCAAAAGCCTTTTCACTCTTCTCATCAAAAAAACTTACCGGGTCTTTCGCTCCCTGTCCACCAATGGAAGCTCCGAGTTGCAGCATAAGCGTAATCAGGATATCAGAAGAACGATTGATATTAGCACCAGTGCCGAGGGCAATACCGGAACGCGTGATGGTACCGAATTGATCAATACTGTTGAGCGTACGCGCTGCCATCGCCACTTCATCCCACGTCTCCGGAGGCTTGGTAATCCCGGCCGCGTTAAAAAGATCCTTGTTGTAATACAGAGCAAGCGAGTCAACCGAAAGCGGAACGCCATAGATTTCATTTCCGGTTCCGATAAAATCAGTCGCCGCTACATCAACCAGTCTGTTACGGTATTCCCGTTCATTGATGAGGATATCTGGGGCCGGGGCCGTCTTGTCCTCAAATACTCCCCGCCAAGAATTTCGAATCATGAAAATATCCGGACCCTTTCCCGCTGCCAGAGCATTGATAAGGTCTTCCTTGTATGTCTCAACGGGCAATTTCCGATAGGTGATATTTTTCACGTTCGGATTTATCTTCTTATAGGCGAGAATGGCTTTGCTGTAGGCATCAGTATCATCAAAAACCCCCCAAATTTCAAGAGAGATACTGTAGGGCTGAGGCTTAGCGTCCTTTAAACCGCAACCGGACAAAGAAAATGTCCCAGCAAGAAGAAAACAGGAAAGCAGCATTTTTTTTACCAAAGAATCTCTCATAAAGCTATTTTTTAACGACAAAGGCGTAGTGAAAACCCCCGACACTGAGTTCCGTTTCAACGGACAAGTTGACTGCCGCGATAAGTTTCTTCAATTCTTCAGGCTGTATCCGCAGCCGTTTCTCCGGACCGACCAATGACTCATCCGGGTTCCATTCCATAATGAGCACCCGCCCGCCAGGCTTGAGCACCCGCACCACCTCACGTAACATGATATCTTTTTTCTGATTCTGAAGTAAAACATCCTTAAGTACCACCCAATCCATACTTTCAGGTGCCAGTCCTGATCCCTGTTCATTCTCAAGATTGACTCGCTTGGTAGAAATATTACCTAAACCAAGCATCTTGGCGCGACTGGCGACCGCTTCTAACGCTGAAGGCAAGACATCAAGTGCATACACCATCCCCCCTTCGGTTCCGACTCGCTTGGAAAATTCAAAAGAAAAATATCCGGAACCGCATCCAAAATCAGCAACCTGGCTTCCGGATTCGATAGCCAGCTGACTCACAACCGATTTCGGATCAACAAAACTGAGATTTTGGGAAGCAGTCATAGATTGTGACGGTCTTTATTACTAAACGAAGTGAGCGAAACGAAAGCAAACTTTTGTTTCTATCTGCCAGCTGGCGGAGAATGCGAGTAAAATCAAGTGAATACTTATTATTTTTTCGAATATTCCCATTATACAACAAAAACCCTTGATTTGAAAACCATTTTCCTGTACAACAGAACAATGGAAGCGTGCCAGAGAGGTTGAATGGACCGCACTCGAAATGCGGCATACGGGTAACCGTATCGGAGGTTCGAATCCTCCCGCTTCCGCAGTGAACAAAGTAAAAACCACCTATTCTTAATAGGTGGTTTTTCGACGAAGGATTTCTAATCCTAATATTGGGTCGGTATGCCGCTTGGCATGCCTGCGGGCAATTTGTCTTTATACTGTTCCATCATCTTCAGGCTTTCTTTCATCATGGCGCATTGATCAATAAAGACGACGTCTGTCGGCACGGAAAAATCTGCTCCTGCAGCCGCGACACAGCTCACATTATTGGCAGCATCGAAGGTCTGAGAATAATCTTCAATTTTCGGTGTTCCACCTGTCCCTCCCTGCACATCAGGCAAGGATCCTTTCAATTCATCCAGGCAAACCTTACTCATTTTGGTTCCCTGCTTGGTGTCACCCATCCAGGTGTACTGCATATCGCCATCGAAGAGCGCATGCACTTTCGTACCATTTACTTCCGATTCCGACTTAAATTTCTGACCACTCACAAAAACAGAAGAGGTGACGCTCTCTCCGGCCTCACCAGCTACATAGGTGCAACGCATTGCTTGTCCGAGACCCATGGCATCTTTGATAGACCCAATGACCGAGGGTGACTGTTCTTCTGCCGTTTTCACTCCCTGTCCGGCATTTTCAGACCGTGAAACATCAGTTTTCTGAGACAGAAAAAACCATCCCCCTCCACCAAGAACCAGCACCAGAATAACCGCTCCCAATATCCCTTTCATAGGATTGTGTCTTAAAAAATAACTCTTTTCCCTCCAATCATACCACTTTTTGATGCTCTTTCGAAGCCCGTCAGCAGTACCACGGTTCGAAAAAGAACACCTCAGTAATCAGAACTATACCGGAACAATGGCTTTACAATGAGCCAAAAACGTGATATCGTGACGAACAAAGACCTGTACAAACACCCATGTCCGCTTTTTTTGAAGGATTTTCTCCCACTCTTATACGGAACGTCATGGTTTTCCTCGTGGCAGGCTGGTTTGTTTTAGCGGGTCTCGTAATTTTTCTTCTGGTTCGGGTGCACCGGATACGAGTAAAAATGGACATTTTCTTTTCCGGAAAAAAGGCTCAGAATCTCGAAAAAGTTCTTCTCGACCAATTAGCAGAAACCCGTGAGCTTGACCAGGAAATACAGGAACTTTTCGAGATCTCCAACCAGCTTCGCGAACTGTGTCTGAAAAGCCTCCACAAGACAAATGTCGTCCGTTTCAATCCTTTCAAGGAAGTTGGTGGCAACCAAAGCTTCAGCCTCGTTCTGCTTGATGGGAAAAATTCCGGCGTTGTCCTCTCATCGCTCCACACTCGCGAAGGAACAAGAGTGTACGCGAAGCCAGTTCTTTCAGGGGATGCCAGCGGATTTCCTTTGACCGATGAGGAGAAACTCGCTATCGAGCAGGCTATCAGCGGTAAATCGGTTCCCCAAGTATAATCCCTCTTATTTTTTTCTCTCACTTTTTTTAGAAACGATATGACTCAAGACATGACCCCAGAGACAACTCCGCCAGCCGTTCAAAGCATTAGTCTACCCCCTTCTGTCACTGTCAAAAAATTGGCGGAATTGTTGCAACTTCCCGTAGCGGCCGTCATCACTGAACTGATGAAAAATGGCATTCTCGCTACCATCAATGAAGAAATCGATTATGATACCGGGAGTATCATCGCGGCAGAGCTCGGATTCGAAACCAAGCCAGCACTTGAAGAGGTGCTCGAAGGAAGTCTGACACTCGAGGGCTTGAACAAGCTTTTGGCGGAAGAAAAAAATTCTGGAAAAAACCTTTCTCCCCGGGCGCCGATAGTCACGATTCTTGGTCACGTCGACCACGGAAAAACAACGCTCCTCGATACTATCCGCAAAGCGAGCGTTGCTCTCGGTGAAGCGGGTGGCATTACCCAACATATCAGCGCTTACCAAGCTAAGAAACACAAGGAGCTCATCACTTTTATCGACACTCCGGGACACGAAGCTTTTGCCGCCATGCGTAAGCGCGGCCTCTCCATCGCCGATATCGCCATCTTGGTCGTTGCGGCCGATGACGGCGTCCGCCCCCAGACCAAGGAAGTGATCGAATACCTGAAAGAACATAAGCTGCCCGTCATTGTCGCCATCAATAAAATAGACAAACCGGAAGCGAAACCGGAACGAGTGAAACAGGAACTAGCCGAACATGGCGTCCTCTTTGAAGAGTGGGGTGGTGATACCATGTGCGTCGAAATCAGCGCCAAAAGCAACATCAACATCGACAAGCTCCTCGACAGCATCCTTTTGGTTGCTGAAGTTGAGGATTTTCGTGCCGACCAGAAAAGAGATGGCTTGGCCGTGATTCTTGAATCACACCTTGATCCCCAAAAGGGTCCCGTGGCTACTGCCTTGGTACGAACCGGTACGCTTAAGGTCGGACAAGATATCGTCGCCGGTGGATCTTTCGGGCGCATTCGCCGTATCGAAGATTTCTCCGGAAAGAATCTCCAGAGCGCCGGTCCGTCGGTGCCAGCGACGATTTATGGCTTTAATAACACCCCCCAAACCAACGATGTCGTACAAGTCGTCAGTGGAAAAGGACAGGCAAGACTCCGCTCCAAAGAGGCTCTTCTTAAGGACGCAACCAAAAGCAAACTAGGGAAAATCCAGAGCGAGGAAGAGAAGGAAATAAAAAAACTCTCTGTCGTACTCAAGGCCGATGTCCAAGGCTCGCTCGAGGCGATAGAACAGATTCTTGCCACCCTCCACTCCGATGAGGTAATGCTGGAAATGATTGACTCGGGAGTCGGGAGCATTACTGAGTCCGATGTCCGTACCGCCGCAAATGCCGGGGCTCTCTTGGTCGGGTTCAACAGTGAACCAACGTCGGTTGCCAAGCGTCTCGCGGAAGGAAATAAAGTGGAGATTGTCACCTACAATATTATTTACAAGTTGGTTGACTCCCTAAAAGAACGGCTGACCGCGCTCCTGCCGCCGGAAATTGTCCGCACCGATTTTGGACGCCTTTCGGTACTCGCTATTTTCAAAACTGGCAAACGGGACATGATTGTGGGTGGTCGTGTCAGCGAAGGAAAGATGGTTCGCGGATCACTCATTGAAATAAAGCGCGATGACGAAATTATTGGAAACGGAGAAATGCAAAACCTTCAGCAAAACAAACAGAACGCGGATGAGGTCGGACAAGGAAACGAATGTGGTGTCGTCTTCGAAGGAAACGTGAAGATTCAGACTGGTGATACTCTCATTTGCTACAAAGAAGAAGCGAAGAAACGGACATTATAAAGCCAAAAGTTCAAATTTCAAATACCAAATCAAATCCTCATTTTCAATGACTAAGGTTCGCTTCGTGAGTATTTTGTTTTAATCATTGATTTGATATTGATATTGGGATTTTGAAATTTATCTTCTATGTTTCAAAAAATTCCCCTTCCAGTACGAAGCACGCTGAAAGCCCTCAATGAGGCCGGTTTTGAAGCGTACATTGTCGGAGGATGCGTCCGCGACCTTCTGCTTGATCGCACGCCAAAGGATTGGGACATTACTACCTCCGCTCTTCCGGAGAACATTCTCGCGCTCTTCCCTGACAGCTTCTATGAAAATGATTTCGGCACCGTCGGCGTAAAAGTCGAAAGTTTTACCACAAAACCTCTGCTCTCTTCCGAAGAGCCACCAGAACAGAACACTGAAAAAGAAGGAAGTGGGAAAGATATCATTGAGGTGACCACCTACCGGACCGAATCAGCATACGAAGACAAGCGCCGTCCGAACAGCGTCATTTTCACCTCCTCGCTTTCGGAGGATCTGGCTCGACGGGATTTCACCATCAATGCCATGGCCTACGGCAAAGGAAGTACCAGCGACTGGGTTTTGATAGATCCATTTTCCGGAGAGAAGGATCTGAAACGCCGGATTATCCGCACTGTGGGCGATCCGAAAAATCGCTTTGATGAAGATGCTTTGCGTCTCATGCGTGCTATCCGATTTTTGTCAGAGCTTCGTCGTCCGGAAGAGAAAAAAGAAACACAGAATTGGCAAGTCGAAGAAAAAACACTGGAAGCGATAGTGGCACTTTCTGACAATCTCCGTCACGTCTCGCAGGAGCGCCTCCGTGATGAACTGACCAAGATTCTCCTCTCCAAAAACCCGGCCTTCGGTATCGACATGCTGCATCAAACAAATCTTCTCCGCTTCATCTTGCCGGAGCTTGAACTTGGCATCGGTGTCACCCAGAATTTGCACCATATCTATACTGTCTGGGAACATAATCTCCGCGCCCTAGCCACCTGTCCATCGGAAAAACTCTCGGTGCGGCTAGCCTGCCTCCTCCACGATGTCGGCAAGCCCCAGACCAAACGAGGCGTCGGTTATCATTCCACCTTTTACAATCATGATCATGTCGGTGCCCGCATTACCGAAAAAGCGCTCACCCGATTACGTTTTCCAAAAACGGTTGTCAAACAAGCAACGCTCCTCGTCGATAATCACCTCTTCTACTACAATGTCGGAGAGGTCACCGAGGCATCCGTACGCCGTCTCATCCAACGGGTCGGCCTCCAGAACATGGGCGACTTGATGGCGGTACGCATCGGTGATAGACTGGGTTCTGGCGTTCCTAAGGGAAAAACCTACAAATTACGCCATCTGGAATACATGATTGAAAAGGTCTCAAAAGATCCCCTTTCCGCCAAGATGCTCGCTATCAAAGGAAATGATCTCATGGAAACGCTCTCCCTTCCGGCCTCGCCAAAAATCGGGATGCTCTTGGATATCCTGCTCGCGGAAGTCATCGAGCATCCGGAAAAAAATACCCGGCAGATTCTTTTGGCACGAGCACAGGAACTCAAAGACCATGATCTTCTCTCTCTGCGAAAACTCGCCCAAAAGAAAATCGTCGAGACAAAAAAAGAGGAGGAGGATCAGATTAAAAAACGTCACTGGGTGGAGTAATCAAATTCGGGGTGTGGTATAACGGTATTACGCACGATTCGGGTTCGTGTAATCCGGGTTTCCGCCCAAGGCGGACCAGCCTCGGGCTGGCAGTTCAAAAACGGGGTATAGTATAGTGGTAGTACGCACGATTCGGGTTCGTGTGGTTCCGGTTCGATTCCGGGTACCCCGACTGAGCTCACGCTGAAGAAAAAACATGCACTATGAAAATTCTCATCAAAAGCATCCCGGAAAATCCAGCCTCGCTCATGCGTCGAGCAGGCTATGTCTTTCAGCGACAAGAAAATGCGGAGATGAGTTTTGTGCGCGTTTTTTCACAATCGGGATATCCGCGTTTTCATTGTTATACTCAGGTTTCCGGAACCGATCTCACCATCAATCTGCATCTTGATCAGAAAAAGCACACTTACGGAACGGGCTCGACGAGACATCATGGAGAATATGATGATAACGGCCCAGTCAAAGAGGAAACAGAAAGGCTCATCAAGCTTTTCGGTGAGCAAGCGAGTATTCTATAAAAATACAGCCGAGATGGTGGAACGGTAGACACACTAGCCTTAGGAGCTAGCGGGAGCAATCCCATGAGAGTTCGAGTCTCTCTCTCGGCACCATCGAACAGAAAAAATATCCGTAATAAAAGCCGCCTCGATTATTCCTTCCAAGGCGGCTGTTATTTATTGAGGCGCAAAGAAAATTTATTTTCGCTTACCAGAAGAAGAAAAAATGGCTTGTTCAGGAAGCAGTGTCAGAACAAATCGAGCGGTGAAAAGAACCAAAATAGCGCTGAGGAGAACCCTGAACGAGAACATAAGTGATGTCGGAATATAGGAAGAAATGGCAGCCAGATATTTTTTGGTTCCCTGAAGCGTCCCCTGGGCGAAACCGGACTCCTTGAGCTCCACCTGAATAGAGGCTGAAAAGTGAATTTCCGTCGACTCAAGCGGCGAAATATTCCAAATATCACGCAATGCCCGTCGAACATCTTGTGATTGGGTGATTGAGGTCGCCAAAGCAATATTATAAACATCCGGCGGCGATTTGAGCGCAGAAAAGGTAATTCCCATAGGAAAAGCCTCATTTATGAGGATATTATCCACCGTCCATTGACGAGGAGGAGCCCCCAGAGCGAGAAAGTTTGGCAGGTAAGCCGCCCTAAATGAGAAATCTTCACCGGAAAAACCCTCAAAGACCGAGTCGCTGTATGCGCTGCAAAAACCGCCGCTACATGCCAAAGAAGCCGCTCCATCAACATCCTTGTACTGCCCGACGAGTTTCGGCCAAGCCGTGCCTAAATCGGCGGATTCGATGGAAAGCACCGGAGCGATAACATGGAACGTGCGAGCAAGTGCCACTGTTTTTCCGGTGACTGTATCATTGGCGGTCAGAGTCACCGTGTACGTCTCTCCTGCTTCCCCAGTTACCGGAAAAAAGTTGACGAAATTCTGCTGCCCAATCGTGATATTTCCAAAAGCATCTTCTTCACAATCTTGGGAAACAACTAAGCGATTACAAAGAAGTTCCGCTCCATTGATAGTCCACTGAAAATTTGTCAAATTAGTCGGGTCAACTCTCAGTCCGATGACTTCATTTTTGATAATGCGACAAGCCACCCTATCAAGCGGATCATCATTGCAAATAATATCCGGGCTTAGGGCAACCTGCATCGTCGATCCTATCAAAACAGGATTCACTTTATAAGCGGAAATTTTCTGTCCGGTAGAAGTGAATTTTACCACCACATCGCTTTTCCCCTTGCGAACAGCCCCACTCGAAAAGTTCTCCGATGCCTTTACCGTAAAACGCAGATACCCGATACCACCAATCAGATAGCTCCCTAATGTGTTCCCAGCCAGAAGCGTGGTTGCATTGTTTAAAATATCGAGCTTGAGTCGTACTGAGTCAAGCGCCGCGCCCTTAACATTACCGAGCAGCTTCAGCGCCTGAAGATCACTCGTCACATTTGCGGAAATAAGAGACCCGCTATTTCTGAATTGGGCGTTATTACTCAGTTCCACGTCCCACTCAAACAGTATTTCACTTAAGCTACGACCAGGGTTTCCCACGCTGGCCTGAGCAACGACGAAGTCGCCGCCACCCTCCGGCAGTCCGGTCGTCGCATCAACCGACTCATCATTAATCGGGGTATCAGGAGTCGCTGAAACACCGATATCCAAGATAGTGGCCTGACCACCTTGCGTCGGATCAACCAGGTTTCTTTCCAGACATCTGTTGAGATCAAAATCGGCCGAGAGCATTGTCACCGTATACCCCTTAATCGACTCTACAAATGACCCGAGTCCGGTCGCAAGGGTTATTGGACAATCCTTTTTGGAAAAAGCCCACATAATCATCGCTGAAGAATCGTCATATTTCGTTGCAAACATTGATGTTCCTTCAATCGCCACCCCTATCTGATCGCCGGCGGAATAATTCCAAGTGATACTACTCTGACTCAACCCAACAGTATTAGCCTCATCCTTATTTCCGTTATCAGCCGTATCCGAATCGGCAGGATTCGTTCCCCAGAACTCTTCTTCATTTGCGCCAAATATCCCATCCCCATTGGTAAATCCTGGTACTATCGGAAAAAGATGCTGACAAGCGCGAGTGATCCCGCCTCCGCTGCTGCATGATGTGAGAGGAGAACCGCTCGAACAAAGGAAGGATTCTGTCTCTGCTATATTCGATGGTACACAATAGGGGACTCCGACACCACAAGCAGCTCCCCCGCTACTACATACAGGCAGCCCAGCCGCATGACAGACGGTCCCATCGACAAACTCAAATGCCGGACCGGAAGTGCCAGGGGTCGGTGGAACAGGAACAGTAGGATCTGAACCGCCATCTCCCGGAATGACTATATCTATCGGATTCACCTCGGTATCGCCCTGCAAACACACGGCTATAGTGCCACTGGGACAATCGAAACTGACATTGCCTGATTCTCCGAGCTCATATTTTTTTCCAGATTTCGGATCATCAACGTAACAGTGATCATTGGTACCAACCCGATTATCCCCGCCATACCGAGCCTTGTAGCCATCGTTATCAGTATCCGATCCATAGCTGGCCTCAGCTTTGTCAAAACCATTCTGAGCGATAATCTTCGCGGCATCTACCTTCCAATCGTTTACAGTGATTCTCCCATCGCCATCACTATCACACAAAGCAAGATTCCCTCCACCGATATTACATTCGACACGCTTAAGATACCAGGTGTAATACAAATCCGTCTCGTTGGTGGAAAAGTACATTGGAAAAGCTTTGGCAGTGATTTTTTCTCCCGGCTTGGGGTCGCTTGGATTGAAAAAGAGGGAAACCTCGGGTGCTGGTTTTTTATTATCGGCGGTGTTGAAACTTTCCCCCTGACTCTGGATACTTCCAGTATCAAGATGGTATCTTTTTTCCATATCGGAAAACACCGAAGAAGGAGAAGGTATCTTGGGACCACTGAAAAGTCCGGCAGAGGCCGGAAGGGTGCTCATGACAAAAAAATGCAAAAGGACAAGGACATTCAGGAGCACTTTTTGTTTTTTTCGAAAAAATCCAATCATATATTTACGAAGAGATGTCAACGAATAACGAGAAGGAATACATCGGTCAAGAAAAAGAAGAGCCAGCTGGCCGCCCAGGAATACCAGAGCGATTGAGAAAAATAGGCGATAAGACCGGCAAAAGGACTAAAAATGATGAGCGGAGCGCTCTGCCAGGAAATGTCACCCGAAAGAAAGAGCAGTCCGACAAAAAAGATTGCTTGAAAAAACACTGCCCAAATTCCGAAAGATCGGAGCCAGAGCAATTGTACCAGGCCGCGGAAGAATGCCTCATACAAGAGCGTTGCCAACGAGGCAAAAACTAATTCGTACAAGAGAAACCAGAGAAAACTTTTCTGCACGCTCACCGGGAAGAAGTATTCCTCTGTCAGGTTTGTATACCGACTGAGGAAAAAAACCGCTACCAGTGCCAGTGCCACGGAAATCATTCCGGACAATATGCCAAGAAATATTTTCCCCTCCTGCCAGCCCCAATTTTTCAAGGACTCTTTCAATACTATTCTACTATATAATATCGGAACCACCAAGAAAAAGGTAATACTGACCAAGAGCGTCTGAAATATTGGATTGATTTTTTCGCTCTGGCTGAAAAACCCCAAGAAAAACACCGAAAACACCACCAGGAGCCCGGTAACAATGAAACGCTTATTGAGAAAAATTTCTTTCGTCATATCGTTTATATTACTTTTTGTACTGACACGCCCTGATATTGAGGCTCATTGGCCGCCTCCTGCGCCTCCGCTGCTCGCGTCTTCTGATACTCGCGGATCATCTGGGCGTTGGTCTGCATCCCTGTTATTTCCGACAACTCTTTTCTCGCCTGATCAGCAAGTTTCTTGGCCTGATAATAAGCATAGAGCACGCAGATGGTCGAGAAAGGAATCAGATTCACCGCCGGAATCACATCGAACAGTGAAAGGAAGAAAATAACAATCCGTACTTTCCATTTTCCCTTTCCCCACAAGAAAACGAACAGATAGACCGTGATGAAAAGGCCGAGGAGGTTGCCGACAATGGGAATGAAGTCAAGTAGGCCATCCTTCATAATGGCAAACGCCAAGGCCGGAATGAATGGGGTAAAGTCGCCATTCTTAATCGCCTTGCGCGCCTGAAACGCCATCCGCGCCGCCTCCTTTATGACATCATATCGTGCCCCCATAGACAGAATCCCTTTTCAAAAAATATCCAGCTAATTCCCCGCGTCAAAATCCCGTTTGGCTTCCTCGATTTCCAAAAGCTGCCGTGGGTCGGAAGTAATAATCTGATCCTCGCTGTAAGACGCGATTACTTTGATGGCAGCATGTTTGGTACCGGCAAAAAAGATGCCTTCTCCAACATTGCTCTCCAAAAGGAGAAACTTCTCGTGATCGGTCAGGAAAAAGGTTTCGGCAATCAGATCAATCGAGGACGGCGATTGCCGCAACAGAAGCTGGAGTGACGAGTTGGTAATAATCGGCTTGCCGTAACGCGACGACATGAAGTCGCTGATATCCTGCGTGATAGTCGTCAGCCCCGTGTAGTATTTGCGACAACGCTTGGCGATACCGAAGAGGAATCCGGCAGCGTCTTCATGCTGCATCATCACCCAGGCCTCGTCCACCACAATCACCCGTTTCTTCATGTGCGTCCGAATCTCATTCCACACGAACTGGAGAATGATATACATGGCAATCGGTCGCAACTCCTCCTCGAGATCGCGGATATTAAATGCCACCAGCTGATTATTCATTTCGATGTTGGTCTGCTTATCGAGAAATCCTCCGAAAATCCCTTCCGTATAACGCTCAAGACGGATGGAAAGCGATTCGGCTCCATCCATATTCTGAAGCACCGCGTAGAGGTCGGACATGGTCGGAAATGACGAAGCATCCAACTGGGAATAATCACTGACCTGGGTAATGTCACGAATAGCATACGTTTCCCGGATGGCCCGGTCGAGAATGGAGTCCTCTTCCGGAGTCACCGAACCAAGCATAAGGTGGAGAAGTCCAATCAGGTTGGCAACCGCGCTCCGAAATACCCCCTGAACATCCTCATCATCCACCCTCCTTGGCAGATCGAATGGGTTGAGGTGGGCATCGGAATTGAGAGAAATATTGAGAAAAGTGCCTCCCACCGCATCACAGAGATGTTTGTATTCATTTTCCGGATCGATAATAATGACACTCGCACCGAACATCATGGAGCGGAGCACCTCGAGCTTCACGGTATAACTTTTTCCGGCACCGGATTTGGCGAAAACGACCATGTTGGCATTTTCCATCTTGAAACGATCGAATAGTATCAGTCCGTTATTATGGCGATTGATTCCGAAAAGCACCCCTTGATTGGATGAAAGGTCGGAAGAGACAAAGGGAAAGGTAGTCGAAAGAGGCTCGGTATTCAGGTTATTAGCCACATCAAGGACATCGTTCGCGAGTGGCCGAGTCGCGGCGAAACCCTGATCCATTCGGAGTACCGCGGCCTTGGTATACACTAACTGAGCTTCAAGAATCGATTGAATAGCACTACACTTGTCCGTCAGGTCGCCTTCGTCCTTACCGAAAATGGTCATATATATGCCGAAACGGAAAAATTTTTCCGTCCCCTGCAAGAGGCTGTTCCGTAAATTTTCTATATCTTCAAGTGCCGTTTCAAGCATTGGATCGCGAATCTTCCCGTCCTCTGCCTCGATATGAATCTGTGACTGGACCTGGGTTGCCGATTTGCGAAGATTCTTCATAATCTCTCCGGTATCAATCGGATGAATGAAGAGCGCCGCATCCATGCTAAAGTCGATATTGATAATCGGCGAAAACCAGTTTGTCGAAAGAAACCGCGGATAAGCGACAACAAAATAGGTGCGCGAAAGGACATTGCCGATCTGCATGGTATTAGGACCAAGTTTGACGGCCGGAGGAGCGATCAGGTCTTTCAGCGTGGCGATGCCCTGGTGATAGAGAGCGTCTGTCTCTTTGGAGGCTTCAACATTCTTTCCTGATAAAGAAAGACTACTCACCGAGGTGATAGATGCCGGTGCCACATACGGCATCGGATTGATTGGTTCGGGAGTTTTCTCCGAGATAGCCACTGCCTCCTCGGGCAGCGACTGCGATACCGCCGATTTTTTGGACGGTACGAACGACGGTGACACCAGGTCCCACAAGTCGGCTTTCGCGCTTTTTTTGAGAGTGATTCTCTTATCCATGAGAGATGAAATTATGAGAGTTCGATATCTCCCACGTTCTTCAGATCGGTGGTCGTAAAGAGCGAAGGATTATAGCTGTTATACAGAAGTTCAATAACCTCCTCGGTCTTAAGTTGTGTTACTTTGACACCCGTGGCAGAAAGCGCCTGTGCGATATGATCTACGCGTTGAAACAATTGACTCTTGTAGGTTTCGAAAATTCCCCCCTTGGAGTGAGTCGCCTGTTTCGGGCTGAAAATACCCCCCAGTTTCGTGAAGAGACCGCCCGCCTTATCTTCGGCCGAAGAAAAAGGAACAATAATGTAGAAAAACTTGGACATAATATTGGAAACTTCGCTCAGATTTTTGATGAAGCCCCTATACTCGCCAATCTGAAAACGAAGCAGTTCATTTTCCTGCTGCCGCTCCTCCGCATCCAACTGTTCCATATAGGGAGTGATATTAAATCGGCGCGACTGGATGACAATCTGCACAGGAAAATCAAGCGAATTCAAAAATGACTGGTACTGAGCGATGATAGCCTCCTGCTCTTGGCTTGACTTGAGATCGAAGTTGAGCGAAGAAACTAAAAGTACCGCCCGAAGCGCCCCCGTCTTGAGAACGATAATGCCGTCCCGCAACTCTTCCACATCGACATACTGTTGCGTGCTGGAAGCGCCGGCGCTTTTCTTTTTTGGTTTCAAAAATTCCATACAAACCAACTATCAATTATCAATCAGCAATAAACTCTTCGCCCTCACTCCTCCTCGTTTTCTGTTGACTGCTTTTTGGCTATCCGTTATCTGTTGATTGTTATTTGTTTATTGTCTACTGTCTATGATGCGGGCCAACTCCTTCAGTGTATCACGATTTAATTCCTTGCTTGCCTGAGGTACCAAAACATCATTCTTGCTTTCATCATCACGCGACTTCACGGAAATCATTCTCGGCACTGGCCGTTCCCATACCGAAAGCTTGGGACGAAACAAAAACAGAAACGCATACCCGATATAGGATGTCATAGGAAAACCATTCGGCTTATAAAACGCCAGAAGCAAAAAAAATAACACGACCGGAACGGAAAGGACGATTGCCAGCGCGCCTCCGAAAATCATAAAGAGAAGGGCCACTACTGCACCGGCCGCTATCAGCCACCCCAACTGCTTCCAGGTGAGCGGTCCGGCGATCTTGTCTTCGACATCAATAAATTGTGGAACAGAGGACATCATACGGGCAGCTTTTAGTTTATAGCTTCATTAGTTTTTAGTTTTTGAAATCCAAAAACCCATCGGTGCCTTGCTTGCTCTATACCCCACATCTACTTCATCATTCTCCATCTTTTCCCAGACTGACCGGACGGATATGAAAAGGGTTTGACCGTGAAGCCGCGGGATGAGATACGGCAGGGCGTGAAACCGCCTCTGCTTCGGCTTTCTCTGCCGGCAACACATGATGAGAAGAAAAAGTCAACGCCCCTGACTGCTCGGGCGAAAAAGTATTCGGCTGAAAAGAAGCTTTTTGCGGCGCTCTGGGCGGTTGAAATTGACCCTGCCCAGAAACGGCTGACTGTTGAGGAACAAAGGGTGGGAAAACGATTATACTTTGCTCCGTATCGATCTCAACCGGAAAATTTTCTTCAACAGATTTCAGTACCAGGTTGACTCGTTCGCGCTCTTCCGGAGACAAACGCTTGCCATTTTCCGAACGAAAGAGGAAATTCCCCCGCAGAACACTGTCGTGATGTCCCACTCCCAGTTCATCGCGGTAGTACTTGATCCAATAGAGAAGCGACGGCCGCACCGGTTCCGCCTGTGACCGTATCTTAATCCGTTCCTGCGTAATGAGCTGGTTCCCCAGTTGTTCATACTTGGAGAGGGCCTGGAGGAGCGGGAGTTTTACCGTCACCACTACCCGTTTCGGTGTCACGTTTTCCGATGCCTCCTCCACTTTCGGTCTCGGCTTGATGGTTAGAATTTCCTTTTGAATAAAAATAAGGGTTTGCTCTGCCTTGTCACCTATCACTTCTTGTAATCCTGAGCGCAGACCAACCTCATCAATTTCTCCAAAAAAGAACCAGCGGATAAGGACGCTGACACCTTCGATAGAAGCATCATCACAACCTAGTTTTCCCTGAAGTTCTGTCAATTTAAGAGGGAGTTCTTCGGATGTTAATATAGCTTTTTTCTCCTCTGGTAACAAATCAAAACGAGACCAGACATTTTGAATTTCAGTCTTTGACATTGTCCCGCCATTTATCTCCTCAGATGCAAGCAGAGGATAATAAATAGGCTTATTTGTAATTGTTTTTCCAAACATACCTCATAGAATTTTACTATCTCCCGTGTTCCTTTTTCACTCGTTGCATTTTCTCCCTCAGTCTTGCGCCTTCATCCGTTTGTTTCCCCTGAACTTCTGGAGAAATACCATTTTCAGTCCATTTATCCCTATCAACTTTTGACATCTTTTTAAATGCTTCCTGATAAAACTTCGGCTCATCATCTACTTTTTCTTTCAAATAATTCTTCAGGTCGTTATCTGTTGCAATAGCCGAATGAATACTCCCTTGTTTCGCCAAATCATCAGCACCCAATCTCCCAATAAGATCCTCATACACTTCAGTACGTGTCTCACCTTCTTTTTGAGGATTAAGCGGACCCGCCGCTCTCTTTTCATTCATCTTTCTCGCAATTTCATAATCAACTCGCACCTTAAGATTTCCCTCTCTCTTCAATCTACTGTTATAGGCGTCGTGTGAATCCCTCATCTTTTGATCAATAATTCCGTTGCCATCCTTATCTATCTTAACTTTTCCAGTAGCATCCTTTTCATAAAATGCATTCCTGATATTTCCGTCCTGCGCTGTGTTTATACCACCAATAGCCTCTGATCGCGCGCTATCCAAGATTTTTGCTACCGCATCATTATTGTCGCCAACTGCCGAAATAGCCTTGGCCAAAGTATCAGCGCTACGAATACCCTTGCTTTCAGCCAAAGACAGAGCAGCTGCCTCCCTTTCAACTCTATCATTTGATTGGAGATTATTAACATGAGTCGAATCGCTAACCTGATTTTCTTTATTTTTCTTAACCTGTTCATTAACTTGTTTCTGATGTGCTTTTTCTCGTTCAGTAGCAACTCCACCTCGCCACCCTTTCTCAGAGCCAGCCCCCTTTGTCGCTCCCTTAGCAAAAGTCTCGATGCCGCTTGGACGCGCCAAGTATCTTCCAACCCTAGATTCAGAGAATCGAGCCTTCGCTCCCTGACCGACACCTGATGCAAACTTCCGAGCAGGATAAGTTATGCCGCCACTTGTCTTCTTCCCGGCCCATTTGGCGAATTTTTGTCCTAAACCAGTGACTGTTCCCGCGCCGGCGATAGACATAGAGGTCCCTATCCCGATAGCAAACCACATCATGATGACCGGAACCGTAAACATAGCCATGGAACTGACGATGTTCGTCCCGTCCTTGATTGAATTACCCAGGGCTATTTCAAAAAATTGACTCTTTGTGTCGTCTCTACCTATTTCTGCAAAAAAACGAGTGGCAATAAGAAGCATAAGCATGGCTGCTGGCCCGAAGAGCGCATACTTGGCGAGGTTGTCCCACCACTTACTGCTAAACTGTTGCATCCCCGGGATCACCGAGGCGGCGAACCCGACCGAGGAAAAAATGAGGAGAATGACTAGAGCGACCAATCGCACCACCATAAGCACGGCCATCACCAGCATGGAGATCATGAAAAGAAAGAGCATCACAATGGCCATAATCAGGTGTGCCATACTCGTACTCCACAGTGATTTTGAATCAGGAATAAGAGCTTCTTGTATTCGTGAGGCTCCAAGAAAATTGCCGAAAACAGTTTCTCCCCCCTCTACAGTTGCCATCTGATTGACGAAGTAGTACATGGGAACATTGGTCACATCGATGATAACGCGCGTAATGGGAAAACTGAAATTGATAAAGAGGGCGGCCAGCACGATGCTGAGCAAGGTCTTTTTGTAATTGGCGGCCACTTGAAAGACAATAGTAAAGGCCGTATAGAGAAGGGTCAGGATGAAGAACAGGTTAAAAAAGTCCCGAATAAATTTCCAGCTCGTATAAACGCTTTCCTTGTTGAGAATACCGCTCGGCCCAGAAATATAATCGGGGTTGATAGCCCACTCAAAAAGGGTGACCGCCATAGAAGTCATCCAGCCGAGCAGAACAAAAATCGAATACAAGATCATTTTGAAAGGGTACAGCGCCCCATCAGCAGCGGTATCCAATACCCATCCAAAAGTTGCGCCAATCCCCGCATGGGCCGCCTGAGGGAAAGCAAATCCCGCTACCAGTAAGAGCAATAGAACAAAGGTGAGTTGAAATTTCTTTTTGTTTTTTTCAGACAACATAGTTTACATAAAAATCAGACTCCTCCATGATGAGAACTCATCAGAAAAGAGCAGTGTCTATTTCGAAAACTTTCCCCAGTATTATAACATAAGCAAGTCAAAAACAAAAAGAGGATCCCCGTCTCGAGATTCTCTTTTTAATTCTGATTCAAAAGCTGATGGAGTCAACTCCCTCTAATAGATGAATCCCTTGATCACCCGGCTCGTAGCCGAGAGCGTGCGCCGACTCGTCTTGCCCCAGCCAACGTAGTTCATTTCGGACACGGTAATCATGCCGCCGCTCACCTTTTCTACCAGTGCCACATGACCGTAGAAACGGTTTTCGGTTGTCACCACCATGGCTCCGACCGCCGGAGTCCGGCCGGTCTTGTAGCCCATCGCTCTGGCGTTATACAGCCAGGCTCCGGCGTTACCCCTCCACGGCACATAGCGTTTCTGAGCCACATACCAAGTGCAGTAGCCATACGGAAAGCGGTGTCCCGCCCCTGCTTTTCCTTCGAGTTTGCGGAAGTTGGGGGAAATATCGGTCGCCGTACCGCCAGTCGAGGTGGCGTACTGTCGCCGTTCAATTCCGGTATCGGGAACGGTCGGGCGGGAAACTTCTTCTTTCCGGCCGTCGGGAATGATTATAAGGTCTCCCGCTTCTACTTCCCCATTGGCAGGCAATTCATTGAAAGCGATGATTTTTTCCTTTTCGGCCTTGTACTTACTGGCGATGGAGTCAATCGTATCCCCCGACTGCACCGCGTAAGAAATTCCAGCTACTGGCAGGATGAATATATTATCCCCCGGCCTGATCTGATCGACATTGTCGAGATCATTGGCCCACAGAATCGTGTTGACCGTAATGCCGTTCTTGGCCGCGATACCGCTCACAGTGTCCCCCGACTCGATGGTGTAGATCTTAACACCGCCATCTTCCTCGGGATCACGCGCAATGGCCGATCCCGTCTGCGTGGAAAGCATGGCCTGATTATCAAATGTCCCCGCCTCTATTTCAAAAAGCGAAGTATCGGTTTTCTGTTCAGGATCGATGGGGCTGGTCACGTTAGCAAGTGGCACCAGCGAGAGATTCTCCTTTTTGCTTACCTGGGCGGCGATACGGTGCTTTGGAGCAAGAGCTTCCTCAACCGAATTTTGGCCATTAATATAGCCGAATAACATGCTTTCAGAATCTTTTCCTCCAGTGAAGTTGCTCGCCGATACCAAAAGAGCACTCGAAGTCACAATAGAAAAAGCCGAATAGCTCCGAAAAAGACGCACCGCCCGATATCCCGAGACCTCCTTGATGAACCGGAGGGTCTTGGTTTGTAGGTGGTGGATACGCGTATGCAGATCGCGGAAAAGCTTGGTACGAATAAAACGACTGCCTTTCAATCGGTCAAAGTCCTGAGAACGGCTTAACCGAAACCAATCGGTCAAAAACATCCATCGCGACTTTTACCCTAATTTTTACAAAGGTTAGTATAGCTTGCAGCAGGTCTTCCGTCAAGGTAAAAATGGCTAATTTTCACATATATTGGCTTATTATAAGCATTATTTTACTGTATAACTTTTGCCTATGCTACAATATGAATGTCTTCTAATATTTTGAACCAGAGAATGATGACCGCCTTCGAAAAACCGAAAAATCAGATCGAAGTCTTAGCTAAGAACTTCTGCGAGCACCTGGAAATCGAACTCAGCCGCTCCCCGCGGACACTTGAGAGCTATTCTCGATCTCTCGAACTCTTTTTTGAATGGGGCGCCATCACCAAACCCGCGGATATCACCGCGGAAAAGGTTCATGGCTATCGCCTCTCTCTTAACCGCCGGCTGAATCGCCAAGGAGAGAGTCTCAAAAAAAACACCCAAGCCTACCACGCTATCGTACTCCGCACTTTTCTCAAATACCTAGCCAAACAGGATATAAAGACGCTTCCGGCTGAAAAAATCGAGGTAGGGAAAACCGAAGATCGCCAGATTGATTTCCTTGAATACGATGAAGTAATGCGTCTCATTGATGCCGCCAGAGGGGAAACGCCCAAAAGCCTGCGCGACCAAGCCATGCTCGAACTCCTCTTTTCTTCGGGTCTGCGAGTTTCCGAACTGGTCAATCTCGACCGAAACCACGTCAATCTGGAAAAAGAAGAATTCAGTGTCCGAGGCAAGGGGCGCAAGCTTCGCATCGTCTTTATTTCTCCCGCGGCGAAAGGAGCTCTCCAGAATTACCTGGCTGTTCGTGGCGACGTCGATCCGGCCCTCTTCATTTCCTTCCCCAAGAAAGGCCTCACCAATCAGAAAAATAGTAAGCGTGAAACCCGGCGCCTTACCACAAGGAGCGTTGCCCGCATCGTCAAATACTACGCCACCAAAGCCGGCATCCTCAAAGACGTCCACCCGCACACGCTCCGTCATTCGTTCGCAACCGACTTGCTCATCAATGGCGCCGATATCAGATCGGTTCAGGCCATGCTCGGCCATGCCTCTATCACCACCACTCAGATCTACACTCATGTTACCAACGAACGCCTGAAAGAGGTGCACCAGGAATTTCATGCCAAACGAAAAAAGAAATAATAAAAAACGGCTCCTATTTCCGCGGTCGCGATTATATGAGCCATCTACTGTTTCGTCAAAGGCGCTACGCCGAGCATCATCTTTTTTACCCCGGAACGCTTGAAGGCAATGGTGGCCAGTGTTCCCGCGATAGAAATAATCAGTCCTGCTCCAAACTGCGGGTGCTCCACCATGTCTCCTGGTCGCACTTCCCCGGCTGCCAAAGGCTTACCTGTTTCCCTGCCCTCTTCCTGTCGTTTTAAAGCTTCACGCAGTGAACCGACCTTTTTGGACGCTACCGGAAACGAGTGAAATGATTTCTTAAAGTGGCGTTTTCCCATCATACCGGAACGTTTCATTTCCTTCTCATCAATCAGATGGCTGGGAATCTCTGCTATGAATCGTGAGGGTGGGTTGACCTGAGTCGAACCGAAAATCGTCCGCTGTTCGGTATAGAGAAGACAAACCCGTTCTTTGGCTCGCGTCAGCCCCACATACATGAGCCGGCGCTCTTCCTCCATTTCCGTTGGAGACAAAGCACTCCGTGAATGCGGAAACACGCCCTCTTCCAGACCGAGAATGAACACCACCGGAAACTCCAATCCCTTGGCACTGTGTACCGTCATGACGTGAACTGCCTCGCTTTCCCGATTAATCTCATCAGTATCCGACGACAAAGCTACCTCCTCAAGAAAACGTTCCAATGCCTGATCCAGACTGACATCACTGAATTTCTGTGCCACCGAAAGTAATTCCCGCACATTTTCCTGCCGCACCTCGCCCTCACTCGTCCCATCAGCCAAACTGTCGAAATAACCACTTTCCCGAGTAAGCAAGTTCAGAAGTTCCGTAAGTTTCAGATTCGCCCTGGTTTCTATGATGGAGCGGATTTTCAAAAACACATCGGCGAACAGCTTGATGGCCTTTAATTTCCCATCGCGAAGTTCACTGGTTTCTGGAGACATCATATAAGCAGCTTCCATGACGCTCACCCGGTGGGTCCGAGAAAAGGCAATCCAGCGATCAAGAGTCGCTCGGCCGATACCGCGCCTCGGTTCATTGACGATCCGTTCCAAAGCCAAAATATCCTTCGGATTCTGAAGGAGTTTCACATAGGCGATGACATCCTTAATTTCCTTACGCTGGTAAAACTTCAGCCCGCCGACAATCCGATAATTGATCGAGTGCCGAAGAAACATTTCCTCCACGATGCGCGACTGGGCATTGGTCCGATAGAGCACCGCGAATTCGTTTGCCGTACGGCCCTGCTTCATTTCTTCCTGTATCATCTCAGCCACGAAGCGCGCCTCTGCCTCCTCATCTTCCGCCGGACAGAGCGTGATTAATTCGCCCTCGAGTGTTTCCGTCCAGAGTTTCTTATGACGCTGGTTGACGTTCTTTTGGATGACGCCATCAGCGGCATCGAGAATCACCTGGGTCGAACGATAATTCTGATCGAGTACGATGACAGCCGCCTCCGGATAGTCTTTTTCAAAATTGAGAATATTGCGAATGTCTGCCTGGCGCCAACCATAAATCGACTGGTAATCGTCCCCAATAACAAAAATATTGCCATGCTTCCGGGAAATGAGGTGCACCAACGTATACTGCAGTGAATTGGTATCTTGATATTCGTCCACCATCACATAGCGAAAGAGTTCCTGATATTTTTCAAGTACCTGAGGATACTCCTGAAACAATTTCACCGTCAGACGAATCATGTCGTCGAAATCAAGGGCATTGGTCGTTTGCAGCTCCTTCTGATAGCGCTCGTACACTTTAGCTGCCAGTTCCTCATAATAACTCCCGGTCTGCATGAGATATTTTTCCGGATCCATCTGAGCATTCTTAGCCTTCGATATGGCTTCGAGGAGCGAACGCGGCCGCACCTGATCCGGATCCATCTCAAGCTCCTTCATGATTTTTCTCACGATGGATTGCTGGTCCTGGTCATCGATAATATTGAAATTGCGGCCGTAGCCCAAATGACTCAGAACCTCGATTTCCCGACGCAGCACTTTGGCACAGATGTTGTGAAACGTGCCGATATGCGGCGGTAACACCACGGCTCCATACTCCGCTGCCTCACTCTGAGAGAGGAGTTTCTCAATACGCTCCCGCATTTCCTGAGCAGCCTTGTTAGTGAACGTCACCGCCAGAATACGCTCCGGATGAACTTTTTTCTCATCAATCAGATAGGCAATCCGATGAGTGAGAGTCTTGGTCTTGCCCGATCCTGCCCCAGCCAAAATCAACACCGCCCCCTCAGTGGTCAGTATCGCCCGTAACTGCTCTGGATTCAATCCTTTTTCCCAAAATTTCATACGGTGAATCGATTTTTTATAACGAGAACCCTCCTATTCTAACACAGAGCCCATCTTCTCTCTATCCTCGGCCATCTGTGCTAAAATACCGTATATGAAAAACTTTTTCACCAGATTCATCGAGAGTATCGAAAACGCCCCACTCACCTTCGGCTCTTTCATAATGGCATTTTTCGCTCTCATTATCGCCCGCTTGACGGTAGAAAACACCCTGGCCTATTTCGGCGAACAGTCGTTTTTCTTTCTTTTCTTCGAATTCACTCATACTTTTCTCTTCTTTCTCTGTTCTTTCCTCATCATGCTCCCCCTGGTCCGCTTCGCCGGAGCCAGTAATTTGAAAAAGGCTGCCAATATCCTCCTTTTTGGCTTTCTCATCATCCTCACCCCGCCCATCATCGACCGATGGATTATGGGGGCTGGCAACTATTGGAGTTTCTACGAATTCGACGGACTCATCGGGCTCTTTCAACGTTTCTTCACTCTCTTTGGTGATACGCCTGATATCGGCATCACCTATGGTGTGCGAATCGAGGTCGTGCTTACCACCCTCGCTCTCGGTCTCTATGCCTACTTGAAATCCAAACATATACGAAAGGTATTTCTCGTCGGATTCTTGGCCTATACCGCGCTCTTCATACTCGGCACCTTCCCCTCCTGGGTCACCTTTCCGGTTCTTGTCTTTCAAAAAGGGCTTCTTGCCATAAACGGTAATGATACCGCCGCTCTCTTCCTCTCGCCAGAACACATCCTCGGACGCGATCTGACCGATTTTAGAAGCGTCCTCAATTTTAAGATGAGTCTCGTCTATGCCCTGCTGGTAAGCTTTCTTTCCCTTCTCTTCCTGTTTCGGAAATACCCCGCTTACCTCTTCGCCCTCTCCAAAAACGCTCGTTTTCCGCAGCTCACCTATCACGCCGGATTATTATTTCTCGGCATGATCCTGGCTTATTATTTCGCCGAAGGCCATCTCGAATTTGAATTCTTTCACTTCCTCGGCATCCTCGTCCTTCTTATCGCCGTCGAATGTGCCTGGCTCGCTTCGGTGGTCGCCAATGATACCTACGATACGGCCATCGACACGATCACCAATCCTCATCGGCCGCTTATTGAAAATACCATTCCACCAGAAACCTACCGAACCATGGGTATTCTCTTCTTTCTGACATCGCTTTTGTTTGCCGGTATCGTCAGTTTTTCTGCGCTGCTGATTCTCTTATCCTATCAAGCGCTGGCCTGGCTCTATTCCGCTCCACCGCTCCGTCTCAAAAAATACCCCGTTCTAGCGACTCTCATCGCGGCAGCGGCCGGTATCCTCGTTCTGGTAGCCGGATTCATGGCCGTAGCTCCCGAATATACTCTCGAAAAACTCCCCCTCCCAATTCTTGTCTCCCTCTTTATCGCTTACCTCCTCGCCCTCCCCATCAAAGACTTCAAGGATATCGCCGGTGACAAAAAAGATCACATTTACACCATCCCGGTACTTCTGGGAGCAACTCTGGGGAAACAGGTCATCGGCAGTCTCCTCTTTCTCCTCTTTACCATCAGTCCGCTCGTCCTGCATATGCGATCACTCTTCCTGCCGGCTATCTTCTACGGCGCGCTTGCTTTCTTCGCCCTGCAGAAAGGCACCGACGACGAAATGTCCTTTTTCGCTTTTCGCAGGCTGCCCGCCATCATTCTTACTATCACCATCTTCTACGGCCTGACCATCGCCCTGTTTCTCTTCTAAAAACACACTCCTGCTCTCAAAATGAAACTATCATCTTTGGACGATCGTCCAAAGATGATAGTTGTTTTTTTGGCCTTTTTCTGCTGTTACTAGAGAACCTTTGACAGATTTCCCCAATCTTCGATCGACAATGCTTGGGCTCGAATATCTGTTCGCAGACCAAACATTTGCAATGCCTTTTCCACTGTTTCCCGGGGCAGCACCAAACTGGTCGCAAGATTATTGGCAAGCGTCTTGCGCCGTGCGGCAAAGCCGGCACGTACCAAGCGGAAAACTTTCCGGTCATTCTCCGAATCATAGCGGCGTTTCGGAACGATATGTACTACCGCGCTATCGACTTTCGGCACCGGTTCAAAAACTTCCTTCGGAACGGACAATTTTTTTTCTACCGTCGCATAGTACTGGGCCATCACTGAGAGGAGACTCATACTCCCTGGTCTGGCAGACAAACGCTCGGCTACTTCTTTCTGCACCATAAGTGTCAATGATTGAGGTTGTGTTTCTAGCGACAAAAGCGTACGGATGATGGGTGCCGTAATATAGTATGGAATATTCGCAATAATTTTATAAGGATGATCAAAAAATCCCGCTTCCTGCAAAAGCTCTGCGAGATGGGCGTCCAAAATATTCCCCTCGAGGATGGAGACTTTTTTAGAGTCCGTGAACTGACTCTGCAGTCGTGTCGCGAGCTCGTGATCGAGTTCAATTGCCAGCAATTTTTCTACCCGAGAAGCCAACTTCATGGTCAGGGCCCCGGTACCAGGCCCGACTTCCAACACCCAGTCATGTGGTGTCACCTCGGCCACGGAAAAAATCCCCTCAATGATGGCTTCGTCTTTCAGAAAATTCTGCCCCAGTGATTTTCTTGCGACCACTTTTTTCATAGATTTTTTTTGCTAACGAAGCTAGTGAAGCTATAGAAGCTATGAGCTAATTTATAATTTCTTCCATTTTCACATTAATCACCCCAGCGCCGACCGAGGCGATCTTCTGAAAAGCCACTTTGTCGAGATCAATAATCCGTCCTGGCACGAATGGCCCGCGATCATTGATGACCACGATGACGCTTTTTCCATTTTCCAGATTGGTCACTTTAACATAACTTCCCTTAGGAAGCCAGGGATTGGCTGCTGCCATCGTTCCGGTCCAGGCATACCACGACGCCCCTCCCGTATGACTTTTCCCGAGTTTCACATAGGTTCCCTGGGTGACTATCTCCGACACAGGATCCTTCACCCGCTCCGTGCGGATGAGTTTCCGATTCACTTCCTTGCCATCATACTTGCTCACCCGATAGACGAACCGCTCAAGCCCCTTTTCTCCTTTCTGAGTTATTACTGTCTTCCGCCATGACAGACTGTCGTCCTCATTGGTTTTCTTTTCGAAAGCGATGGACTTCTCCATCATTTCCTCTTCAATCTCCACCCGCGTAACGACAATCACTAGATTGCGCGAAGCGAATATTTCTTTTCCAGGTTCAACGATATCATCCGGATCGAGAATGACCCCCGCTTCCGAAAGTGCCTCGCCGACGGATGTTGCCAGAACAGAAACTGTTCTTTCTGCTCCATCCGCCCGTACGACGATATCGTGCGTCCTCCCCACAAAAATGCTCATTCCGGGAACCAGCGTGGTTTCCGGCGGTGGAAAAGAATATTCTTTCTCACGCAATGAGAGTCCGTGCGTCTCCAAAAATTCACCCACCGTTTTTTCCGGAACATTCCGAAAGGAAAGCCACAGCCCATTATCGGAAAGGAAAATTTCCTTCGGCACGCCAGTAAAATGATCTGGTTTCGGCCACAAGAAAAAGACACTCCCACCGACAAAGGCGAGAGAAAGGATAAGAAGAAAAGGAAAGAACCTCTTCAGTTTCATTTTTATTATCCGTTTGCTCCGCATGATGGCTATTCCTTAAAACGATACTGGAGCGCCTCGGCGATGTGCGGCAGAGCTATCTGTTCCGACTCCTCAAGATCAGCAATCGTGCGCGCTACCTTGAGCACCCGCATGTACCCGCGAGCCGAAAGTTTGAGCCGATTCACCGCATCACGCAAGACGTTCCGCGACACTTCGTCAAGAACACATACTTCCTTGACTGTTTGACTGGTCATCTCGGCATTGGTTCGAAATATTTTTTCCGAAAAACGTTTCTTCTGAAATTCACGTGCCCGTTCGACTCTCTTACGAATATCGATGCTCCTCTCGCCATGTTGGCCATCCTCATCAAGCTTCTCTATTTTCAATCGCGGCACCTCGACATGAAGGTCGATACGATCCATAATCGGTCCAGATATTTTCAGCCGGTAACGATTGGCCTGGGCCGGAGCGCAGGCACATACCCGTTCCGGATCTCCGGCATACCCACAGGGACACGGATTCATGGCCGCAACAAGCATAAAGCGGGCCGGAAAACGAAGTGAGCCTTTGGCTCGGGACACCGTTACCTCGCCATCCTCGAGCGGTTGGCGCAAATTTTCAAGTACCGTCCGTGAAAACTCGGCAAACTCATCAAGAAACAACACTCCCCGATGAGCCAGGCTGATTTCCCCGGGCTTCGGATATGTACCGCCACCGACCAGCGACACCGAACTGGCCGTATGGTGTGGAGCCCGAAAAGGGCGCTTCGATACTAAAGCATCGCCACGAGCCAGTTTCCCCGCGACTGAAAAAATCTTGGTCACCTCAAGGCTCTCATCAAAATCAAGCCTCGGAAGAATCGTTGGGAGCGTCTTGGCCAACAGCGTCTTCCCACTTCCGGGTGGTCCGACAAAAAGCACATTATGTCCCCCGGCGGCGGCAATTTCCAGTGCCCGTTTGGCATGCTCCTGCCCGCGGACATGCGCCATATCGGATTCAGCATCCTCTTCTCTTAATTCCTCCTCCGGTCGTATATAGGGCGCAATAATTGTCTCCCTCCGCAAATGCTTGATGAGGTCGAAAAGATTCTTCACCGGAATAACGTTGATACCAGAAACCAGTGATGCCTCCTTGGCATTCTCTTCCGGAACATACACTTCTTCAAAACCGTTTTCTCTGGCAAAAAGAGCGATTGGCAACACGCCATGGATTCGCCGCACCATACCGTCGAGAGCCAGTTCTCCGACGAAGAGCCGCTGATTATGATTGAATGTTATCTGTTCGGTGGCCAAAAGGAATCCGAGCGCCATGGGCAAATCATAGATCGGTGTATTCTTGGGCAGATCAGCGGGAGCTAAATTAACCGTGATACGACCGCTCTGATGGGGCGGCTTGAAGCCGCTATTTTTCAGAGCAGCACTGACCCGATCGCGAGATTCCTTGATAGCCGTATCAGGCAGACCGACCAAAGTAAAATTATGCAGTCCCTGAGGAAGGACATCTACCTCCACCTCGACCAGAACACTCTCCAAACCAAGGGTTGCCGCAGAATAGACTTTTGCTGACATAAAACCGCTCCTTAGAGGACGATATTACTCTTTTCGATATACTTTTCTCCACAATAAAAATACCACACTTGCCGAGAGAACGATATCTGCTGCGTTAAAGAGCGGGAAATACGGCAACGTCAAGTAATCGAAAACACACCCATGCCACAGGCGCTCTATCAGATTGCTTCCGCCAGCCGCTATGATCAAAAGCCACAGCAGAGAAAACGGTTCTTTTTCCACTTTCTGCCAAACAAGAAAAAAAAGTAAGAGCACTCCGACGACAAGCACAGACAAAATCATCGAGGGCACTGGTATGCCCAGTGGCCCGCCAACATTACAGAGAACATTCCCCGTCAGAGAAATACGAGCCCAATACGCAATTCCTTGGAACAAACAAAGAAAAAAGGCCAAAAAAAGAAAGTTTTGGAATATTCTTTTTGGCTGCATAGAAAAAAATCAAAGGGCAGTCCGGGCAGCAGGATAAGCTTCCAAACGGTCAAGGGCAATCTCCTTGCCGGTTTCCTCGCAAATGCCGTAGACTCCCTGTTCCATCTTTATCAGAGCATCATTAACATCCTTGAGTTGAGCCTCTAGATTCTGTTCCAAACCCAAATTATCAACGTATTCTTCGACTTCGGAAGCATTCTCATCCGGATCAGTGCCCATATCTTCGATACGGGTCTCATACCCTCCCACGGCGCCCGTCGGAGTAGCAAAACGTGACAACTCACTTTCCAGATGATTCTTTTCTGACAGTAATTTTTCCTTCAGTTTTTCGAGTGTCTGAATATCCAATGACATACACCTATCAGTATCAAAAAATTAAATCGTTCATTGTTCCATGAGTATAGCAAAAGAAATGCTTCGCCGTCCAGACTTAAAAAATTTTGCTCTCTCGCCCCTCCTCCTGACCCTAGAAAAAGATATGCTCAAGATGTCGAATAAAGGCCTTTTTGAGATGAGAGTCGTACAGAATAGAAAGGGCATCAAAATGATATGGTCTCGCCTGACACCGCTCCTCCCTCAGATAACACTGAGCAATCCGTTCCAGTTTACGCAATTTATCTGAAGTGATGTTGGCTTCAGGAAGTATGCCGCTTTCTTCTGACCCGAGACGACTCTTCACTTCGATAAATACCAATTCTTGGCCTTTTTCAGCCACAATATCGATTTCCCCAAGACGCCGACCGCGAGCATTACAATAGTTCGTCCGCAGTATCCTGTAACCTTTATCTTTGAGATAGCGGCACCCCAGATCCTCACCGAGAGACCCGAGACCGGAAGCGAGATGGAATGTTCCCATAGCTCTAACCTACCGGAAAAATCATAAAATGACAACAAAAAAACCCATCTCTGGGAATTCAAATCCTGCCCCAATCCGCTTTATCCGACCACCCTGATTAAAATAATGTTGGTGTCCGGGCGTACGACGCCCAAATAATAAAATCTTGGCTGTACGCCCGAACGTTGCATGTGCCAACAGATATCTAGGTTACGTAGCTCCGGGTGAGAAAGCATCGGTAATCCAATTGAAATCTGTGTTTTGTGCAGATGCATTTTCGCAGTAGTCCTAACGTTTCTACTACTTCTCCCTTCACCGTTCTCTGGCACTTGGCCTTTGCGATATTTATAAAGAACTTGTTTTTCTGTTTCTTTTTGTTTTTCTCTCGAAATACTTTTTTTATTGCGTATTTCTTGAGGAACTTTTTGTTTTTGTTTTAGTCCCCATGTTAGGATGGGGCGGCTGTGGTACATTGCCACAACTCTTGAACAGTGAAAGAATCCCCTCTACAATGAAAAACATTGCCATAGGAGACTCTTTCACCGTTCAGATAACGGTTCACCATCCGCCAACTGGCGGTAACGATAAAGGAAGCGGGTTGTCAAAGAAATCTCAATGTCACAAATCAATTATAGCAGAAAAGTAGCTCTTGGTCAATCGGTACTCATGAAAAAACCCTTAGATAAAACTTTTTTCCCCTTAAAAAATATCTTTACTCGAAAAACAGCGGGAAGCTGAATAAAATTAAGTCGATGACTTATTTTTTCATATTAAAAAATCCTTTTCCCAAGCCGTTACTTCCGCTTTTTATCAAGAATCGCCCGCAAAGTATCCTTGCTCGTACCAATGAACCATTCATTATCCCGAAGCGTGAAGTCAAATGAAGTACCCTGTGCCTCATCAATATTGACGAAACGAACTGTGTCGGTGTTATAGACTCCGGAACGAAAGACCACTTCACGTGCCACGGTGCTACCAGGAAATAAGAGCGGGCGGAAAAGCAAAGGGAAGGTTTTTTCCTTTTGAATCAACAACTTTTCCCCAATCGAAGCATCAACCAGCGTCAGCCTAAGACCCAACCTTGCTTTCCCGCCATCATCATACAAAAAAAGAGAGAACGGCTCCCCAAGGACAGCCACCACCTCTTCCGAAAGCCCAAGATCCATCAAAAAGGCGAATCGGCTAAAAGCAATCGGGTTGTTATTTTTATCCGTCAGAAAAAATTCAACCGGTTGTGCCATGCGAGCAGCCGCTATTTTAGCGCCCGTCTGATCCAAAAGAATCCTGAAAGATTGAGCCGTGACCGTTTCGGTGTCGATAGAAAGATAATTTGGAGCGTCAGCAACAAATGGTGGCTGAGGCAAAGGAGTTTCCATCGCTGGCTCCGGAACTGATATGCTTTCACTGACAGGTTCCGAAGAAACAACTTTTTCTCCTCTCCATCGCAACAAATACCACGTTCCGAAACCTCCGATACCCAGAAGAAGGATCAGCCCGATAAAAACCATCAAGATCTTCTTCTTTGAACCAGTGAAGGATGAAAAAAAACCTTTCAATAGAGCCTTTTTGGTGGATGTCGGGGAAGAGGCCTCTGGTTGGGTTATTTTTCCTGAAGGAATGCCCGTTTCCGAAAAAGACTGCTCTGGCTCCCGGATACCCTCTTCCGATGTCATACCATTAAGAAAAGGGCTTGTTCTTTGTGGCGGACTGTTTTTTTTACTCGGGACATGAGGAAAAAGACTCGCCTTCTCCGTACCTTTCTGATTCATCACGCTCACGGCACTAAGAATATTCCGCGACACCATCTGTCGCGAGGTTTCTTTTTCTGAAGAATGCGAAAAAAGATTCATACAGCTTATACAAAAACACCAGGGAGGCTCATGCCTCCCTTAGTATACAAGAAAATTTCCATCTCCGATAGAGAGTTACGCCTGTTCTTGTTCCAGACGCTTCTTTGCTGCCTTATGGGAAAGATTAATCCTTCCCTGATTATCAATTTCTTTGACAATCACCGGCAAGATATCACCGACCTTCACCATGTCTTCGACACGATCAACGCGTTCATCGGAAAATTCAGAAATATGCACCAATCCCTCCTGATTCGGCAAGACTTCAACAAAGGCCCCAAAATTCATAAGTCTCGTCACTCGTCCCTGAAAGAGCTCTCCAGCTTTGACCTCGCGAGTGATATTATTCACCCACTCGACAGCCTTTTTGGCGCTCGTTTCATCGGTCGAAGTGATAAAGACTGAACCATCATCCTCGATATCGATAGAAACACCGGTCTCATCGATAATCTGATTAATCATCTTTCCTCCAGGGCCGATAACATCTCGGATCTTCTCCGGATTGATATGGAGCGTAATGATGCGCGGTGCATAGGGCGACATGACTTCTCGTGGTGCCGGAAGCACTTCAAGCATCTTACCCATAATGAACATCCGGGCTTCTTTGGCTTGAGCAATAGCGATACCGAGCATTTTTGGCGTCAGACCATCAATCTTCACGTCCATCTGCATCGCCGTGATACCATCCTTCGTTCCAGCAACCTTAAAGTCCATGTCTCCATAGTGATCTTCCAGTCCCTGAATGTCAGACAATACTTTGTACGAACCGTCTTTTCCAGTCATCACTCCCATGGCGATACCAGCCACCGGTTTTTTAATCGGCACGCCGGCATCCATAAGCGACAGCGTCGAACCGCACGTCGATGCCATTGAAGAAGAGCCATTCGATTCCAGGACTTCCGAGACCAGCAAGATGGTGTAGGGAAAATCTTCTTTGCTTGGTAATACCGGAAGGAGGGCTTTTTCTGCCAGAGCTCCGTGTCCAACCTCGCGACGACCAGGACCGCGCATCGGCTTCACTTCGCCTACGGAATACGGAGGGAAGTTGTAGAAATGCATATACCGTTTCTTTTCATCGGTTTCCATGGTATCAACAACCATTTCATCGCCAGGGGCGCCCAATGTCGTCACGGTCAAGGCCTGTGTTTCTCCCCGAGTAAAAATTCCGGTTCCATGAGTGCGCGGGAGTACGCCAACCTTACACCAGATAGGACGGATCTCCGTCAAAGCGCGCCCATCAGGACGAGCCTCTTTTTCCAGAATATTGCGATGAACCGCCTCATCGGACACTTCATCCGTAATTAGTGACAACAATTCTGAGAGATTCTTCTGTTCAGGATATTTTAGAGCAGCATAATCAGCGATTTTCGCGTTCACCTCAGCCGTCTTTGCCTCCATAGCCTGCTTCGGCAAAAGATACAGAGCTTCAGCTAACCCTGATTCCATAGCCACTCTGCGAATATCAGCTTCGAATTCCTCGGAACCGCGAAGCATGGCGGCCGGTCGTTTTTCCTTGCCGGCTTCCTTTCGGATATTCTCGATGAATGTCGCGATCTTCTGAATAGCCTCAAAACCGAACTGGAAAGCCTCTGCCATTTTTTCTTCAGTAATTTCATTGGCGCCCGCCTCAATCATGTTAATTTTGTCCTTGGTCCCAGACAAAAGTAAATCCAAGGCGCTATTTTTACGCTCTTCGCTCGTAGGATTGAGAACAAAACCGCCGGCATCAACGATACCGACCCGTACTGCCCCAATCGGACCATTCCAAGGAATATCTGAAAGGGCCAACGCTGCCGAGGCGCCGATCATGGCTACCACATCCGGATCGTTCTCTCCATCAATGGAAAGCGTCGTCACAATCACTTGGACCTCATTGCGCATCCTATTATCAAAGAGCGGCCGTACGGTACGGTCAACCGCGCGACCAGAAAGCACCGCATCATCCGATGGTCGGCCTTCGCGCTTGATGAAGCGCGATCCTTTTATTTTTCCTGCGGCATAATAACGCTCTTCATAATCCACCATGAGTGGGAAATAGCCCGTAATCTTGGACATTTCCTTACTCATCACCGCGGTCGCGAGTACCACAGTATCGCCATAGCGCGCCGTCACTGACCCGCTCGCCTGCTTAGCAAGCGTCCCCGTCTCAATAACGAGCTCTCGTCCCCCCAGTTGGAGAGACCATTTTTGCTCTTGCATAGACTTTTTGTCCTGCAAGCAAGCTAATAAACACGCGACCGAAGCTCTCAATGTTTGAGCCACACTCGTGTACCTATTAACCGTTACTTACAGAACAGAAACAATAATTAAACGACTCCCTCCACTCTATCCTTATTTTATCTCTTTTGTCAAAGAAGCCCCACACGGTTTCTTGCGAAAGAGTGTGGGGCTCCGAGAATTTCCAAACCTCCTCTAAATCAGGAACTGCTTCTTGTTCTCTGAAAGATTCGTGAAGTCATCGGCCTGCTCAATCAGTTTGCCCGAAGCCGATTCAGCAAAGGCCATCACCTCTACCCGACAACCACTGGTATTCTGAAGATACTCGACCAGCGAGGTATAATCGCCATCTCCCGACACAATGACAATAGCATCAAGTTTGGGTGCCATTTTTATCGCATCAATGGCGATACCTACGTCCCAATCACCTTTTTTCGAACCATCCGGAAAAATCTGCAGATCCTTGGTCTTCACTTCGTAACCGCTCTTTTCCAATGCTTCGAAAAACTTCTCCTCTGTCGCTTCGACCGTCTTGATGCCGTAGGCGATAGCCCGGATCGGTTTGCGGTCGCTGATGGCCGACAAAAGCACATTCTTAAAATTGACCTTCTTGCTGTACAGCACACGAGCGCTATAATACATATTCTGTATGTCGACAAACACTCCGACTCTCTGTTCTGCAAACTTTGCCATAAATGTCTTCGAGTGAAACGAGAAGCTACATTTATGAGCATCCCGCTTCAATTCTTTTATAAAAACTTATCTTCACTCATTAAACGTGAGCCGCAGGCGGATCCGAGACACCAGCTCCCGTTTTCTCCCATCAAAATCGGAATTGGTGCGGGATAGTCATACTTTGTAACTCACTCTCCAAAAACAAAAGGGCTTAGAGCCCCAAAGTCTTTATGAGAGTCTTGTACGACTTCTCGTTTGTTTTCTCCAGATACGAAAGAAGCTTCTTGCGCTTGGAAACCATCTTAAGCAATCCGCGCCGAGAATGAAAATCTTTTTTGTTCTTCTTCAGGTGGGTCGTGAGACGCTTGATTTCTTCGGTAAATTTGGCAACCTGATATTCCGGAGAACCAGTGTCCTTATCATGTCGCTTTACTCCCCCTGTCACCTTTTCCTTTTGCTTGTGCGTCAGTGCCATAGCATTCTGTCAGCAGTGTATTCGTCTTCACTCCGCAAAAGTCCTGGGGACAAGGGCGAGTCAAAACCAATCCACGCTCGTGATAAAAATTAACAATGGAAGAGTAACACGCTTCCGAACTTTTGGCAACCTCAGTGTTCTGTAGACAAAAAAACGCTTCTCCTATAGCCTAGAAACATACCCTTTCCCTCATTTATGCCAAAGAAAAAACTGATTATCGTAAAACTTGGCGGGAGTGTCGTGACCCTGAAGCACCTCCCCTCTCCAGCGGTCAGACGCGCCCATATACAGCGTGTTGCCGCCATGCTCCGCAAACGGTATGATCCGAGCCGTCACGCGCTGATTCTCATTCATGGGGCCGGCTCATTCGGCCATGGACATGCCTACCGGCATAAACTCGCCCTCGGTACCAAAGACCACCCAGAAAAAACTTTTCGAGCGGTCGAGAACCAATCCCTCGATGCTCTCCTCAATTCAGAAATAACAACGATTTTTATCGCCTCCGGACTCCCGGTGGTCGGCATGCCCACCAGGACACTCGCCATCAATAGACAAGGGAAGCTCGCGTCGCTTTCGATAAACACTATCTCGGCCGCCCTTGAGACAGGCGCTATTCCCCTGCTCCATGGCGACATGATTTTCGATACCGCCTGGGGCCTTTCCATTTGTTCCGGCGATGTTCTTGTTTCAGAATTGGCGCGCATTTTTTCGGTAGAAAACGTATTCTTTGCTTCCGATGTTGACGGCATCTTTTCCGCGGATCCCCATCGCTTTCCGGATGCGGTTCTGATTGAGAAAATGCCTCTCTCTGAAATCGCCCGTGGTATTATCAGACTCGATTCATCCCACAACATCGATGTTACCGGTGGACTTTCAAAAAAATTTTCGCTCTTTCGTACAAACACTTCACTCAAAAATATCTACCTCTTCAACGGCCTCGTAGCCAAAAATTTTTCTTACATCTTTGATCAGAAGCTTTTTTTTGGCACAACCATCCGAATAAAAAAAACGGGGCGAGGGTAGATACGCCCCGCTCCGCAGCTTGATTGCTCACCCACAAGAGCAAGTCCTGAGATCTGTCTGGTACTTGTCGAAAAGCGCCAGCACTTCACGAACGCCGTCCCGACAGCGCGCCAAGAGTTCTTGACGGGTCAGCCATCCGAGTGGACGAATTTCGATGTCAGCATGGACACCGCGCATGTTCTCCGGCCCTTTCACATATTGGGCGACATAGACATGAGCCAACGTGTCGTAGACCGGGACACACCCAATCCAGTTTGGTATCGGGAGAAAAAACCGCACCTGATCCGTGGCATCGACCTCTTCGACAATCAGGCGATGCACTGTTCGCAGTTGCCGCTCTTCTGCTTCCTGTGTCTCCCATGGGAATGAATAGTCTTTACAGCCCACAATCTTGCCAATCTCCGGCTTGGATTGGAGCTCCTGCACACAGTAGAGCTGGCCTTCCCGATTGAACAAGAGCAGGGCAGCGCTCTGCGATCGATATTCCGCCATGACTGACTCCCGTGTTGAAAATCGTGTTCCTACTCTAGCCTCTTTTTTCCCATTCTGTCAATACAAAACGACTCCCCAAGGAAGAGTCGTTTGTCGGTTTCAATAGTATTACAGTACTGTAAACGCGGCCACTTTATCTCCCGATTGTGGTTTCATAACCCGAACACCCTGAGTCACGCGACCCAGCCGTGGTACGCTCTTGAACGGAATACGAATGATGGTACCCTTCTCCGAAGTCAGGATAAGGTCATCTTCGATATTTTCCATACTCACCACTTTGGCACCGATAAGCTTTCCGGTTTTCGGGGTGACCTTCATGGTCTTGATACCAGATCCACCACGTTTCTGAACCTTATAGGACTTCAATTCACTTCGTTTCCCATAGCCGTTCTGGGAGAGGATCAGGAGTTCAACATCTTTTTCACTTCGTACCACGTCCATACCAACCAGGACGTCAACATTTTTCAGCTTGATTCCACGCACACCAGCCGCATTGCGTCCCATTGGACGAACATCGGATTCTTTAAACCGAATAGCTTGACCATCATTGGTCGTCAACACCACTTCGTCACTCCCTGTTGATGGCGATACCCAACCGAGTGTGTCGCCCTTTTCTAGAGTAATGGCAATCAGACCGCTGCGCCGGACATTCTCGAAATCCTCAAGCTTCGTTTTCTTGATCGTTCCCTTCTCGGTCGCCATGAACAAATATTTGAAACCACTCCCCTTATTGAGAGCTACCACGGCGGTGATTTTTTCTTCTTGAGATAATTGCAAGAAGTTCACAATTGCCTGCCCCTTGGATGTTCGAGATGACTCTGGAATTTCGTAAGCCTTGGTCTGAAACACCTTGCCAGAGTTGGTGAAGAACATGAGGTTATCGTGCGACTCGATCGACAGCACCATCGAAATCTTGTCTTCCTCCTTGGTCGTAGCACCGATCACGCCCTTGCCTCCACGCTTCTGCACCCGATAGACACTTGGGTTCATCCGCTTGATATACCCATCCTCGGTAAGCGTGATGATAGCCTCCTCGTTCGGGATCAGATCCTCCTGTCGAAATTCTCCAATAGCCCCTTTGATAACCTTGGTCTTGCGCTCATCGCCAAAACGATCACGCACTTCGATCAATTCACTCTTGACCAGAGCAAGAATCTTTTTTCGATGCTTCAAGAGGTCCTCGAGATAGGCAATCAGTTTGTACTTTTCTTCTAGCTCATCTTCAATTTTCTTCCGTTCCAATCCAGCCAGTGTCTGCAAACGCATTTCCAAAATAGCGGTGGCCTGCAATTCAGAGAGCTTGAACTTTTTCATCAAGTTCATGTGAGCTTCTTCTTTGGTCGAAGACTTGCGAATGGTTTCAATGACCGCGTCGATATGATCAAGGGCGATTTTCAACCCCTCCAAAATATGAGCTCGGTCCTTCGCCTTTTTCAAATCATATTCCGTGCGACGCACTACCACAATTTCTCGATGCTTTATGTAGTGTTCGAGGATTGATTTGAGGGTCAGCACCTGTGGATCGACGCCATCAACGAGCGCCAGCATATTGACGTTAAAGTTCTTCTGCAAATCAGTCATTTGGAACAACTGATTCAGCACCTTTTGAGGGTATGCTTCTTTTTTCAGATCAACAACGACGCGGACACCATCTTTGTCAGATTCATCGCGAAGGTCTTTGATGCCCGGTAATTTATTTTCTTTGTACAACTCGGCAATCTTCATGATGAGATTGGCTTTGTTGGTCGCGTAGGTCATTTCAGTGATAACGATCTGAAACATTCCCGACTTCATTTCGACAATTTCTGCTTTGGCCCGAGCCATGATAGGACCCTTCCCGGTAGCGTAAGCCTCGCGAATATCCTTCGTGTTGTAAATGATGCCGCCCGTCGGAAAGTCTGGCCCCTTGATAAACTCCATCAAATCATCGACGGTCGCTTCCGGATGCTCAATCAGGTGGCAGATGCCGTCAACCAGTTCGTTTAAATTGTGCGGCGGAATATTCGTCGCCATGCCAACAGCAATGCCGACGGTGCCATTCAAAAGCAGCTGTGGCAGTTTGGCGGGGAGCACCAGCGGCTCTTCGTGCATGCCGTCAAAATTGGGAATAAAATCCACCGTATCCTTATCGATATCGATCAACATCTCTTCCGCGATAGCCTTCAGTTTGGCCTCGGTATAGCGATAGGCCGCCGCGCTATCACCATCCATAGAGCCGAAGTTTCCCTGACCCCATACCAGCGGATAACGCAGAGAAAAATCCTGAGCCAAACGAACCATCGTATCGTACACGGCCGTGTCACCATGAGGATGATATTTTCCCAACACCTCTCCAACTACCGTCGCCGACTTACGAAATTTTGCCGTGGAACGAAGTCCAGTCGACCACATGGAATAAAGAATGCGTCGATGAACCGGCTTCAGACCATCACGCACATCAGGGAGGGCACGTGCCACAATAACGCTCATGGCATAGTCAAGGTACGACTGACGTACTTCGTCCGTAATCGAACGCAGCTCTATCTTCCCATCATGAAATTCTTGTTTCGCTTCCATAATTCCAAACGCTACGGGTAATATTTCTCAACTATTCCTTACCATCGCTTGCACAGATATTCTATTGCGACGGAACCGGCGTTTCTTTATCCCGTCCCTCCATCTGCTGATTAAAAAACGTCTCTCCATCGCCATTTTTTTCATCGACACGAAGCGGGGTTGAACGCTCGAAGAGATCATTCAGGGAAGGAGCACCACCCACGGCACTCTTCCCTTGTTCCGCGGCTTCGGGAATGTCGCCGATAACGGTCGTAATATTGTCCTCAACAGAAATAAACCAGATACCCGCGATAAGAATCATGCTTATCGAAACGCAGGCCACAACATAACGCCTCCGGATATGGTCCGGTTCTTTGCGTATAGCCTCAATTTTTTCCTGCAGGGAAAATTCCATAATAATGTCTTTTACACCCCTCTTTCAAGAAGCACTATTTCCAACTGTTTTCCTTCCATTTCCTTTTTCTTGATATTGAGCCTGGGAAGGGTTTCTTTCGGGCAGTTTCCAATAGCATCACAAAAGGCCTTCTCCGTTTCAAGTGGAAGTGTTAGGCCAGCAATTTTGTAGTGCATCGGGATAACCAGTTTCGGCTCGATCTTTCGCACCAATTCAGAAGCCAGCTTGGCATCAAGCGCTCCGGCACCGCCGACAGGAAGAAAAAGGATATCCACACCATTCAACTTATCGAGGGTTTCTGGGGAAAGATCATGACCCAAGGCCCCCAAAAACGCCACATGAATATCCTCACTCTCGAAAATATAGATGGTATTTTGCCCACGCAGGGCGCCTTCCTTATCATCTTGGAACGTCGGAAATCCGAGGGCCGCTATTCCTTTCGCCGAATATTCCCCCGGAGCATCGATGACTGTCGGCTCACCCTTCAGGCTCTCTTTCACTCCTTCGGTATTGCCATGAGAAAGAAAAACAATATCAGCCTGACCCTGAGGAGCGCGCAGTCCCGATCCTTTTTCCAAAAGATCGGTCCAGATTACGACATCTTCCGTAGCTCGTCCGGCTGGCTTGGTACTAATTTTGAAACAATAATCCCCGTAATACTGAATATTCATAGAATGCCTTATACTTTACAGTATGTTCATAGTAGCAGAAATTTCCTCCCTCGACAAGCCTTATTTTCACCTTTTCAAGCCATGCTTGAAGCGAGACAGCCGATCCACCCTGATTATTACCACCCGTAAAATCTGGTGGATGGCCGTTATTTTTACCAGGTTACCAAAAATTCCATCATTCCATCATGAGGGGTTGCAAAAATCATTCATTTGCGCTACAATCGACAAAAGCTTCAGAAAAGCTTTCGGGCTAATTGGCTAACACAATTGAATACGAGGAGCTTATCCTCGCTTTCTCCGCTGTTTTCCAAGGCGCCATCGTGGTGTTTTTTGTTTTTAGAGAGTCATTTCCCACAGTTTCAAGCGCTTTTAAATACTAACAGCTGGGTGAAGCGCCCCTGCGAACATGAAATCATATGTCACAAACCACTGAAGAAGTTGTCATTTCTTCCCCTATGGAAGAACTTTTGAACCAGCATCTCGTCGAAATCCCGGAAGTTGGCGATGTTATCCCGGGCACTGTCATGTATGTCGCCCCGAGCTACGCCCTGATTGACCTTGGTCCTCTCGGTACCGGTATCGTTTTAGGAAAAGAAATGCGCGATGGCCTTGGTCCTGACGGCAAACTCAAGGTTGGCACGACTGTCACCGCCACGCTCATGAGCTATGAGAATGAGGATGGCTATATCGAACTTTCCATCCGCGAGGCTTCCTATGAAAAATCGTGGGAAGATATCGAACACAAGCTGACTAACCGCGAAGTCATCGCCACCAAGGTATCAGAAGCTAATAAGGGCGGTCTGATGGTAGAAATAAACGGTATCGTTGGCTTTCTTCCGGTTTCCCAACTGGCGAGTGAACACTATCCCCGTGTCGAAGACGGCGACAAGAATAAGATTCTCGACCTGCTCAAAAAACTGATTGGTCAAGAAATTCAGGTGCGCATCCTCGACGCCGATCGCGAGAGCGAAAAGCTTATCGTATCGGAAAAGGCTGCCCAGAGCGAAAAAGAACGCGAATTAATCAACCTGCTCAAGGTGGGAGACGTCGTTTCCGGTGAGGTCAGCGGCGTCGTGGATTTCGGCGCCTTCGTTAAGTTTTCTTCCCCGGTAAGTGAAGACGGCAAAAAGCCAAGTGAGAAGCTCGAGGGTTTGGTTCATATTTCCGAACTGGCCTGGCAACTCATCGATGACCCGCGCGATATGATCAAAACCGGCGACCACGTCGAAGCTAAAATTATCGGCATCGAGGAAACCCGTATTTCTCTTTCCATGAAAGCCCTCAAAAAAGATCCGTGGGATGCCGTACTCGAGAAATACAAAGTGAACGACATCGTGTCCGGAAAAGTCGACAAAATCAATCACTTTGGCGCCTTCGTCTACCTCGACAAAGACATCCATGGCCTGGCTCACGTCAGCGAGTTTCAGGAAATTTATCCCAACAAGAAGATTGAAGACGTCTTCAAGGAAGGAGAGACTTACACTTGGAGCATCCTCTCTATCGAGCCCAAGAGTCACCGCATGGGACTTTTGCCGGTAAAAGATAAGGCTGCTACCAAGGTTGTCAAAGAAATTGTGAAAGAAACCGCCAAAGAAAAACCAGCGACGGAAGAAGAGCCCAAGGCGTAAAACACAAAAACATCCTGTTCACGCGGGATGTTTTTGTAACTACTGCTTGTCTTTATATCCCAAGTATTCCTATTCCTTAAACACATTTATGTCTCGTCAAAAAAAACAAATCATTGTTATTGGAGGGCCGACCGGAAGCGGTGAGAGCACCATCACCAATGCTCTTGTTGAACGCTTTCCAAACTTTACTCGATTGGTCACTGCCACGACACGTGCTCCGCGAGAAGGAGAAAAAAATGAGGTTGATTACTACTTTTTTAGTAAAGAGCAATTCCTGAAAGAAAAGGCGTCTGGAAATATATTGGAATTCACTCACATAGCCAATCGCGATATCTATTACGGAAGCTATAAACCGGATTTGGAACAAAAATTAGCTGACGGAAAAACAATCATCATTAACCCAGACATCGTAGGAGCAAAATACTACAAGAGTAATTTCGGAGCTCTCACTATCTTTATTGAACCAGAGAGTATAGAGATCCTTTCGCAACGACTCAAGAAGCGCAATCCAAACATATCCGAAGAAGAACTCTCACAGCGTCTTGAGAACGCACGCCAAGAATTAGAGCATGAGAAACTATTCTATGATGTCATCATCAAAAACGAAGAAGACAAACTCGATGAGGCAATTGAAAAGGTGGCGGCCATCATCAAAAAACATTCCGAACAATAAAGATTCGGTGACACCGTTCGTGCGACGCTTCTTGAAACGTGTCCAAAACACCGTTACCAAGTACCAACTCTGGAATCGGAAAGAATCCTTTATTATCGGGGTTTCCGGCGGTGCTGATAGTCTGTGTCTCCTCGACGTTTTGTACCTCCTGTCGCAGAAATACGACTTCACGCTGCACGTCGCTCATGTGAACTACCGTCTCCGTGGTCGCGACTCCGAACTCGATGAGATGCTCGTAAGAGAACGAGCGAATACGTATGGGCTTCCCTTTTCCGTTCTTCATCCCAAAAAAACTTCTCCTTCCAACTTGGAGGAAAGACTGCGCGACATTCGCTACCGATTTTTTGAGAAGGTACGCACGAAAAAAAAGGCGACGCTCATCGCCGTCGCTCATCACCAAGATGACCAGGCCGAAACATTTCTTCTCCGTCTCCTCCGCGGTTCCGGTATGCGAGGACTCTCTGCCATGCGGCCGAAAAATAATTTCGTCATCCGACCACTCATCGAAATGAGCCGGGAGGAAATCTTGCGTTATCTCAAGGAACGGAATATTTCCTACCGCACCGACAAGAGCAATGACGACTCGAAATATATTCGTAATCGTTTACGGAATCGCCTCATCCCGCTCATTGAAAAAGAATACCAGCCCAGAATCAAAAAAATTCTCGCTGACACGGCGGCACTTATCGCCTCGGACTATCAGCTCCTCGAGACACTGACCCCATTCTCCATGCAGCAAAAAAATGGCACTCTGGAATTTTCCGCAAAAGAATTCCGCACTCTTTCTGAACCCATCATGAGACGGGAACTGCGCGCGGCCCTCAAACCATACTACCAAGGAAGGTCAGCTCCCAAAGGGGTAATCGATGAGATGGAGAAACTCCTCAGAAGCGTCAAAAGTAAACATCAGGTATTCGAAGTCGCCGGGTTGAAAATCGAACGCAAAGGTGATACAGTAAGACTACTCAATTTTTCATCATAATTACCTATTCTGCTACTTTTATGGAAAAAATGCTCAAAAATCTCTCTACTCTGATACTACTCTTCCTGCTCGTTTCGGGCATCATTATCCTGTATCAATCCCCTGAAAATAAGCCCGCCGAAGTATCATTGAGCGAGCTGGTATCGCAAATCAACCAGGATCAGGTCAAAGAAATAACCGTCAAAAACAATGAACTTTCCATCGTCCTTAAAGATGGTAAGAAGGAAAAGGCTGGAAAAGAGCCAGAAAGTTCCCTTTCCGAGACTCTTAGTAATTACGGTATCGACAAGGAAAAGCTGAATGGGGTCTCCCTCAATATTACCGAGGATTCCGGGCTCGGATTCTGGCTCACCGCTATCCTGCCCTTTCTTCTCCCCTTTATCCTTATTTCCGCCTTTATCTGGTTCATGATGCGCCAAGCCCAGCGTGGCAACTCTCAGGCGCTTTCCTTCGGTATGAGCCGTGCCCGCATGATTGATCCCAAAGACAAGAAGAAAAAAACCACCTTTGCCGATGTCGCCGGGGCCATAGAGGCCAAAACCGAACTGGAAGAGATCGTGGAGTTCCTGAAACACCCGAAAAAGTTCCTCAATATGGGAGCAAAAATCCCGAAAGGGGTGCTGCTTCTCGGTCCTCCAGGAACCGGTAAAACGCTCATGGCCAAAGCAGTCGCTGGCGAAGCTGGCGTCCCCTTTTTCAATATTAGTGGCAGTGAATTCGTCGAGATGTTCGTAGGAGTCGGAGCCAGTCGTGTCCGCGACCTTTTCAAGCAGGCCAAAAAAAACGCCCCTGCTATCGTTTTTATCGATGAAATTGATGCCGTCGGTCGCCATCGCGGTGCTGGTATGGGCGGTGGACACGATGAACGGGAACAAACACTCAATCAAATTCTCGTTGAAATGGATGGTTTCGAGACAGATACGAGTGTCATCGTTATTGCCTCTACCAACCGCCCCGACGTGCTCGATCCGGCGCTCCTTCGCCCAGGGCGTTTCGACCGCCGTGTCACCATGGATTTGCCTGATATTGGTGAGCGAGAGCAAATACTCGCTATCCACGTTAAAAATAAGCCCATCGAAGAAGGCGTCCCTATGCGCACTATTGCTGAACGCACTCCCGGATTCTCTGGCGCTGACCTGGCTAACCTCGTCAATGAGGCTGCTATCCTGGCGACCAGACGAAATAAGAAAATTATCAGCATGCCGGAACTGACCGAGTCGATCGAAAAAGTCATTCTCGGTCCCGAGCGTCGCAGCCGTGTCATCAATAAGAAAGAGAAGGAAATCATCGCCTACCATGAGGGCGGTCATGCTCTGGTCGGCGCCAGTCTCCCCCATGCCGATCCTGTCCATAAAGTCTCCATCATCTCGCGCGGTCATGCTGGTGGTTACACGCTGGCCGTTCCGGAAGAGGAAAAAAGCCTTCATTCCTACAATTACTTCATCGACGAACTCGCGGTATTTCTCGGGGGTTACGCCAGCGAAAAACTCGTGTTCGGCGATATCACTACCGGTCCATCGAACGACCTGGAGCGCGCCACGCAAATGGCTCGCAATATGGTGACCCGCTACGGCATGAGCCGTCTCGGCGCCCGGACATTCGGAAAAAAAGAAGAGCTCATCTTTCTTGGTCGTGAAATGCACGAAGAACGTAATTATTCCGAAAAAACCGCCCAGGATATCGATATCGAAGTCACTCACCTCATTGATGAGGCCTTCAAGCGTGCTACCGCCATTCTCACGGAAAAACGAACCACCTTAAACGCTATCGCCTCGGCCCTGCTTGAAAAAGAAACCCTCGAAAAAGACGAATTCGCCGCCATCGTCGCCGGAAAAGTCACCATTCAAGCCCCCAAAGAAATCCTTTAAATATATTTCTTCGGATTTCTCTCTTTCATTCTCTATGGAAAAGATATCATTCCTTGATATTCTCTCTCGGGGCTGGAGCCTCTCGCTCTCCCGCATCAGCCTCTTCCTCTTCGGAATCCTCATTGCTCTTCCTATCGGACTAGAGGTTTTCATCAAACCCTCATCGGAAGAGTCCTTCTTCACTCTTCTCTCGCAGTACGCCACGTTTCACCCATTCGGCACGCTCTTCCTTATTCTTAGTCTTTTTTTTACCTCACTCCTTGGAAAAAGTGGGCTGATCATCATGCTCAACAAAACGGAACAGGATAATCAAGCCGCAAAAAAAATGCCCACGCTTACCGAATTTTTGAAGGCTTTCAAGAGGGCGATTCAGCTTGATATTTCCGTTATCGGATTTTTCATACTGCTCACCATCGTCCTCTCCCTGCCGGCACTCTTGGCGACCTACACCCTGGGAACGGTTCCTGACATCCTCGCCTTTCTCTCTCTGCTGGTCTTTGTTCCGATAATCATCGTCGCTTTCTTTATCCGGGAATTTTCTTACTTCTACTTTCTTCTCTCCCCTCTCAAACTCACCTCCTCTCTCGGGGCCGGTGCCAATCTTTTCATGAACAAACGTTTTCTTTCGATCACTTTTGGATTCTTTTCCCTCCTCATTACCATACTCTTTACTTTTTCTTTCAATCTCGTTATGCTAGGTATTGTCGTCGTTTTTCAAAAAATCGTTCCTTCCCTATCAGAAAATATCGTCCTCCTTATAGTCAGCCTTCTTTACTTCTCCTGGTACGGGGTATTCCGTCAAACGCTCTGGTTTCTGTTCTTCAAAAGCCTGGCGGCACCGAAAGATGACCTCCCGGAAAAGGAAGAAATTCTCCTTGAGAAAAAAGTCTCTGAAATTCCTTCGATATAGAAACAAGAGAAGAATCCTACGGGTGTATAGCTCAGCTGGTTAGAGCGTCACATTGACATTGTGAAGGTCTCTGGTTCGAATCCAGATACACCCACCACTTTCAACAATAGCAGGGTTGTGCGTGGATTCTCACCGAACAAAAAGTCAAGGTTATAAAAAACAGAAAAACTCGGAGTGCTCCGAGCTTTTCTGTTTTTTATCACTGTTAACAACCACCGCTACAGTAAACTCCCCCGTCCCTCGCCGGTGGTGGCGGTTTGGCATATGTATTGACCAGCACGTCAGTCCGTTGACTCACCTCCTTGGTAAATTTCGCCGCTGGACCAAGGGCTCTGTCCACCTCGTTAAGTTTTCCTACAATCTTATTATCAACGCTTCTGATTTCCTTTCGAATACTCGCTTGAATCTTTCCTACTCCGCGCTGCACGAGATTGGAGATCGTCTTGTTCACCAGTGCCGACATCACTCCGGAAAGAAATTCTCCCGGGTTCTGGGCCGCCGCAATAATATTGTTTCCGATATTTTGAACATTGTTGGATATCCCCATTACCGTCGCCGCCGGAGCGATGGTAACACCGTTTTGTTCCACTCCGGTAAATCCCGAAGACTGAGCCTTCGTTTTCGCCAGTTCTTGGGCATTCGCCAGTTCTTGAGCATAGGCTGTCTGAGAAACCATCTGGAATCCAAAAGGGTTATTCATCGGATTCGACACAAAGGCATTGAAACCCCTGAAGTCCCCTTCCTGAAACATGATCTGCGGGTTCGGCGTATACTCGTCCAGATTATAGGTCAAAGACGGGAAACTCGCGCCAGACTCGTCCGGAATCCCCGCGTTACTGACCAGATAATTAACATAATTCCCACTCACGTTTCCGGCTACATCCCCGATACCGACATAGTTCGCCGATGCGTATTTTCCGCGAGTCGTCAAAGTAAAAAAATCATTCATGTAAAGCCGTGCTTGCTGAGCCGGTGTCTCGTAGAGATAATTATTCCAATCAGTGATAAAAAGGGCCTTACTCGAAGATGAGCCGCCAATCATCTGCCCAACCTTACTGTTCAATATCTCAGTAGCCGCTATTTTAAGAGTTCCCATTATCGCACCCTCGATCTGACGCTTGATAGTATCCATGATTTGTCCCATCAGCTCAGCCCCTATGGACTCCCCCCACGCACCAGCTCGAGCCGGTGATGGAACAAAAACCACAGAAGCAACCACGAAAAAAATAAGCAGACCTTTTGCTAAAAATATCCGAGAAAAAATATTTTTTACCACCGTACTCATAACATTTTTATAGATCTATAGGAATTTCTTTTATTCCCAGTTCATTCAATTTCCCAGAAACCTCCGATGAAAAATCGGAAACCACTCCGAGAAAACCTTGTATCTTTGAAAGTGATGCAATCTGCCCGATGGGATCGTTTTCACTGTTTGGCTTGACTTCATTCTTGAGCTCCATGGTATACCTTGCCATTCTCATCGCTTTTATATGAACATCAAGCATCCCCTCAGGAACCTCGACATCCTTTGTCTCATCAAGAATTTTTTTTCCTTTATTTGCCAAATCTTCAACATACTTACTGTTTCCTAACATAAGCGCAGAAAGAGATTCCGTACCGAGAGAGGTGAGCATCGTGTCAAGGTCGGTATCATTGTGAAGTTTCTTCGGAGAATTATTGGCCAAAATATAGGCCATGACGGTCAGATATTCTACGGCATCTTCTTTCTCCTGTTCGGTACGCTTATCCCCTTTCAATTTATTTGATAACTTTTTTATTTTTATCCCATCGACACTTACCTCTGGCAACACGACTTCTTGATCGGTCTGACTCATAATATTCTCCACCGACGCATTAATATCATCAATCGTCACCTCGCCATTGGTGCCAGACGAACTCTCCTTAACGATACTAGCAATTTCCTCGGAAACCTGATCCGTCATATTTACCGTTTTGGTACCTAATTGGGTTTCGGCACTTTCCCGAGTATCAATACCGGCAGAGAGCTTATCTCCGGGCGCGGCCTTCATCGGATCATACCCGCTCTCCACCTCCACACCATCCATATACCCATCACCATCAGTATCTTTGTTCAACGGATCAGTCTTGTAGAGTGCTTCCTCATCATTACTGAGTCCGTCCTGATCCGAATCTTGAAAAATATTTTTACCCGTAACAGTGTCATCAGCAAAAACAAAAAAAGTCACACTCAAAAAGAGGAGACTAAAAAAAAGAAACATGGTAACCCGCGCGTTGGTCTCTGAAATACCCGACAGAAAATAGCGCAACATAAAAAATAATTTTGATTTTTTCAAACACCGTCCTTCAAATGCGGATCACTACTGCATCTCTGAAAATAGTATATCATTTTTTAAAAATAATACCAATAGTTTTTTAAAGACACATCCCTCATAATCAACTCCATAAAAAAATTTTATTCCCCCATGCTCGAGAATTTCCTTGTAAAGACACTTCCAA
>CAZATJ010000002.1:0-104739 GCA_964488025.1 uncultured Bdellovibrionales bacterium
TTGAGAAGAAACTGATTGAAGAGCGCAATGTGCGTAAGGGTGGTATTCTCTACAAAATCAAGGATGATCCGCGCAAGATGAGGGTCGGTGCTTGGATTGAGCGTTTCTCGCTCGACGAGCTGCCTCAGTTCTTCAATGTCCTCGAGGGGACGATGTCTCTGGTCGGGCCGCGCCCGCACCAGGAGCGTGAAGTGAATCGCTATTCTGAATATCATCGCCGCCTGCTTACCATGCGTCCCGGGGTGACGGGTATGGCTCAGGTATCCGGTCGTTCTGATCTGGCCTTTGAGGACGAGTACCTGCTCGATGTCTTTTATATCGAAAACTGGTCGCTTTGGCTCGATATCATTATCTGTTTCAAGACTGCCGGGGCACTTCTGCGCCGCCGCAAGAATTCCAAGAGATAACGGCGAAAGAAGAATCAAAAATACAAAACCGTCCGGAAGGGCGGTTTTTCTTTGTGCTATAATATTAGTGTAAATCGTCTAAATATTCATGACTATGCTTTTGCTCCGCTGGTTGGTGAGTGCGCTCGGGTTTCTGGCACTTTCGCATCTCATTCCCGGGATTACTGTCCAGGGCTTCGGAACCGCTCTTCTGTTGGCATTCGTATGGGGACTGATCAATATCACCATCAAACCGATTCTCATCCTTCTCACTCTGCCGTTCAATATCCTGACGCTGGGTATTTTTACCTTTATCATCAATGGTTTTCTCCTCTGGATTTTGGGCGGGGCGATTAAGGGCTTTGAAGTCCAGGGATTCTGGGTAGCGGTGCTGGGCGCTCTTTTTCTTTCGGCCGTCAGTTCGCTTTCTCACTGGGCCCTCAGCCATCGAGGAAACGATGAGGACTAGTCTTTGTATGAATATGATGTTGCGTCAGATATACGTTACCAAGATTAAACAATACGTTCCTAAGAGCGTATTTTTAGTCTATAACGTTCTCAAGGAGCGATTTCATATCAAGTTTCCAGAAAGCGCTCTGGCACACCGGTATCTCGATGGTATGAAGGGGCTCGAGATAGGGGGATCGACACACAATCCCTTTGGACTGAATACCAAAAATGTCGACTATACTGCCGAAACGAACCAGTACAAAAAACTGGAAGAAAAGTTCGTCGGACAGGCGCTCCCGGTAGATATCGTGGCGCCCGGAGACAATATTCCGCTCCCTGATGAGAGCCAGGACTTTATTGTGAGCGCCCACGTCATCGAACATTTTCCGGACCCGATTAAAGCACTCAAAGAATGGTACCGACTCGTCCGCCCGGGTGGATACATCTTTATGATTGTCCCGCACAAAGAGCGCACGTTTGATAAAGACGAGCCGAGGACAACGCTTCAGGAACTTATTGACCGTCACGAGGGGAAGATGACTGTACGGCCGAACAAAAACGATCATTCATCAGTGTGGGTTACAGAAGATATGGTTACACTCGTGAGACATCTCGGCTGGAATATCGTTGAAGTGCAAGAAAAAGATGACAAAGTCGGCAATGGATTTACTATTGTGATACAGAAGTAACGAGTCTTTAAATGAATGAATGAGTTTAAGGGTATGCGACGAATCGTCACCTTGTTGCAGGAAAGTGTTTTTGTACGCAACAGCATCGTTCTTTTTTCGGGAACGATGGTGATGAACGTGCTCAATTACGGTTTTCATTTCTCGCTGGGGCGTCTTGTCGATCCAGAGGTGTATGGTGCCGTCCAATCCCTGATCGCTCTTCTTGCTATTGTGTCCGTACCAGCAGCTGCACTCGGGATGGTAGCGACCAAATATGGCGCTATCGCCAAGGCACGTGACGATCGTGCTTTCGGGTGGGATCTTTTTTCCTATCTCAACAAGCGGATTATCAGATACGGCTGGCCACTGGTCGTGGTCGGGCTACTTCTTACTCCATTGGTGCAGTCATTTCTTCAAATTGATGACGTACTTGCCGTTTCGCTCTTGTGGATACTCGCGGCACTGACGTTTTTTTCATCGGCCAGTGTCGGTATTCTTTCGGGCTGGCAACAGTTTGGATCCGTCAATAGAGCCAATATTACCAGTTCCTCAGTTAAAATCCTTTTTGGTGTTTCACTGGCTTGGCTCGGTTTTGGCCTGGATGGTATCATTTTCGGCATCGTTTTGGCGGGAATCATCGGGTATGTCGTTTCGGTGAGGGGATTACGATTTCTCAAGCCGAGAGAGGAAACAGTAGTGGGGGCACAAACAGAAAAAGAAAAGACCCTTTTCGATTTTTCGTCGGTCCGAGGGTATGTCGCCACGGCATTTATGGGGACGCTTGGATTAGTGGTTCTTGGTAATGTCGATATCGTTTTGGCGAAACATTCTCTTTCGCCGGAAATGGCCGGGGCCTATGGGGCATTGGTCGTCGTATCCAAAGTGATTTTCTTCGTAACGGGTGTGATTGCGTCTGTTTTGTTTACGATGTCATCAGAATCCGTCGAAAAGAATAAGGAGCAACCACAGAATTTCTCCGTTTTCTGGATGGCACTCGCCCTGACGACATTCATATCTGCCGTAGCGGTGGCTGGTTACTTCCTCATGCCTCATTTCGTGATGAGCGTGTTCTTTGGGGACAAATATCTAGCGGTTGCGCCGATGCTTGGTTGGTTCGGGCTGGTGGCAGGGTTGTATGCGGTCGTGAACCTCATTCTCCAGCAGCTCCTTTCGATGCAGGTGACGCTTGCCGCGCAGTGGTTACTCGGAATAGTGGCGGTGGAGTCTCTCGCGATTTTTTTCTTCGGATCAACCATTTTTTCGATTATTATCATAGTGATCGGTACTCAAATAGTAGCGCTTTTGTCCGGTTTGTTCTTTATCTGGAAAACGTGTAAAATACAGAGGTAAAAGGGATTATTCCCCTTGTTTTTCTATGAAAAAACTCATTTCTATCGTCATTCCGACATATAACGAAGAACAAAATATTCCTCTTGTGGCCGAGGAAATCGGCAAAGTTTTTTTGACGCTTCCCGACTATGATTACGAGATTATTTTCGTCAATGACGGGAGCCAGGATAACAGTTTGCTCGAGATTCTTCGCTTGAGTGAGAAAGAGAACAGAATCAAAGGGCTGGATTTTTCGCGTAACTTTGGCAAAGAACCGGCAACGTCGGCCGGGTGTCACGCCGCCCATGGGGATGCTGTTATCACCATGGACGCTGATTTGCAGCATCCGCCAGTGCTTATTCTGAAGTTTCTGGAATTATGGGAGCAGGGGGCAGAAGTTGTCTATACCGTGCGCAAAGAAAATAAAGGAGCCGGTTGGTTCAAAAAACTCTCTTCCAAGCTCTTTTACTATATTTTCAACAAGGTTTCTGGAATGCAGACGGAGTCCGGATCGACCGACTTTCGTTTGATGGATAAGAAGGTGATCGAGGTATTTCGGAAATTTCCGGAACGGGAACGGATGTTTCGGGGGATGATTGACTGGATGGGGTACAGGCGTGCCAAAGTGGAGTTCATCGCACCGGAGCGTATCCATGGCAATGCGAACTATTCCTATAACAAATTGTTTCAGCTCGCGCTTAATAGTTTCACATCATTTTCACTTCTGCCACTTCGGATGGCTGGGTATTTTGGCGTGTTTATCACGGCGGTAAGTGGGATTTTGCTCACCGTGATGCTGGTTTCTTACTGGTTTTTCAATCCAAGCCTGTTCACGCCGATCGCTATTCTCGGCGTGAGCAATATGTTTCTCATCGGTATCGTACTTATTTCGCTCGGCTTTATCGCGCTCTATATCGCCCGTATTCACAACGAAGTGATCAATCGCCCGCTGTATATCGTACGAGAGAAAGTGAATATTATCGAACATCAGAATTAAGTATGAAAAAAAACACTCAAAATTCATTAGCAATTTTTGAAACATACAAGATTCGTCGTGTATATGACGAACAAAAAGAAGCCTGGTATTTTTCCGTGATTGATATAATCGCTGTGCTTATCGAGCAAAAAGACTTTAAAAGAGCTAAAAGTTATTGGACTACTCTGAAAAATCGTCTCAAGAAAGAAGGGAGTGAGTTGGTCACAATGTGTGACCAACTCAAAATGCAGTCCGCTGATGGAAAATTTTACAATACCGATGTCGCCAACGTGGAAGCAATCTTGCGATTAGTCCAATCTATTCCCAGTAAGAAAGCCGAGCCGATGAAACTTTGGCTGGCACGTGTTGGATTTGAGCGAATGCAGGAGATGAATGATCCGGAAAGAGCCTTGAATCGTAGTCGTGAGTATTGGCAAAAACAGGGTAGAAGTGAAAAATGGATACAGCAGAGGATGACAGGACAAGAAACGAGGAATAAATTGACTGATTATTGGAGTGAACACGGGGTGAAAAAAGGCGATGAGTTTGCCATTCTTACGAATATTATCCACGAGGAGTGGAGTGATTTGTCGGTAAAAAATCACAAAAATCTGAAAGGTTTGAAGACACAAAATCTTCGAGATCACATGAGCGAAGAAGAGTTGATTTTTTCTGCTTTAGCGGAACTTTCAACGAGAAGGATTGCAGAAACGGAAGAGACAAAAGGCTTAGAAGCCAATAAAATTCCTGCCAAGAAAGGTGGTAAAATTGCAAAGGACGCCAGAATGGCTTTGGAAGAAAAAATTGGTAAAAGTGTCATTACGGGTCAGAATTTTTTACCAAAACAAAAAAGAAGGCTAATGAAGTAATCAATCGCCCGCTGTATATCGTGAGGGAGAAAGTGAATATTGTTGAAAAATATAGTTCCAAAGTTCTGATTTCAATATATGCAAAACAATAGCCCGAAAATTTCCGTATTGATGACCGTCTATAACGCCGAGCGATTCCTTGGCGAAGCGATCGAGAGTGTCTTGAATCAGACCTTCAAGGATTTTGAACTCGTCATACTGGATGATTGTTCGGTTGATTCCAGCTGGCAGATTATCCAAAAGTATGCCCAGCAGGACGAACGGATCGTCGCTATCAAGAATGATACGAATTTAGGAGGATGCGAGAATCTCAACAAGGGATTAAAGCTTCTGAGAGGTGTGTATATGGCGCGCCATGATAATGATGACTGGTCATTTCCCGATAGGTTGGAAAAACAATTCAATTATCTGGAAGCTCATCCAGAAGTGGGGGTTGTCGGCGGGGCGATAGAAATAATAGATGTAGCCGGAAAAACAATCGGGAAAAGAACCTATAATATTTCGGATGCTGAAATCAGGGGAAAAATATTTCGCTATAGCCCGTTCGCTCACCCGCTGGTGATGATACGCAAGTCGGCTCTCGATAAAGCGGGATGTTTTTATGATCCGGTTTTCGCTCCGGCCGATGATTATGATATGTGGTTCAGAATTGGAAAAGTGGCAAAATTAGCCAACTTGCCGGATGTGCTTCTGAAATACAGGATGGTACCAGGGTCAATCACAGCTGGATCTACGAAAAAAATGGAGGTCACGACCCTGCGGGTGCGACACAAGTATGGCAAGGATGATTTTTATCGATTTGGTTGGTTCGATAGGATGTATACGTATTGCCACAAGTGTACGATAAACCTGTTATCATCAAGGCTGAAGATTTATCTGTATAATATTTTTCGAAATGAGTAAGGTGATGGAAAATAAAAAAACTATTCTTATTACGGGAGGGGCATCGGGACTGGGCAAGGTGATTGCTCAGCGTTTAGCGAGGGGAAACCACACTATTTATTGTACCTCGCGGAAAGATGAATTTTCAGCAGCCGAAAATATTCATTTCTTGAAAATGGATATCACTTCTGACGCCGATGTGAAAGCTGTCGTAAATGAGATAATGATCAAGGAAAAGCGCATCGATGTCGTGATAAATAATGCTGGTATCACGCTGTCGGGTCCGACACTGGAATTTTCACCGGATGATTTCAAAAAGATTCTCGATACGAACGTGATCGGTTCATTCAGACTGATCAAGGAAATCTTTTCTTTTCCTCCGAAGCCGCAATTGGTGATCAATATCACCTCGCTGAACGGCTCCCTATCTTTTCCTCATTTCGGTCTGTATAGTGCTTCGAAATTTGCGGCGGAAGCTTTGGGCCTGGCGCTCCGCTATGAACTGAGTCCGACGACACAGGTGGTGAATGTCGCACCCGGGGCGTTGCTAGCAGAATCGTCCAAAAAAATGTCGCATAAATCTGCCAGGGAAAAAATTAAGCTTCTGAATTGGCTGATGCCGCTCACTTCACAGGAAGATGTTGCGAAAAAAATCAAAAGCCTGATCCACGCCCGATCGGTACCGGCGAAAGTCCTCATCGGAAGGGACGCGAAGATAATCAATATGATGCAGAAATTTTTACCATTTTCTGTTTTTGATAGGATAGTTTTCTATATCTGGAGAAAGAAATGACACTTTTTTACTGAAATACTTTGATCTGATTATTTTTTACAAACGTAAATAAGAATATATGAAAAAAGCGTTGATTACCGGGATTACAGGACAGGACGGGTCATATTTGGCAGAATTACTACTTGAAAAAGGGTATGAAGTGCATGGAATTATTCGACGTGCCTCGACGTTCAATACTTCTCGCATTGATCATCTCTATCAGGATCCGCATGTCAATGGTGTGAGATTTTTTCTGCATTATGGGGATCTTTCCGATAGCAGTAACATATCCAGAATCATAGAAAAAGTTCAACCTGATGAAATATATCATCTTGGTGCACAGAGTCATGTTCGCGTGAGCTTTGATATACCAGAATATACGGGCGATGTCGTTGGGCTCGGGACAGTCCGTATCTTGGATGCGATCAAGGAGTCGGGAATCAAAACGAAATTCTATCAGGCATCATCGTCAGAAATGTTTGGGCTGGTGCAGGAAACCCCCCAGAAAGAAACGACCCCTTTTTATCCGCGATCTCCCTACGCATGCGCGAAGGTGTATGCGTATTGGATTACAAGAAATTATCGTGAGAGTTACGGATTATATGCGTGCAACGGCATTCTTTTCAATCATGAATCGCCGCGACGCGGAGAAACGTTCGTTACGAGAAAAGTGACGCGCGGGTTGGCAAGAATAGTGTGTGGCTTGGAAGAGAAACTTTACTTAGGAAATATCGATGCCAAGAGGGATTGGGGATACGCCAAGGATTATGTCGAAGGTATGTGGCGTATGCTCCAGCAAGAGATGCCGGATGATTATCTTCTTGCGACCGGCGAGACGCACACAGTTCGGGAATTTATCGAAGAGACTGCGAAGCTGCTTGGCATGAATCTGGTATGGGAAGGGGAGGGAGTAAACGAAAAAGGAAGAGACAAAAAAACGGATAAGATAATAATCGAGATTGATCCGAAATATTTTCGTCCGTCGGAGGTAGATTTGCTCATTGGCGATCCCGCGAAGGCAAAGGAGAAGCTCGGGTGGGAACCGAAGACGAAATTCCATGAACTTGTGAAAATAATGACCGAAGCCGACCTTGCCACCGCTAAAAGTCAGATGAAATAGATGTATGGATAATGGATCAAAAATATATGTCGCCGGCCATCACGGGCTAGTGGGCTCGGCGATTGTCCGAAAGCTTCGGGAGAAAGGATATGAAAATCTTATTTTGAAAGCGCGGGTGGAGCTGGATCTTTTGAGCCAGCGAGCCGTGGATGAATTTTTTGAGAAAGAGAAGCCTGAGTATGTTTTTTTGGCGGCAGCAAAAGTCGGAGGAATACTTGCGAACAAGACCAAGAAAGCCGATTTCATTTATGAGAATCTCCAGATTCAGAACAACATCATCCACAGTGCCTGGAAGATGGGCGTCAAAAAGCTTCTCTTTCTCGGGTCATCCTGTATCTATCCGAAACTCTGCGCGCAACCGATCAAGGAAGAATACCTGATGACCGGTCCGCTCGAGGAGACGAACGATGCTTATGCGATAGCGAAAATCGCTGGTATCAAGATGTGCCAGAGCTTCAATGAGCAGTATGATACCAATTTTATTTCTGCTATGCCCACGAACCTCTATGGTCCAAACGATAATTTTGACCTGGGGAGTTCACATGTACTGCCAGCCATGATTCGGAAATTCCACGAGGCAAAGGTTTCTGGAGCGAAAGAGGTGGTTCTGTGGGGCACCGGTTCGCCAAAAAGGGAGTTTCTGCACGTGGATGATCTCGCTGATGCGGTGGTTTTCCTCATGAATAATTATTCCGAATCCGAAATTGTGAATATTGGTACCGGCAAAGATATATCGATCAAGGAGCTCGCTGAAAAAATAAAAAAAGTTGTCGGATATGCAGGAGCAATCGTGTGGGACACGGAAAAACCAGATGGAACACCGCGCAAACTGCTCAATGTTGATAGACTCCATAATTTGGGATGGCGGCATCGGGTGTCGCTCGATGATGGGACAAGAGAAACGTATAAGTGGTTTATGAAAAATATATGTTAGAAGAAACAATGGCGCCTTCGGATAATATCCATAGATATCTCTGCTGCCCAAAGTGCAAGCAAGATCTGGAAGGGTATGAACAAATTTCTTGTCCATCATGCGGAAAGCAATATGAGATACGGGAGGGTATTCCGGTACTGGTTGATCTTGACTCCCTGCCAGATCACCTGAGTCATCAAATCAGATATTTTGAAAATGAGTCAATCTCAGATACAGAGTATCATCTTGAGCCGTGGCAGGAGACCTATGTCGAGAGGCTCAACATAAACTTTTCTGATGTAAAAGATAAGGTCATTATTGATTGCGGAACAGGTTCGGGCTATATAGCTATTGAATTGGCCAAACAAGGAGCTTTTGTCATAGCTTGCGATCTCACGTTAAAAAGTTTAATTCGGTTAAAAAGAGCTGCCAAGAAAGTCGGCGTAGAACAGAATCTACTCATCGTCTGCTGTTCTGCGGAAACGCTTCCTTTCAAAAAAGCTATTGCAGATTATTTTATTTCCAATGCCGTACTCGAACACTTACCAAATGAAAAAGAGGCCATAGAAGAAATAAACAGGGTCTGCAAAGAAAAATCTGGCATTATGATTACCGTGCCTTTGGCATATAAGTATCTCAATCCGCTGATGCTTCCTTTGAATTATATTCACGACAAAAGAATAGGTCATTTGCGACGCTATGATGAAAACAATATACTTTCGAAATTTCTTCGCTATAGCTTGATCCGATCTTACTATACTGGTCATTTTGCGAAAGTATGTATGACGCTTTCTAATATGATTTCCCCTATCTTCAATAAGCGGTATATGGAAAGTGTCGATAAAAAAAAGACAGTCAACAAATGGTGGGCAAGCAACATAATATGTTTTTTGAAAAGAACCTAAAACGGGAATAAAGATTGAACAAAAAAGAGCCGTTGAAATATGGGAAAAGAAGAAAAGAAGAGTATCATAATTGTGGCGCATAAGTTCCTGACTCAGCCGGATGATGATCTGGTGTTGTTTTTGAATAAACAGAAATATGCTAATGTACTGCATATTTATCATAGTTTTTCTGATGCTCCCGACCGTTCAAGCTCTTTTGTATGGTATAAGGACGGTGTCCTCTACGAAGAGCGGAAAACTTCTGATTATAAGTATCTGCCAGAGCCGCTCATATATGGGAAGGAGTTCCTTTTTACTGTTTGGTGGGTGTGGAGAAGCGGGATTATCTGGGAGCGGTACATCGGGATGGACGGATTACTCGTATTGTTTGGAAATATTTTGCGATTTTTCAGGAGAGTAAGACAGACGGTCTTTTGGGCGATAGACTTCGTGCCGGAAGACCGATTTGCCTCCGGAATAAGAAATAAGATATATCGCTTTATCAACGTGCACAGCTATAAAAACGCTGACGCCATGTGGGATCTTTCTCCTCGTATGGCGGCGGCGCGAGAAAAGTTTCTCGGTATTACAAAAAATCACTATCGGTCGCATAGGGTTGTTCCTTATGGGTTGTGGCTGGATCGAATCAAGCATTATTCTTATGAGGAATGCGAGAAGGACACCCTTGTCTTTATGGGGCATCTTTTGGAAAAGCAAGGGGTGCAGCTGGTCATTCAGGCGATTCCTGAAATAATAAAGAACTATCCGAATTTTCATTTTAAAATCATAGGGGACGGGTATTATCGGGAAAAGCTTCTTGGACTTGCTCAGGATATAGGGGTATTGAGGCATTGCGATTTTCGTGGGAAAATAGAAAACATTATGGAAGTGGAGGAAGAAATAGCCAGGTCAGCGGTGGCGATCGCGCCGTATGTGAAATCGCTCGATACATGGACCTACTATGCTGATCCCGGGAAAGTGAAGACTTACCTAGCCTGTGGCGTGCCCTTGCTCCTGACGAATATTCCGTGGAATGCGCACGAGATCGAAGAGACAAAATGCGGAATGATCATCACTGAGGATGTGAGGGATATCGTTTCCAAGACCCTCTCTCTTATGGAGAATACGCGGAATGCGGAGTATCGTAAAAATGCTGTTCAATATTCTCAGGGATTTAATTATGAGAATATATTTCGGGGTCTCCTATGAAAATTCTTTACCACATCCCCTCCCTCCACACCATCTATGCTGGGCGCACCATCTATGCCGGGTACAAACATGCCTTTGAGGATCTGGGGCATGAGTTCGTCACATTGACGGCTTCGGATGCTCAGACAGAGACGTTTGAGCGTGAGAGTCCGGATATACTGATCACCGCTCTCACCCCGTATCATCTGAAGTATTTGGACTTGCAAGCAGTCGCGAAACAGAGAGCGAAAGGGATGAAGGTGTTTGTCAATATGCCGTTTTGGAATTCGCCCATGTCTCGTTTGAGGATTAATGAAAGCCCGAGTTTGAGCGAAAACACAGAAGCAGTGGCGCTCATTCGCGCTGGCACCTTCGGCGACGCGTATTACAATGTGTGCGAGCAGGGCGATGAGCGGATGGGTGGTTTTGAAAAGATTACGGGATATGTGCATCACACGATTCCTCTGGCAGCAGATAAGTTTCTCCATTTCCCGGAATATACAGAGCGGTTCAAGGCTGATATCGCTTATATCGGAACATACTTACCAGAAAAAAGGGAATTTATCCGTGAGGCGGTCTTCCCTCTCTCCAAGCGATATGATCTGAAATTGTACGGGCAGGACTGGACACTGTATGATAGAGGAAGAGGCTTTGCTCAAAAAGTAGGGCAGTATTTTAATATTCCGTACTTGCAGTCATTGCAGAAACCGAAATTGGAATTGGAAGACGAAAGAAGGGTCTATACCTCTTCGGTGATTTCCATTAATATTCACGAAGAATACCAGAAGAAATTCGGAGGGGATTGTAATGAGCGTACGTTCAAGATTCCGGCCTGCGGGGGATTCGAAATCACCGATGACGTGGCCTGTATCCGCAAGTATTTCAAGGAGGGTGAGGAAATAGTGATTGCTTCTAATAAGGACGAATGGTTTCAGAAAATAGACTATTATATAAAAAACCCCGAAAAAAGGCTGCCTATCATTGAGGCAGGAAGGAAGAAAGTGCTTGCAGAGCACACCTATCATAATAGAGTTAAGCAGATGCTTGAGATATATAATTCGCTGGTATAAATTCGAATAAGAAAAAAGAATTTTATGGGAAAAGTTATTCTGAATCTTGGCTGTGGAAAAGTGAGAATCCCCAATTCGCTCGGTGTCGATCGCGTACCTATCGAGGGCTATGTGGATGTGGTGCATGATTTGGACGTAGTTCCTTATCCATTTGCGGATAACTCTGTCGATGAGATTCATTTTTATCACGTTTTAGAGCATCTGCATGATCCCATTAAAAAGCTTGAAGAAATTTATAGGATACTTAGGCCAGGAGGGGCGCTGTATATGCGAGTACCACATTTCTCGAGCATGGGAGCCTTTACGGATGTGACTCATATCCGTCCCTTCGGCTATTTCAGTCTCGATTGCCTCCAACCTAATGATTACCATCATTTCTATACGACCGCAGCATTTGAAATTTTGAAGAAAGAAATCAAATATCTCGGCCTCTATCCGAATACGGGCCTCTATGAAAAATATGTCCACAAGAACCAATGCCCTCTCATTGTGCGCCCATTCGTTCGTCTGATGAATTTTCTGGTCGCCCTCTCGCCTGTAGCTTTCGAGCGGCTGTGGTGTTATTGGGTAGGGGGTGCAACTGAAATAGTAATTGACTTGAAGGCTATCAAACAAACAAAGTAGAGAAAAGTAATTCGAGGATATCTTCGCTTAAATGATCGATAAGAAATTACGGGACAAGTCTATACAATTCTTCCCTTTTTTGTTTTTTTTGCTGCTTACTTATCTGATTTCTTATAAGGTGATCGGAGGAGTTATTTCTATTGGAGATTTCCCTTATTATTGGCCGCTTTCTAGTATTGATAGTTTCTCAGTGTGGAGTACGTCTTATTTGGGGTACAGCAAAGCAAGCACGATGTTTGGTACGCAGATTTTTTCCTCGATACCTTACCTCTTATCGATGATGGGTTTATCTGCTGAGAGTATCAGTTATCTTCATAATTATGGGCTCATATACACCTGTTCACTGGTATACTACTTCATAGCGAAGAAAATATCTGGAAACGTCTTATTAGCTTATTTCATCGGATTGTTCATCATTTTGAATAATTTCGTTTTGGAGCACCTGTTGGTTTTCCCTGGAGTTATCTTTTACTCGCTTATTGTCTATGGAATCACGCTCTATATCTGTTATGAAATTTATCTGCACGGATTAAATCTCAAGAGGATAATTTCAATTGTTCTTTTGTCATTCTTTCATTTGCATCCTTTCTATTTTTTTATAAATCTGCTGTTCCTTTTCATATTCAGCCTATTTTACAGTGCTACCCATTGGAGAGTGTATTCCAAAAAATACCTGCTTGGCTGTCTCTTTATTTTGCTTTCAGGTGTCGTGGCTATCCAATCCTATTGGTTGGCTCCTTTTATAAAAAATATTTTTCTCTCATCAAGCTCACAGGTTTATGGCGGAGGTGGAACGCAATCTGCTATTTTTAGCGGTTATTTCCAAAGTATCACATATGTGAATCTTTTTAGTCTTTACCATTACCCTGGAACTCTAGGAGTAAAGATGCATGGAAGCGCGTTACAATCCTTTTTTTATTTTTATCTTCTTTGTTTGGTGATATTCTTATATATCAAGGATGAGTTTAAGAACAAGAAATGGATCGCATTTCTTTTTTTGAATCTGTTTCTTTTTTTTAATTTAGCGTTAGGGGCAAAATCACAGCTTACAGGCACTGGCTGGATTTATCTCTATGAGAATTTCCCCGCCTTTGGTTTTTTCAGATCTTTCTCTAGATTTATCATCCTTTATTTTGTTCTATTCATTTTTCTATTCATTTTCTTATTTAAAGATTGGAAAAGCAGGTATAAAAATTATGTCTTATCAGTTGTTATTTTTCTGCTTCTCGCTGCCAATACTATCTTTTTCAGTGGAGATTTCGGCGGGTTCATTACCAGCGCTAAAGTGCCTAAAGAATATGTAGCTGTTAATGAAAAATATTTTCAGGGAGACGAATCACAATATAATATCCTGACTCTGCCGAATGTTCCCTACGAAAGCTATAGTTGGTTTTTGACCGATCAAAGAGGCACGACCGGTGAAAGGATAAGTCAGTCGTTATATTTTAGGGAAAACTTTTTTTCAAAACCCGCAGCGTATAACAGATATGCGATTAATTTGGACGCTCGCAGTAATTTTTTGAAATCATTTTTTACTTATAACGAAGGCCTGCTTTCATCGAGTAACTTTGATCAGGTCGTCGATACGCTAAACGTGAGGTATGTCCTTATCCAGAAGGATTTGATAAATATATTGAAAGACAATGCCCCTGTGTCTGTTGAAAAATATCTTGATTATCTCAATCAAGACGATGCATTCGTTTTGAAAGAAGATAATGCTAGTTTTGCTCTTTATGAAAATAAAGATTATCTCCCTGTAGCTTCGATGCGAGATATGCGATTTATGAAAGTAAATGATGCTAAATATATTCTGTCTATTAAAAATTTAAAGAATACAGAGTCCTTATCTTTTTTGCAGAGCTATAATGAGCAGTGGAAACTCTATCTAGAGACGGACTCGAATGATAAGGATTGTGATTCGGTAAAATATTATGAGAATACCCAGACTACCGAGTGTAAGCCAGCAGAAGGTAGGGTGAATCGTGGAGATCTCTCTTATTTGTACAGAAAGACTATTTTTAACGATACACATACGATCTATAACCAATATGCCAATGGTTGGGAAATTGATTCTGATTACATCAAGAAAAATTTTCCGAAAGATGCGTACACAGTGAATCCTGATGGCAGCATTGATCTTGAGCTGACGCTCTATTTCAATCCCCAATCCTACTTTTATCTTGGCCTTATTGTGTCAGGAATCGCATTGGTAGGGTGTTTGGGATACTTGGGGTATATTGGTATAATAAAGCGGAGAAAGACTGAGTAAAAAGGGCATTTTGTGTGGTGAGTTGGAAATAATAGTGAATAAGTATGGATTTTTTGAAAATATTTGCAAGAATAAAGGTTTTCTTGGGAAAAAACGCTCGTTATATCGGTGTACTTTTATTTTTTGCTATGGTACTTCTGTATGCCATGTCTGTTAATGGAGAAGGAAAAAGAAAAAATGGTTTAAAAAGTATTCCACAAGAGCAGTTAGAGGTTGTTCAAATTCCAGACCTTGATTATGTCGCACGATCAAAATCGTATTCGGGAGTATTTTCTTCGCAAGCAGGAGAGGCATACCGGGTGATTATTCAGGTGGAAGCGAACAAAGAAACGGATATCCTTGTGTCCGCACGATCTGCCGGTGGCAAAGAGTTGGAGATCGGTTCTTTGAGTCTTCCTGGAAATACATCGACTTTTCGTGAGGCAGTTTTCGTAACCGATGGGATGTATCGCGATATTGTCGTGAAGCTGCCGCAGAAGGAAGATGATAGAAGCGCGCAGTGGAACGATACGAGTGTACATATCGAGAAAGTCCTTGTAACGCGACTGAATGTCTCTGCCCTCACTCAGGCTAGGGATTTGAAACCGACGGTATTCGGTATGCCTCAGACGGTTGTTTCTTACCTGCCTGCTTTTCGCGATGTGGCGAAAGAAGATAGTTTTGCTTTTGCGAAAAATAGGATCGGGCAGTATTTCAAGGCGGATGCCTCGTCGCTTTCGGATGTAAGTTTTCGTGGCAATATCATAGGAACAGGAGGGGAGGGGGCATATGAAGTGGAGGTTGGAAAATGCAAGACAGATGTGACGGATTGTGCCATCGGAGATCTTGAAATGGTGAATAAAGTCCCATTTACTGCCGTAGATATGGAGCACTATCGGACAGATATATCAAAAAACCTTTATCAGTTTGATATATTTGTGCCACTTGAAGCCGGGGACGTCTATTATGTCGGCATAAACGCAGCCAATGTCAAGACAGATAAAAAGAATTATCTCGAGCTCAAGCAGTTCGAAGTGGACGGTGTACTGAAAGATTCTTTCATCGCTATTTCTACCATATTATCTGCTGATAGGGGCAGTGCGGATGGGGCAGAGCAACTGCTTTCTCGTGCGATGATCCAGGATATCGGTGATGCCTATTGGTACGAGTATCATATGAGCGGTACGAAAGATGACCTAATCGATGTTCATAGCTCGTTTGGCAAAGTGAAGTTCGATAAGGATTTCGGAGCGCTGACGATGCCGCGTGACCGCGATGTGTCGATGACGTTCAAAGTGGATACGTTTTATCCTTTCGAGAGTATGCAGGTCAAGGCTGCCGGATCGGATACCAAGGATAACCAGTTCGTTTTGGAATATTCTTTCGATCAGGAGGAGTGGAAGGAGTTATCGTATGTACAACAGGAAAACGGTCCGCAAGTTTTTGATACGAATATTGTTGCCACACCAGGGAATGAGAAGACTGTTTTCCTCCGGGCGCGATCGACACAAGATGGCAGCAAATCCAAAAATTGGGGATTGAAAGATCTTTCCTTGTCCGCGTTGTTAAAAAAATAAGCGCGTATGGAATTTCTGGAACAACAAACGAAAGGGTTTTTTTCTTTTTGGAAATGGGAAATCGGCGGAGTGCTGCTTCTTGGTTTTGTCGTTGTCATGAACCTTTTCCCGAACGGGTATGTCATCATGGGTGGCGATGTCATGCAGAATATCCATTTGAACGAGAATTATAGCAATCTTTTTTACGAATGGTTCGGGCGCGTTTCGTTTTTTTATCTCCCGTTTTATCTTTTGGATGTGATGGGCGTTTCCGCAACGGCGCAGCTTTCGTGGTATCTCGGCATTTTTTTGGTATCGGCATACGTTTCTTTTTTTGTTTTCGGCCGGCTTTTGTTCTCATATGTCCGGGGAGCGCTTCTGGCTTTCGGTAGTCTTTTCTATGCCACCAATATCTATACGCTGTATATATTCACTTCGACCTGGGGATTTACGTATTATCAGATACTGTATGTTTTCATTCCGGTACTTACCGGTCTGTATATACGATCACTGCAGAGTCGGTCGAGGATTTTCTCTCTCGCATTTCTTCTGGTGGTTTTCTTCGCATCGATGAGTTTCAGCAATCCGGCATTCGCTGTTTCTCTGGGGATGTATTTTATTCTGTTGACTGCCTTTTTATTTATTTTCCGTTTTGTCGTATGGGATAAGCGAGTACTCGGGAAAATAGCTCTTCTCGGTACTCTGAGCATCGCACTCAATGCATACTGGATGCTACCGGTACTGCCGCAGATGCGTGCCGGGATCGAGGGTGTCGGATCATCGACTGATATCAATTTGCCTGAATCGCTGAGGAAGACTTCGAATGCTATTTTCGATACGCTCCGTCTGGTATCGACGTATGAACACGATATGTTTTATCCCTATAATTTTCCCTATCCGCAAATCGAATGGCTGCAAAATCCGATTCTTGCGCTCACGTTCGCTCCTTTCTTTCTGATCCTTATTGGGTTTATGTTCATCAAGAAAAATGAGAATGTTCTGCGTTCTTGGTATCTGGTCTTTTTTGCGCTTCTGGCTGTTTTCACTGCTCTTGTAGCGCACGTCCGATATCCGTTCGATGTATTCAATAATTTTTTCTTCCAGCTTCCTGGATTCAACGTATTGCGCGGATGGGATAAGATGGCGATATTTACGCCGTTTCTCATCGTAACGCTTTTTTTCATTATGCTTGTTTCTCAGCAAGGGAAGAAATATTATCGATATCTTCTGGGGAGTTCTTTCGTGCTTGTTGTTTTGCTGGCATTGCCTTTTTATTTCGGTGGCATTCAGACGAAGATGAGCTATATCCTGCAGGGGAATGATGAGAAAGACTATCGCGAGTCGCGCTACAGCGCCTTGGTCAAGATACCGGAACCGTACTATGATATCCAGGAAATTTTGAAAAAGGATACGGCAGATAACAAGATTTCGACGTTGCCTTTTTCGCCCGGATCGAGCGTGGGGCGCGTCGATCTTCCGAAATGGAAAGTCAATGCGCCGCACGTGATACCGTTTTTGTATCAGAAGAGCTATGTTGAACCGAACCAGCCGTATATCGGCGACCTGCGGTTTGCCAAAGAATATAGCGATATCCACCTGAATCCGGAAACGATTATCGACGTCTACGGGCTTTTGGGTGTGAAATATATCGTTTACCAGAAAGATGCTGATTCGGAAAGAGTGCAGAAATTTGGGCGCGCGCGGGCATTTCTCGAAGAAAAATCGGCGATACAGATGATTGCCGATAGCGAATGGATATCGCTGTATACGGTTGATGACAGCCGCGTGTTTCCTTATATGTATGTCAGCGATGAAGCATTTTCTTTTGATTCGGATCAGGAAAATATGTCTAGTGGAATACGGGCGTTTCAGGAAACCGTTTCACCGGTATCTTACGAACGGAAAAATCCGAAAGAGATTGTTATTCAGGTGACGACGGATATTTCCAGGAATTCCTTGGTGTATCTCAATGAAAAATATGATACTCTCTGGCAAGCAGTATATGTATCCAAAGATGGTAAGAGAGTTTCTCTTGCAAGAGAGGATACTGTCAATTTCGCAAATGCGTGGAAAACTGATTATGTCGCGGCTGGAGGGAAAATAGAGATATCGCATCGGTCATTCCGGCTTCTGCGTGTGGGGCTTATGATTTCTGGTATAGTGCTTCTGGCTGTCATCTCTTTTTTGATGTATCGTATATTTACAAGAAAATATGGAAAAAACTGATATGAATCATAGCGATATTGACCAAGTAAGGTATTTCCTCAAGACAAGAAAGAAAGATGTCATTTTTCTTGGTATAGGGCTCTTCATCGGAATCGTGTTGAATTGGGATCTCGCCGAAATTTTTATATTCGAGGTTTTGATTTGGTCTATCCTGGGGCCGATTTCTAGTCAAATCCTGGCCGGCATAGCTCTTTTTTTCCTTGCATCGACACCGATACTGCTTTTATTTGGGCGCGACGCCCAGGCAGAACAATATGCTGTGTATGCCTACTATTTCCTGGTAATGGCCGTCATTCGGGGGATTATTGAGGTGAGAGGAAAGAAAAACGATGGTGTAATGGAAAATGAGCCCTAATTTGCCAGTTTTGGCTCTCTGGACTAAAATAAAGATACATAATCAATTTCAGTATGAATGAAAATCAGCCGTATTTGTCGGTCGTTGTTCCGTTGTATAACGAAGAAGGAAACGTGAGGGAGCTCCATCGGAAAATTCGCGAGGCGGTCGAGAAGATTGGACGGCCGTTTGAAATTATTTTCGTGGATGATGGATCCAAAGACGGGACACTCGAGGCGGCCAAGGGACTGACTCCGCTCAAGCTCATTGCTTTCCGTAAGAACTTTGGTCAGACCGCCGCTTTTGATGCCGGTTTCAAGGCGGCAACGGGGGAAATCATTATTACACTTGACGGTGATTTGCAGAACGACCCGGCTGATATCCCGCTTTTGCTTGAGAAAATGGCCGAAGGGTTTGATGTGGTGTCCGGCTGGCGCCATAAGCGTCAGGACCCGTGGAGTAAAAAGATTCCGTCGCGTATCGCCAACCTGCTCCGCAAGTTTCTCATTCACGATGATATCCATGACTCCGGATGCAGTCTGAAGGCCTATAAGCGCGAGTGTTTCAAGGACGTGGACTTGTTTGGTGAGATGCATCGCTTCATCCCGGCTATTTTGCAGCTTGATGGCTACCGGGTAGGTGAGGTGAAAGTGTCGCATCATCCACGCATCCACGGAGTGACCAAATATAATTGGAAGCGTGGCTTCAAAGGACTGGTGGATATGATTTCCATCTGGTTCTGGCGCAAGTATTCCAATCGACCGCTGCATCTTTTTGGGGCGAGCGGGGTCATCTTGTCCTTTGTCGGTACGGTTATTTTGGTCTGGATGATGATTGAAAAATTCTACTTCGGCGCCTCTATTTCCGAGCGCCTGTGGCCTCTGGTGGGTATCTTTTTTGTCCTGGTGGGTGTGCAGCTTTTTATTTCCGGTCTCTTGGCCGATATCATGGTACGCAACTACTACCAGGGTCGGGAGCGTATGAATTACAACATAAAACAAATAACAGAAAACAAATAACAATCAACGAAGAACGGGGAGCAAATAACAGACAGCAAATAGCAATCAACAGAAATGTCACAAGATGTCTTGAAGGAAAAGATGGACGAGCTTGCTAAGGGCGTATATACCGTCACCAAGGTTTTTCCTAAGGAGGAAATATATGGGTTAACCTCACAAATACAGCGAGCATCACTGTCGGTTATCCTAAACTATATTGAAGGCTTTGCACGAACGGGGGATAAAGAATTTAAAAACTTCCTACAGATTTCCTATGGTTCATTAAAGGAAACCCAATATCTTCTTTTCTTTTGTACTCGTGAAGAATATATTAAAAAGGGAGACTATGAGAAACTTATGAAGTTGTCAGACGAAATTGGGGCTATGCTTTGGAAAAGAATCAAAACCGTAAAAGAAAAAATCGCTAATAGTTAGTTGCTGGTTGTTTATTGTTAATTGTTGATTGTCTTATGAAAGTCACTTTTCTGGGGACCGGATACGTTGGTCTGGTGTCGGGTGCTTGTATGGCGGAAATCGGCCATGAGGTCATTTGTGCCGATATTGATAAGAAGAAGATTGCTCTCCTCAAAAAAGGTGGCATTCCGATTTATGAAATCGGTTTGGAAGAAATCGTGGAGCGTAATGTCAAAGAAGGACGCCTGACCTTTACCACAGATTTGAAAAAGGCTATCGAAGAGTCGGAAGTGGTTTTTATGGCGGTTGGAACCCCGGAAGACAAGGTGACTGGTCAGGCTGACCTGCAGTACGTGTTTGCGGCGGCGGAGACGTTTGGCAAACACCTGAACGGCTTTAAAGTTTTCGTTGACAAATCAACCGTGCCGGTCGGAACCGCTGAGAAGGTGGAGGAGATTATTAAGAAGGCATCAAAGGGGAAGCATCCGTTCGAAGTAGTGTCGAATCCGGAATTTTTGCGCGAAGGAGCGGCGGTGAAAGATTTTTTGAATCCGGATCGCGTGGTGGTGGGAGCGAAATCGGCCAAGGCTAAGAAGCTCATGGAGCAGGTTTATCGCCCGCTTGCTCGTGCCGGACGACCGATCATGTTTACCGACGTGCGTAGTGCCGAAATCATCAAGTACGCGGCCAACGCGTTTCTTGCCATGAAGATTACCTTTATGAACGAGGTGGCAAATTTCTGCGATGTCGCTGGAGGCAACGTCAAGGAAGTGGCCAAGGGCCTTGGTTACGACAACCGTATCGGAGGACGGTTCCTGTATGCCGGTATCGGGTACGGCGGATCGTGTTTCCCTAAGGACGTGAAGGCTTTCATTGAAACGGGGAATGAGTACAATTCTCATTTTCACATCATTGAGACCGTGAGTGAAGTGAACGAAGCTCAGCGAATCAAGCCATTCGTGAAATTGAAAGAAACGTTCGGCGGGAAATTAAAGAATAAAACCGTTGCCGTGTGGGGACTGGCTTTCAAGCCGCGTACCGACGACGTGCGGGAGGCACCGGGAATCGAGAACAGCAAGCTTTTTCTCGAAGAGGGTTGCAAGGTACGTGTCTTTGATCCGGTGGCGATGGAAAATGCCAAGAAAGTGCTTGCACATAAGAACCTGACCTATGCCAAGAAGGCACTGGATACCCTGAAGGGCGCTGATGCTCTGGTGATTTGCACGGAGTGGGATGAATTTCGAGTGGCGGATTATAAAGATATGAAGAAACTCATGAAGGGTGATTGTATCTATGATGGGCGTAACGTGCTTGAGCGTTCCGAGGCCGAAGCGAACGGATTTACTTATTATGGCATCGGAGTTTAAGACAATAATCAATCACCAGTCAGCAATCAGTGGTGAGTAAATAGCAAGAGAACAAAAGAATGAAAACGGTGGTATATATTGATGGTGCAAATCTTCATCGGGGCACAGTAAATCTTGGCTGGAATTTAGACTATGCCCGTTTTCGAGTTTGGTTAGAAGATAAGTATAAGGCGGAAGCGGTGTATCTTTTCATTGGGTTGATATCAAAAAACAAAGGTTTATATACTGCCTTGCAAGAGGCAGGATATATTTTGGTATACAAGGAAGTAACCTATGACGGAAGCGGAAAAGTGAAAGGGAATTGCGATGCTGAGTTGGTATTGAAAATGACTTCTGATTGCTATGAAAATCGTTATGATCAGGCGATTTTGGTATCGAGTGATGGGGACTATGCCGGACTGGTGAGTTTTTTGAAAGAGAAGAGGAAATTTCGAGCACTTATTTCGCCGAGCAATAATTGCTCTTTTCTTTTGAGAAAATTGAATGTCCCCATTATCTATCTTGATACTAAAAGAGAAAAGTTAATGAAAAGAAAAAGCCCCCAATAGGTACGGATCCTACCAGGGTCTTTTTCATAGTGATGTCACCATTATACACCCGTTTTTATAGAAAGTCAATACAGTATGAAAATATTGTTTCTCAATTACGAGTACCCGCCAATCGGGGGTGGGGCGAGCGTCGCGACCGAAGCGATCTTGCGCGAGTGGGCCAAAACACCGGAAGTAGAGGTGCATCTCGTGACCGCGGGTGTCGGCAGTGTTTTGGAGCACGTGCACGTCGGGGGCAATGTTTTCGTACATCGGCTGCCGATTGGGAAAAATCCGGAAAAGCTTCATTCGCAGTCATTGCGTGATATTTTTGTCTATACTTTCAAGGCCTGGCTGTTTCTTGGGAGTTTTGTGCGTGAAGAGAATAAAAAGCAGAGATTCGATATCACCCTGGCATTCTTCACCGTACCTTGTGGGTTTCTCGCCTATCTTTTGAAGCTGTTTCGCGGTATTCCCTATGCGGTGTCGCTCCGCGGCGCCGATGTGCCGGGCTTCAGTGAGAAGTATGATACATTCTATCTTTTCGCCAAACCGCTGGTGCGCTTTCTCTGGAGACAGGCGGAAAAAGTGATACCAAACAGTGTTGGTATCACGGAACTGGCCAAAAAAACAAATGCGGCTCAAGCGATGGAGATTATCGAAAACGGTGTCGATACGGAAACCTTTTGTCCAAAAAAAGAGAGTCAATCTGGAGAGCGAGTCCTGTTCCTTTCGACGTCACGCCTCACGCCGCGCAAGGGGATTCACCATCTGATCGAAGCGTTCGCCATAGCGGTGAAGCATGCGACAGTGTCGATGAAATTGCAACTGATCGGAGAGGGGGAACAGAAGGAATCTCTTGAGGCACGGGTTAAAGAGCTCGGTATCGAAACTCAGGTGGAATTTCTTGGACGAGTCGAACACCAATTATTGCCGCAGTTCTATCATCAAGCACATGTCTTCGTCTTGCCTTCCAAGAACGAGGGGATGAGCAATGCGGCACTTGAAGGACTGGCTTCCGGGTTGCCACTGGTTGTTTCTGGGACTGGTGGGATGCAGGAGTTGGTCACTGATGGGGTGAATGGATATTTCATTGACCCGGAAAACGTGGAATCCTTTGCTTCTACACTTGCCGCCCTCGCCAGCGATCGGGAACGACTGGCCGCCTTTGGTGCCGAGAGTCGTCGTCGGGCAGAGCTGCGCGGTTGGGATAAGGTCGCTCAGAATTTCCGCCGAACACTCGAACAGAGTATCAAAAAATAGTTGTCCACATTTGTAAGTGGTCGTGGTGAAATGTGTACAGAGTGAAAATTTTAGAAAAGTAAAAAGCCGGGGAACGTAGTTATCGTTCACCGGCTCTTGTTTTACCTGACGCGCTGGTCAGGCGGAGTTCAGAAGAACTCGGGATGCTGGTAATCCGCCATCACGCCGCCCTTGAGGAATGACAGTTCCGGATCGGTGTGCTCCGCTTGCGCAAAGTAGCTCTGGCGGATGAACTTGGTGCCCATCTTGTTCACATGCCGCACGTAGCCCTCGGGGTCCAGCTTTGGATCGGGAGCCTGCCAGATTTTCGTGCCAACGCCACGGGGGAGGATGGGCGCGATACACGGGCCAAAGGTCCGGATGAGCCGGATGAGTGGCGTGATCTCCTCGACACCCGCGTTGTCGTAGACGTAGAAGAGTTTGCCCTTGTCCCAGGCTTCCGCACGGGACTTGATGGGCGCCTCCTTCTTCGGCTTGGCACTGCGGAGGTCGAAACCGCCGACCTGCATGAGCGACATGAGGTGCCACATGGCGAAGGTGTTCGCGATGCGGCCTTCCATGATGCTCTTGGTCAGTTCCGTGATGGCGAGGCCAGTCGCGAGCGCACCGGCTTCGGCGGCTTGGACGAGGTCTTCGGCAGCTTCGGGTGTGAAGTACGCTTCGGCTTCCTTCGACAGGATGACACCGTAGTCGCACCCGGCCCGGAGCAGCTTAGCCGTGCCGTAGTTGAGCAGCCCGACGAAGATGTCGCCGTGGCGTACTTCGGACACGTATACGTTCTTCCAGCCGGCTGTGGCGATGGCTTCGCGCAGCTGGGCAGCGGTTTCGCCGCAGTCCTTCTCGACGTAGTCCGGGTCCATGGGGACGAGGATCTCGACGCGTGAGATGAAAGCGCGGTCACCGACGGTCACCGACAGCATCCGTTCGACGCTCGCGAGGGCAAGCGTAACGGCGTTGTCGACGAGTTGCGGTTCGCGGGCGAAGCAGCGAACGATGGCGCCGATCTTTTTGGAATGCAGCAGTGACGACATGATGAATCTCCGCATGATGAATCTCCAGTTGGTAAGCTCTCGGGGTTCTGTTCCCTTTGAGCATCCCGGTTTTCAAACCCAACCTTGCGGTTGAGGGACATGTCAGGCGTTTTATCCTGACCGACCATTATAGCAGAAAAATAATGTATTGTCAATATAAATAAAGAAAAGTGGCTTATATAAAAGAAAGAAGCCGACCGTGCGCTATGCGCTTGGTCGGCTCTTGTTTGGCTCCTTGGGAGCCGGGGTCTAGACGGGAACGATGACGTTCACACCTTGGCGGAAGGGACGGATGTTGTTGTCTCGACACAAGATGACGTGGGTCATCCCCGGGTGTTTGCCCTGGGCAATCTCGTCAAAGAGTGTCCACTTGTCCCCGCCACCCGGTTCGTAGTCATCCCGTTGCACACTTTCGTGCTTGGCGAAGAGACGGATTCCATCTTCGAGAGTGAACAGTTCGCCACCGCAGAAGTGCGTGGGCGATTCGTTGACGGGGTCACTCTTGAGGCCGACCATCTTCTGGGTCTCATGGTCCATCACCTGGGCCACGTACTGGGTGTAGAACCGGAAGGACCAGGCCTTCTCGGGGATCTTCAGATCCTCGGTCGAGCGGTCAGTCGTCAGTCGGTCCCGGTTGTGGCTTTCGAGATTGCCGTAGAAACGGACATACGTCAACTTTTCGTAGTCGGTCATGTTTGCAAGCATGGTGCGCTCCTTGTGCGGTTTGGTTGGGGGGAAAGAACTGGTTGCGGATTGGCAACTGTTCATTGTAGCATAGAATTATGGAAAAGTCAATAGTCATTCGTTGGCTTGAAATAGGAAAAAGGAGGGATTTGTGGTACAGTAGAGCTGAAATCGAACTTGTTTTACTATGCGGAAAAATCTGTGGACGTTAGGGAAAGTGGTCGTGACCTTAGCGCTAGTTTTTTGGCTGATCGAACGGGTGGATTGGGCGGGGGTGCGAACGGAATTGGCGGGGGTATCTTGGCTTTTTTTGGTGCTGTATGTGGTTTTCCAATTGACCGGGAACCTCATTTCGGCCAAAAAATGGCAGATTATCGCCTCATACAAGGAATTGCATTTTACCCTAAAGGAAGGGTTTTTCACCTATATGACGGGGGCGTTTATCAATAACTTCCTGCCTTCGACTATTGGGGGCGATACCTACCGGGGCTTGTGGCTCGCCAAACGCTCGGGAGCACGCGCTGCAGCCCTTTCCACCGTGGTCTTTGATCGATTCATCGGTTTGTGGACAACGGCCCTTCTAGCCCTTATTTTGAGCTTTACGCTGTGGGACTCTCTCAGGGAAAGTTTGCCGCTTTTGGTGACGCTACTGGTTCTGTTTGGGTTCCTTTTGGTTGATCTGGTGATTACCTTTCTGTACTGCCAGACATGGTTTCGGGAGTTCGTTTCACGAATCACTTTTCAGAAAGTGCGCCGATTGCTTCAAGAGATTATTTTTTACACGAAAAAAGACATGTGGCTTCGTACCAGTCTCTGGTCGAGCCTCTTTATTTTTGTCGGTATCGGTCTGTCTAACTACATGTTGTTTCAGGCGCTGGGGAGCGGTGTCGCTTTCCTACCGTTTCTCTCAGCGATACTTTTGGTCGCGGTGGTTTCGAGTCTCCCGATATCGATCAACAACATCGGCGTCAAGGAATGGGCCTACGTGGCCTTTTTCGGATTGATCGGGGTAAGCGTCGAGACCGCGGTGACCGCGGCGCTTCTTTCCCGTTTCATTCAGATGATTCTTTCCTTTATTGCCGTGCCGCAGTATTTGAGAAAAGAAAGCGGAGAATAGATATTTTTACTTTGCTATCTTCACTACCTTTACGAAGTTTTCGGGACGGTTATCGATAAGGAGTTGCCAGGCAGGATGGGACTCGGTATAGGCGGCTGACATCTGCAGATTTTTTTGTTTCTGCCACCGGCTGTGTTCCGGCCGATAGAGGTTGCGTCCTCGATGGGAGAGCACGGCGTAGTCAAACGGTTGTCCCGCGGCCGCTTCGTATTCCATGGTGACACATTTCCCTTTGAAGAATTCGCAGATGCCATAATAGTCGCTCCAGACAAGAAGATTTTGAGCATCGGGTAAGGAATTGAGATATTGAGCCGCTTCGTATCCGCCGTAGCCCCAGGAATGGTGGATGATTTTTTCTTGAGGGAGCAGGAAGTTCGTGTAGTTGAAATAAAATGGAGCGGCACAGGCGGTACTGGTTATGAGTATGAGAATAGTTCCCAGGAGGAGCCATTTTTGGAATACTTGGGAAAAACCCGCGAGAGCCGAAGCGGCGAGAATAGCGATAATCGGATAGAGGAGTATGAGGTAGCGCGCCGTCGCGAGGATTTCCGAGAGAAGTATGGCGATGAGGAAAAAGAAAATAAATAAGAGAAGAGAAAAATTTTCGAAATGCCCGGTGGCGATTTCTTCCTGATTTTGAATCTTACGTGGGAGGATATTGGAGAGGAGTTGGCCAAGAAAAAGAATAAGAGTCAGGGGAGCGATGGAAAAGACCAGCGGGTTCAATTCGAGGAAGATGGCTTGGATGATGTTCGGAAAATAGGTTTTATCCGGCTTGTCGCTGCTGTAGAGGTCTTTCAGGTCAAACGGAATCTTCGAAAAAATTTCCCATTCCGGGAAGAGTATTCTTCCGACGATGAGGGTGATAAAGAGTGTAAGGAGTAAACCGGAGACTATTTTTTCGAGTAACGAGAACGCCTGTATCCTTTCTGTGAATTTCAAGATGGTGCCAATGATTTTTTCCTTACAGAAAACGACCCCGAGAGAAAATAAAAGAAAAACAGCGAGCGGAAGAAAAGAGAAATAGGCCTCTCCGCCGGAGAGGAGATCCCCCAGTATGGAAGGGTTAAGCCAGAGAGCGGGAAGAAAAAGAGTCATAATCAGCATTCCGATTACTATGACAGACAGGAGGAAAATGATATTTTCTTTCGCCATCTTTCTGATGGTTTCCGGTGTTTGATCCTTTTGGAAAAAAAGATTGGCTATGATAAGAAAGGTAAAGAATGGCAGGAGAAAACTCCCGATGTACTTTGAAAGAATTGCAAAACCGAGCAGGGCGCCGGAGAGAAAAATAAATTTTTTCTCACGAAACTTCAAAAGGGCGAGAAACGAAAGGAGGGTAGCTGTTCCGAATGACCAGAGGAGCGAGTCCGGATTCACGATTTGCGTCATCCCGATGAGAATGGGTGAGAGTGTAATAAAAGAGGTCGCCAAGAGGGCGGTTCTCGCATCGTACAGTTTTGAAAGAATCCAGAAAATATACAAGAGGAGTAAGGTATTGGCTATCAGCAGGGGTAATCTGAATGCCACGAGTGTTTTTTCAGATCTTATGACATCGCACTGAACGATTTCGGAATCACTTTTCTTACAGAGAGTTTCTGGGTGAGAATCAGAAAGAAGTCCGATGCCGGAAATGAGCGCGAGAGAAATACCCGGCTTATCATTGATGAGGGTTTTTTTCCATTTGCCGTCGGCGATGGCATCCCAATACTGTGGAATGCGCTCATAGACCCAGTAGTGTTCGTCCGCGGTGATGAATTTTCCGAGATGCTGGATACCGAAAAAGAAATGCAAAGAAAGAATGATGACAATCAAAATATGCGAATGATATTTTTTCAAAAAACTTGTCATAGAAATCAATGACGCTATGGTTTGAAACGGAATATTTTCACGTAGTGCGAGGGACGGTCGTTGATGTCGATTTCAAAGACGGGATTGGTGCGGTCGTAATAGGAAGCGAAATGAATGAGACCGGGTTTCTGTGACAATACGTCGCTTGCGAACATGTTGGTGGTGCGGTTCTTACGCGCCGCCGAAACCACAATATAGTCGAGGCCCTCATCGCGGAGTGAGAGGTAGTTGCGGTTGCTGCTCTTGCAGTGGCCGACAAAGAATTTGCAGACGCCATCCTTGTCTGTCCAGATGAGCATGTTTTCCGCATCCGGAAGACGGTTAAGGTACATGGCGGCCTCGTAGCTGCCGGGACCCATATCTTTCACGTCGGTATGATACTTGGCGGGAAGAAAGGAGCTGGCATAGGAGAGGGGGAAGGGAGTTATGATGAGCGAAAAAACACCGAGGATAATGATAATTGATCCAATCATGACCGGCGTAGGGGTATGGGCAATTTTCAGCCTGCGATGAGCATAGACCAGGAGGTGTTCGAGCGTGATGCCGGCGATGATGGCAGCGAGCGGGAAAAGGATAATTTGGTAGCGGACGATAGCGGCGACGTTGTTGACGGTGGTGCCAAGGAAGTAGAGGAGGATGAAGATGATGAAGTAGAAGGAAGTTCGTAGGGCGACGGATTCGGAAAAATGTTTTTTAAAGAAAAAGAACGGTGTGATAAAGAGGAGGAGGAAAATAAGTGGGGTGACTCCGAAGATGAAGGGGTAGAAGTTGGTCAGGAAGACGCCGAGAAAATCACTCCGATTCGCAATGGTTTTCGGAGAGGCGAGCAGCTCTTGGAATGGATAGACGCTCATTCCGGACCAGGTGTTCCAGACGACGAAAAGTATGGTAGCAAGGAAAAAGAGACCGATGAGTGTGGCGAGTTTATCACGAAAGGTCGTAAGGAGAGTAAGGAGAGCAGAGGTAATGCGTGCTTTGCCGAGCCATTGGTCGAGAAGAATGAAAGCGATGAGGATAAGAAAGAGCGGCGCCACTTTTTCAAAGGCCTGACTGAGAAGGGTGGAGGTCAAAAGTTTTTCGGGTTTGACCCAGGTGGCGGGGAAGAAGACGTAGAAAGTGGTCAGGGCGACAAACGTCAGTACCAAGAGGTCAGAGAGGGATTGTTTCAGATGAATGGCGAAGGAACGGATTGCTGATTTCTCCTGGTAGATGTATTCCAAGAAAATCAAACCGAGGAAAAAGACAAAAAGAATATTGGCTACATACTTAGTGAGCAGGGCGAGACCGAGCAATATGCCGGCGAAGACCAGGTAACGGAAAGAACGGCGTCTCAAGAAAACGAGGTAGGAAATAAGGGAAAGCGGGGTGAAGACCCACAAGAGGGAATCAGGATTGATAATTTTAGCCATACCGATGAGTACCGGAGAAAGAGCGATGAAGATGTAGCTCGGTAAGGCATTTCGTCTTCCTATCAGGCGCTCGAGGAGGAAATAGAAGAGTGGCAGCATGAGGGTGATGGCGAGGAGGAGCGGAAAGCGGAAGGAAAAATAGAAACTTTCTATTTTGGAAGTGGTGCCGATTTCTTCCGGCAGGTATCTCATCTTATCGAAGCGTTTGGGATCAAAGGAAAAAAGGCCCGGCCAGGTAGTGAGCGCTACGGTGATACCGGGTTTGTCGCTGATGCGAGTGCCCTTCCAGTCGTGTTCGGCGATATTGTTCCAATATTTTCCGATACGTCCTTCGTACCAGAGAGCTTCGTCGACGGCGGCGAAGCGGGTGAGGTGGTACAATCCGAAAAGAAAAAAGAGGGCGGTCACGGTAGCGACCAGAATGAGACTGGGGAGACCCTGAGACTGAATCCATGCTTTGGGGCTCTGCGCTTTGGGATCAGCTAATCGAAGGGCCTGCTCTTTTTTCATATAACGGGAAGAGAGGAGTACTCCGGTCAGGATGACGTAGGCACCGAGAGCGATAGGGAAAATATAATGAAAGTTCTTGGACTCTATGAGGCCGTAGGTCATGATAAGGGCTCCCGGGAAGGTGACAAGGAGGAGAGTGGTGAGAAATCTTTGCCAGTCGATCTGAGAAGCAAAGTAGAGGATGCCTCCAAAAATGAGTACTCCAAAAATAAGGAAAGCGGCATAAAAAAATTGGTTATCAAGATTGGAGTCAAACAGGGCGAGCGACGTGCTTTGTGGGGCGATAAAGAGGAGCGTGGCGATGGCGAGCGCGACAGAGAGAGCGGCATAGACCTTATTTTCAAGACTCTGGAAAAAATCGTGCATAGAGTTTGTTTCGTTACCAATCTTTGGAAGTATCAGTTACCTCTCAGGGTAACGGTTTTTAGATTTGTAACGGGTTTGCTTGGCGCTTAAAAGTAGCTTAGAATAGAAGAAAGTGCCTTTTAATCCTAGCGTAAAGGGTGAAAAAAAGGAAGTGGTTCATCTTTCCACCAGACAGCTTTTGGGACTCTCTCTGATAGTCATTGTGGCTCTCGGTTTTTTTCTTCGTGCTTATCATTTTTCCGATTGGTTACACTTTGAGCTGGATCAGGCGCGCGATGCCCGAGTGGTTGATGCGGCGCTTGAGGGAGGTCCCGGTGAGTTACCGCTTCTCGGACCCAAAGCCGGGGGAACATTTCTCCGATTAGCTCCGGGGTTTTATTATGTGCAGTATTTGGGTGGACTCGTGTTTGGGGCAACACCGACTGCTTACGCTTTGGTGGTGATGCTTCTTTCAGTAGCTTCACTGCCGTTGTTTTATCTACTCCTTCGACGATTTTTTGCTGTCTGGATGGCACTCGGATTGACGCTGCTTTTTTCCACGTCTGCCTTTTTTGTTTTGTATGGCCGTTTTTCCTGGAATCCGAACATTCTGCCCTTTTTTATGATTCTCGGGATGTATGCTCTGCTTCGTTCGGTTGATGAATATGAAAACCGGAAAGAACGATGGTTTTTGCTGGCGGTTATTTCTTTGGTATTAGCTACTCATGCTCATTTCCTCGCTTTTTTGGCCGTGCCGGTCATCGTCTTGGTTTTCTTGATTATCAAGCGGCCGCGGTTTTCGCTCCGTGCTTGGGTGATAGCCCTCTCTTTCGTGACAATTCTTTACTTGCCGATGGCGCTCAATGAAATCGAAACCGGAGGGAGGAATACTCAAGAATTCTTCGGGGCCATTACGGAGAAATCTACGAAAGAAGACCACATTCTGCCAGATAAATTTTTCCGTAATACCGCCGAACACGCGCTGGGAGCGCTACTCATTACGACCGGATTCGAAGGCGGGACGTTTCCGAATATCACCTGGAATGAGGAAAATCGTATCTGGTGGGTGTGCGCCGAAAAGTGCGATCAGGGAAAGTGGTATGGGGTAGCCGCCGCTCTGATTTTTGGAGTCAGTCTATTTCTTTTGGTTTTTTTCTGGTGGCGGGAACATGAGCATAAGAAAAAGGACGTTCTCCTTCTCTCTGGTATCTGGTTTGCCGTGACCTTCATCCTTTTTTTACCACTTTCTTATGGCTTTGCTCCGCGATTTTTTCTTCTGTCGGGGCCACTCTTTATCATTTTTCTTGGTTTGTTCTTGCTGGGTGTAAAACAAGTGTCGGGGAGTGGTCGAATTGGTACGGTTGTCGTGGGGAGCGTCATAGCGCTTTTGGTTTTCTCCAATCTCTTTTTTCTCTTTGGACGTTTTGATGAATTGTCACGAGCAGGAACTGAGGTAGTGAAAAATGCTCCTGACCGTATTTTGAAAGAACGCATTCGAGTGACACTGGGACAGCAGGAGCGTATCGTCGATATGCTGGAAGCACGTTCCCGGGAAAATAATTTTCCTGTCTATATGTTCAGCGAACCCCAGCATCGGCGAGCGCTCAAATACCTCATGGAACGGCGTGGTATCGAGAATGCTGTCCTGGGATTCGACGGAGTATATCGACAAGGTGTATATTTTTTAGTGCTGCGAGCGCAGTCCGATCTGGAGGATGCTTTGAAGAAATACCGTATCAGTTATACGGTCGGCGAGACGACGTCATTCGGAACGCTTTCAGTCATCGAGCTTTTCCCGAAGCCCGAGGCTATTATTGGTGAACGTCAGGATTTTACTTTGCCGAAGCTAAGTGATTCTCAGGCACCGCCGCGCTATACTTGGAAGGAATTTTTTGATCGTACTACGCAGACTCCGAGCAGCGAACCGGATGGCGGAGCGCTCGAACAGATGGAGGATGTCGAAAAGGATCAGGAGAACTAATTTTTAGAAAAAGCCTCTATGCAACTGACATGGAAAAAAACTTGGACGATACTGCTCGTCATCATCGTTCTTGGCACGGCGCTCCGACTGTATGATTTGGGGAATAATTCTTTCGTGGCCGACGAGTTTCTGGATATGAACTCGAGCTACGGGTATTTTAAGACGGGAGAGTGGAAAGCCTGGGACTTCAATTTCGGCAGAGAATCCGAGACGAATTTCAACGCCGCTCGCGATGAACGTGCTTTTATCTACAAGTGGCAGGTAGCAGGACTCTTCCATCTTCTGCCGCCGACCGAGGCGACGGCTCGTTTGGTAAGCGTGTTCTGGGGGATGGTTTCTATTCTAGTCATGTTTTGGACCGGGTACTTCTATACGCGAAAGAAAACTGTCGGATTGCTTTCGGCATTTCTGTTTGCGGTGAGCGTTTCCGGGATTATCTTCGACCGGCGGCTCCGCATGTATGCCATGTTTTTTCCCCTTTATCTGTCTTTGACCACGGTTTTATTCGCTTTTTTCGAGTCGGAGTATCGTGGCAGGATCAATTTCTTACGGAAAATGTGGGAGCGTTTTGGACTGAACGGTCTGTATCTGCTCCCGCTTATCGTGCTTGCTCTTCTGAGCGCCTTGGTTCACGGATTATCACTTTCGGTCATTCCGGTTTTCGGGGTCTATGTATTGTGGATGGCGTTTGTTTTCTGGAGAAGGGAGGGGACCCTGAAGAATAAATACGCGGTTACGGTAGGTTTCGGACTGCTTGGCATCGCTGCCGCCGTCATATTCTTCCCCAGGTTTGTGCGATTGGGGCTGGGGAGTCTTGTTTGGTTCGATAATCACTACTCGTATTTTGGCTACGTCCTGCGTGATTTCGCTCATCCTCTGCTCGGAGTACTGATGGCCGGTTTCGGTAGCTATGTCTTGGGAAAAAAACTTGGCCAACCGAAAGAAGCATTGTGGGTGACTCTTTCGGCGGCGGTGCCCTTGATGCTGGCTGTTTGGTTCTGGCGTCGCAATGCCGGACCGCAGTACATATTTTTCATCCAATCTTTTGTAATCCTTCTTGCCGCTGTCGGTGTCTATGGGATGTTTCGTTTGGTTCGGGAACATTTTCCGGAACATGGCCGGAAGGGTATTTTCGCATTCCTTCTGTTAGCCGGGCTGCTTCTTCCGAATTACGGCTATTTTTTGGAAGAAAACAATACCTACCATGAAACCTCTACCGGCGGCAATCCGAATTATCGCAAGGTGTTTGATTATTTCAAGAAGAACCAACAGCCGGGCGAGGTGCTTATTACCCGAAATTTCCGCAATTATTACTTCTCCGGAGCCAAAGTCCCGGTCTATGATTTTGGCGGTGAACTTTCAACGAAGAAGTTTTCCCTTGCCGAATTAGAGGTCATTATGGCGGAGTATTCCCATGGCTGGGTCATTGTCTCGACGAATGATTACGATTATATTTCCCGTGATGCGGAAGTGTATTTCAAGAAAAATATGGAGCAGGTGAGCAATTCGCAGGTGCGTGGCGCGGTAGAAGTATATCGCTGGTGAGAACGGACGAGTAGGGAAGAAAAACCCAGGAGTCCGTGTCGGAGTCCCGGGTGGTTTGTGGCTGTACTCTGAGACGTGGCTTCAGAGGCGTTTCGTGAGCGGTGTGGTGGAGAGGCTCAAGAGGCGCTGGTAGCCGTCGCTCAGCAGTAATTCGGTATGGGTAACCTGCCGCTGTAGCAGAGCACCTTTTTTGAAGCATTGTGCCCAGAATTCTATCCAGACCGTTATCGCATCCAAAGGAGTGAACAACATGGTGGGGTTTCCTCGTGCGTTGATAGAAAAATCCTGCACTGGTAGCGCGTTGCGCCATCGGCAGGCACCCTTTGTTCTTGTCTTAAGTGTAGTCCTCGGGAGCAGAAAGTACAATTTTTTGTCAAGTAAGAAAAAGCCCGACGAATGTGATACATTGTCGGGTCTGGCTCGTGAGGGATCAGTCTGGATCGGGTATCGCCACCATGGCAGAGAACGCGGCGTCGAGTTCGCACATGAAGGTGCGCCGCCGTTTGTGTGGCAGCTTGTGGAAGCGTCTGACTCGTGAAAACGAGCGGTCATCGTCTTGGAGCAATTGGCACATCTTGTCACGATGGTGTTGGCTCCAGTTTTCCATGAGGACCAGATGCCGCTTGGCGAGGAGGTACTCCACATAGTGGAAATTTCGCACAAACGACCTGGCGGCTGGCACACTGATGCCGGTGGTCAGCTTGCCATAGACCACGTCGAAAGCCGCGGCGTGGTACTCGATCCAGCGCAGGAAGTGCGCATTGTTCCAGCGCTGACTGCGCGTCTTCCGGCAGCCGGCGACCTGGCTTTGGAACAGCATCCGCCGCAGCACTTCCGTACTGGCCTTGGCAGCAGCAACTTGTTTTCGGTGTTCTTCCAGGTCGACGCCGAAACACCTCGCCAACCAGTCAGTGCCGATCCGTAGTGATTCGAGCCACGCAGGCTGCGCGCTGAAGACGAGAGAAGACGGAGGAAAGGTAACTGTCATAGCAGAGGATTCCTTCCTATGTGTTACACATTGTTAAAAAAACCACACCCGAAGCATATTACATCTTCGGTATAAACTGTTCATAATTGAAAGTGTATTCCTGTGGGATGAAAATGGCAAATCTTGTCAGCCACGACCAAAAAACTTGTGGAATGGAGCAAGGTCATCATCGGTGAGTTCACCGAAAAGCCAGAGAAGGATGAAATAGAAGGCAAAGAGAACGGTTCCGGAAGCGAGAAAACTGTATGTTCCCTCTGGAAGGAAGCGGGAAGAGAAGGCGATGAGAAAGGCACTTATTATCGAGAGAACGGCAGTTTTCCAGGATATATGAACACGGAAATGTATTTTGGTGTAGGCTAGTATGCCAAGCATGAGCACAAAGGCGGTGAGAGTGGCGGCGAGCGCGGCGCCAGCGATACCGAAAGATGGAATGAAAAGAAAATTAAGCACAACCATGGCGAGAAAACCAAAGAAGGAGAGTTTCATCGGGACACGAACCAGACCGGCGCCGTTTAAAGCGAAAGCCAGGACATAAAAGACCGTAAGGAAGCCGACGCCGAGAGAAAAGATGCTCATGGCGTTTTCTGCTCCATCGTAACGGGCACCATAGAAGAAGTGAAGTATCTGCGGGGCATAGACGATCATAAGAGTGATCATCGGAAAAAGAAGCAGTGTCATGAGACGAAGTGCCTTGTTCACGAGAGATGTGGTTTCAGTCGCATTGCGTTCGGCTGTTGTTTTGGAGATAGCTGGAAGCATGATCATAGCGAGGGCCGCGAAGAGGTAATAGGGAATACGTCCGATGGTGATAGCGGCATTGTAGAGACCGGTCAGGTGGTCATCTTGAAGGAGTGCTTTGACGAAATAGAGGTCGACAGTGAGGAGAAGTTCGTAGAAGACCAGGAAGAGTGTTAGTGGTCCGGCGTAGGCGAGAATCGTTTTGGCTGGAAAATCGAAATCGTGACCCAGGGTTTTTGTTCCGAGACCAAGTTTGCGTTTTACGTAGAATTCATCGATCAAGAGGGCGGCACCAAAGGTGAGGAGTGGGGCCAGGACATAGCCGGCGACGGCACCATTTAATCCAAAGTAAACGGCGGCGAGGGCGATAAAACCGACCCGCGCGAAAGAACGGACGATTTTTACGATGGCTTGGAGTTTGAAAAGGTGGAGACCGGTCAAATAGTGGTGATAGAACGAAGCAGCGGCAAAGGCCGGAATGATAAACGCGGAAAGTCGGAAGAGCGGGGTGAGCGAGGGATCACGGAGCGCCCAGGAAATAACTGGAGCGAGGAGGAAAAAAAGAACCGTGATGCCACCAATGAGAACCACTTGCAAGAGAGCGGCCTTTCTTTTGATGGCGGGAATGTTCTTCGGATCTTTTTCGAGGACTTCGCTCAGGTACTTGGACATCGTGGTGGGGATGCCGTTGCCGATGAGCACGATGACCATCGTAGTCAGGGTGACCACCAAGCCATAACGTCCATAATCTGCCGGTCCCAAAATGCGTCCGGCAACCGAGTGCACCACATAGGCAGCAATGTTGAACACTACTTCGGAAAGTGTCAGCCATACGAGCGCTTGGGAGAATTTTTTCATGATGGTATTTTTACAATATACGTTCTCATCGGAACTCTCCTTTTCCTTCCCTTTCTTTCCGACGAACATCCCTTCTTCAAACGTTTAGTTTTCTTAAAATATCCTGAAAAATACTTTCTTTACTTTTATTTCCATCGATGACAGTCATATTCCAGGGGATGATTTTCGTTTTGAACAATTCCATCTTGGCGCGGAGGTAGTCGATACCCTGTTCGGGGGCGCGTTCGCGAGCCATGATGGTTTCCGGAGAGAGGTCAAAGTAGAGGGTGACATCGGCTCTGGGGGTATAACGCGAAAGAAAAATTATTCCCCAATGGATCGGCCAGGAGCAAAAGCGGATATTTTTTGCCAGATAGGCCAGATTGATGATGGAATCAAAAAAAGAACGGTCAGAAAGAAGGTAGTCGTAGCCTTGTTTGCGCAGTGAACTTCGGAGAAAACAGAAACGCATCATATCGATGAGAAGAAATTTTTCTCGAAGGACAAGAGAAAGCCAAGAAGCTTTGGTAACGGCCTTTTCCTTACCGGGCTCGAAGGTGTCCTGCCTTTTGAAAAGCCGGGCAATCTTGTTGGCCAGGGAAAATTCGACCGCGTGAAAAGTGGTGGTTTTTCTTCCTTCCCGTTCCAGTTTCTCTTGAAGGAGCTTGAGTTGGGTGGATTTTCCACTGCCATCAACCCCTGAAAAAGTGATGAATTTCATGGAGAGGTTACTAAAAATACAGAAAAAACTCCCTTTTGGAACCTGCTTATAGTATAGCATTTTTCGCTCTTTTTTGTGCTATTCTTGGTTATATGGACTTTTTCAGACTGTTAAAGTATTCTTTTTTCACGTTTCTTTTTCTACTGCCGCTGCAGACGGTTTTTTTGCTGCGCGAGCCGTTTGTTTTGGGGGAGAAGTGGCAGTATGGAACTATCGGGGTGTATGTCACTGATGTATTGTTGGTGGTCATGTTAGGCGTAGCCTTGTGTACCTGGTTGAGGAGTATAAAGTATAAAGTATCGAGTATAAAGTACGGGAGATCTGAAGCGGTACTGGTACTGTTTCTTTTGTGGGCGGGACTGTCGGTTGTGTGGGCGGGGGATCAAGTGTTGGCCTTCTCCTTTTTCATGAAATCACTCTTGGCGGCGGGTGTGTTCTTTTTGGCCCGATCGTTCGAGGAGGTGAGCGCGAAGAAAGTTATCCTGGTTCTTATGGCGGCTGGAATAATCCAGAGCGGTATCGGAATAGGGCAGTTCTTGTTTCAACAATCAGTCGATTCCTCGATTCTCGGAACAAATGCCCACGAGGCCTGGCAAGCGGGCTCTTCCGTGCTTAAAATCGACGGAGGGCCAGCCTCGCCGAGTCTAGGCGGGCGGTTTTTACGGGCTTATGGGACATTTCCTCATCCGAATATGCTGGGGGGATTCTTGGCTGTCACACTGGTATTCGGTATCGCGTACCAGGTATTATGCACGGCACGGCTGAAGAAAAACGAAAGAACACTCCTCCTTATTGGTTCAGTGATAGTCTTGCTTGGATTGATCCTTACTTTTTCTCGTGTAGCTTGGTTGGGGTCAGGCTTTGGAATAGGGACATTGTTTGTATGGAGTTTTTTTTCAGGTGATACGCGAAAACTACGGCCGTTGTTTTCGGGTATGTTCAGTAAAACCTTTTTAGTATTGATTGTGGCTGGATTAGTGTTTGTCACAGTGCTTCATGAACAAGTTTTCCCTCGTTTTGATGGAGCGACTATCAAACATGAAGGGTCGGTATCGGAACGGGTGCAATCTTTTCAGGATGCCGGTATGGTTATCGGTGAAGGAAATATACTGCTTGGCACTGGTGTCGGAAATTTCACGGCAGAAGTCATGAGGCTGGAGCCGGAGCGTCCAGTATGGAGTATTCAGCCGGCGCACAATGTTTTTGTCCTGGTGTTTTCCGAGCTCGGTCTGGTAGGATTGCTGTTCTTCGTATTGTTTCTGTGGAGCGTGCTCCGAAACATGAAAAAACAAAGCGCGATATTCATTGTCGCGCTTTTCTCGTTACTTCCCATCCTTCTTCTCGACCACTGGCTGTGGACCTCTCACTTTGGACTTTTGCTTCTTTTTCTTCTCATCGGTCTTGCGATACGCCGAGAGAGGCAGTCATAACGAGTCTTTCCAGCCAAATTCGCTATAGAAAACCCCATTTATCGAATGCTCAATGGCTTGTATGAGGAATTCTCGGCATGATGTTTATCTTATTCTTATCACCTATCACTCATCTCCTATCATGACTCTCTAGTACATGATGACGGAAATGGGCTGGAGTTTGATGACCGGTTTGACGACGGAGTTTTCAATGACGCTTTCGATGACATCTTCGGCACGTTTGTAGTGCGAGGAATCCTGTTCGATGACCTTAGATGAACGGCCATTGTAGAGTTTGACGCCTTTTTCGGCGAGCTTCTCATCAAGTTCTGATTTGTTCTGAGGAACGACACTTTCAGTGGTTTTGGCGGCCTTGCCGGCGCCGTGATTGCAAGAATAGAAACTGGAATCATTGCCATCCTGGCCGACGCACAGGTAGGCTTCGGTACTCATTGAGGTCGGGATGAAAGCCGGTTCGCCGGTGTCTTTGAAGGTAGGGTGGTCAGCCATGCGGCTCGGACCATAGGCTCGGCTGGTGCCGTTCCGATGGACCCAGACATTTTTATTGTAGTGTTCTTCCTGAGAGACTAGGATATGGGGCATATCGTAGAGCAGGTCGGCTTCGACGAAGTGGCCCAGTACTTTTTCGGCTGTCTGGACGAAGTTATGGGTGATGGTGGCACGATTGGCGTGAGCGAAGTTAGAACAGGCATTGCGAGCGGCCATATAGAGCTTTCCGTCCTCACCGTCCCCGTCGAAAGTGATGAGTGGTTCTTTCTTACCGAAATCAGAAGCCCTGATTTTTTCAGCGATTTTTTTGATGGTTTTCTTATAGGGGGTGAACCAGAGGAACCGACCGAGATTCATGAGAATGGCCGTGGAGAAGTGCTCACGCTTCTTGGCGGTGAACATGTACATGGTGTACTGGCCAAGAATACCCGAGCCGCAGTGAACCATGAGGATGTACTGGCCAAGGCGTAAGTTAAATTTGGCGGCTACTTCGGGGTCGACTACCGCGGTCACCTTCATGAGATCGAGGAAGTGGTTGCCGGCGGCGCCGATGATACCGGCGCGGAATTGGGCGAAAAATAAAAAGAGTGGTGGAATAATGTTTCGGATACCTTTGCGAGTGGGAGCTTCTTTGAAAAAATTCCCCCTGTCAATACTATTCTCGGCTTCATGCTTGGTTTTGATGTTCAGGTAGTCGATGAGCGGCTGGATGCCCTGGGCACAGATATCAATGATGACGCGAAACGGGAGGACGGTACCGACGTATTTTTTGGTTGGAACGGTTCTGGTGGCTTCTTGGAAAATCCGGTCGATCTGTTCCGGGGTGACGTTCGTGTCGTCTAGGTTGAGACGGACGAGGCGCATACCGCAGGCCGGGTCGGAGTCGTTCACTTGGGGGAGAATGAATTTTTCGGAAGTGATGGTAGTGCCGGTGGCATTTTTGCGGCCGGGTTTCGAGTGAACATCGGCCATGGCGGCGACGTGATGGAATATGCAACCATTTGCGGCAACGCTTTCGAGCTGTTGCATCGTCTCTTCTCCCGGCATGAGTTTTTCTCCGACATGAAAAATGACCGGCACATTCATTTTGTCGGTCCGGAATTCACTTTTATGATCCGAGAGCTTGGTGATATCGTTTTCGTACATAGAATGTTGGATGAACATTAATGTTACCGGCCGTTACCCGGGAGCACAGAAAAAATTCTTTTGAAGAAATGCCGAGCGATTATCATAGTGAGCTATAGATCTCTTCGTACTGTTTGGCGGTGTTTTTGAGATCAAAATGATCCTTGACGAAGCGTCGAGCGTTTTCTCCGAGAAGGGTTCGTTCTCCTTCATTTTCCTTTAAATAAGCCAAAGATTCGACGAGTTGAGCTCCCGAATCCTTGGGAATGGTAACACAGATATCGTCGTTTGCAAATTCGGAAAACTCCGGGAGGTCAGAGAGAATAACTGGCTTGCCGCAAGCATAGGCTTCGATGATGATGAGGGGGACGTCGAATTTTCCCTTGAGATTGCCAACCGGAAAAATGACGACGTCACTGGCGTTATACAGACCGGCCATGTCGGAGATGGTATCGGAGAAGGCAATGTAATCGAGTAGTTTGGCTTCGGCGAATCGTTTGTGAATCTCCTGTTTTTTGTCGGCATCGGCCTGGTTTTTGACACGGCAGGCGAAGACAAAGCGGATATCAGTTTGGGGATGGGCGCGGAAAAAGTCGAAAAAGGTATCGGAGAGCATATCAGTCGCGCCGAGGCGCGTGTATTCGCCGGGGTAGATGACGACAAAGTCCTTCTCGGCAAGGCCGAGCTCGGTGAGGATAGCCTGATTTTTTGGTTGCGGACTAAAGTGTTCGAGGTCGATGCCGGGATAAATTCTGGTTACATTGTGGAATCCCAGGCGTTCCAGTTTCTCTTTTGAGCGGTCGGTGTAGACAACGAGATGGTCGGAAAAGAGGAGTTTTTTGAGTTCATGGGGAGAGTAGAGATCGTCACGAAGAGTCGCGATTGTCTGGATGGTTTTTTTCTCTGGTTTGGCGAACCATCTGATGAGACGGGTATTTTGTTTGGTCGGTGTAAAGAGGTAGTGGGTGATATCGAATTTATTTCGAGCGGCGCGGAGATAGGAAAAAAGCGTGCGTTTAGCATGGAAATCAAAGTGGCCGTTCTGAAAAATCGGTTTTTGTTCGACACTTTCAGGAAGTCCTGGGAGCGGTATGCTGGTCGTGAGAAGGGTAAGTGAGTGATCTCGTACTTCCTTCCCCAAGAAGTAGGCAAAGTTTTTGGAGGCTTCATCCCAGGGCGGGACGAGCGGACGAGTGGCAAGGAGGACTTTTTTAGACATAAAATTTTTTATCTGTATATTTCCTTCTTCTCTGTTCTCGTGGTGACAATGACGGAAGTGCGGAGGCCTGGTTGGGGAACAATATTCGGGGTAATCATCTTGGTTTCGCCCGGAGCGACCGTTATCGAGTCGCGAACAGAAATAACATTGTCAGGAGTGACTTCGTAGGTAGCTTCATAGGAAAACTCACTTTGTTTCGTGTGATTTTCTACGATGAAGACGAGGCTGTTTGGATCTCCTGGCGCTTCAAAGGAAAGCGTCCACCAGTCTTTCCCCTGATTAGGATCGAGTTCACGCTTATTTTGCCAAAAAAGAAACAAGGCACTCACGGAAAAGAGGAGGAAAAAAAAGACGACGAGTTTTTTTTCTGAGAGAGGGGGAAGATTCATTTGGTTCGGGCGTAAATATGAATAGTATCGGAGGCGTAGATGCGCGAGAAGTTATCTGATTTTTCGAAGGGAGTGATATCGAACCGCGGGTTGACGACCACCAGGTTGGTCCCGGTTTCAGTGTAGCATTTTTCACCGCGGGCGGTATTGGGGACGGAAATCATGAGGAGAGTGCACTGTTCCCGATTGGGATTGTCTTCATAGCGCTTGAAGAATCCTCGGGAAAGCGGATAGCTGTAATCACGGAGAAAAAAGAGTTTCATCCAGGCATCACCGACGATATAATTATGATCCTTAAGAACGATATCTTCGGCGGTAATACGAGCGGCGAGATATTGGGAGGCGGCAAAGGTTTGCAGAAGTGGGAGAGCCTTACTTTCCGGAAGAAGTGTCTGGCTATTGTCGTAAGAGCCGCTGCCCATGCCGAATACCAGAGCGGAGAAAGAGAGTAGTAACACAAGAATGCTCGGAAGAAAAAACTTCTTTTTTCCCTGAGAGAGGAGCGCGATGGACCCGACTAGGGCAAAAGCGGCGAGGAGGCCGAGAGGAAAAGAGAGATAGGCGCCGATACGATTGGAGGGGATGTTGATGAAGAGAAAACGGGGGAAGAGCGTCATGACGAGGAGGATGCCGCCCCATCCTAAGAGGAAGGCGCTTCCGTAACGGGTGCGGGTGGGGAGGAGCGCGATAAGGAACAGTCCGGCGAGACCGAGAGCCACCCGGGCTTCACCGGAAGAGAAAGTAATCTGGTAGAAGGAAAGTCCCGTGCGGGTGGTCTTGGTTGGCGTACCGAGAGCAGTACCGACTGCATGAGTCTCGATATAGGTTGGCATGGCAACGAAAAAAAAGAAGAAACAGGCGAAAACTATCATGATGAACGGCTTGGGTTTGAGAAAGAGCGTGCTCCAGGAACGAAAGGTATAACCAAGAGTATCCCAGTGAAAAGCGAGGTATAAAAGGACGGAAGCTCCGAGAACGAAAAGGAGCATGAGCGTACTTAAGTGGTGGATGTAGGCGAGGGAAAAAGTCAGAAAAAATCCGAGAGCCAGAAAATCCGATCGTTTTTCCCGGAAGGCGCGGAGATAAGCGAGCAAGATGAGAGGGATAAAGAGGTTTCCGAGCGTGTTGCCGACGACGCCGCCGGAAACGAATTTTACCTGCGGGGAAGCAAGCGCGTAGAGAGGGCCGAAGAGAAAGAGGGTGGCGAGGGCGATGTTCTGGGGGTTGAAGACGGATTCCGACAAAAAAGAACTTCGAATATTTTCTGCGAACGAGCGAGCCAGAACAACGAGAGCCAGTAGTGATAAAAGATTCACCAAAAAGAGAAAGAGAATAGGAAAAGCCGAAAAGAAATCAAGACGGGAAAAAATATTGATGGCGGCGAAGGGGAGGTGTTCACCGATAATGAAATCGGCGATAGGTTCCGGTTCTGAGATGCGGTACGCGCCATTCGAGTCGGTAACGATGTCCTCTTTGGCATAGACGGGAAGCTGTCCGCTTTCGGCCGTCAGTTTGGCCCAATACATATGATGCCCCAGGTCGGTTGAAGTCGGGAGAACGGCATGCGAGAGGTAGATAGTTTTTATGAGGAGCGTGAGGAAGAGGAGCGTAATGAAGAGCAAGCCTTGATTTCTGGAGAATCGCCAGACAGCTTTTGTCGGTTCTGATGCTTCGACGGCGGTTTTGTTACGTAATTGTTTATGTAACAAAAGAGAAATGGCTGTGAGAAGAGTGACTGTGCCAAAGAGACCGAGAGCAATGGTCACCGCGGTGAAAGGTATGCCCGCTTGACCCAGGAGAATTATGAGGAAGTTGAGCAGTCCCAGTCCGAGAGCGAACGACAGAATGACGGATTCGAAGGCCGAAAGCGATGTATTTTTTTTCAGGAAGACACGGAGAAAGAGAAACCCGGGTATGAAGAAAAGGACGCTGACGGTTATGAGGAAAACGATGGTATCGAGAAAAAATGACATGCTATTTTTTCATGAAAGTTTCCAGAGCTTTGGCATATTGCTTCGAAACGACTTCCCAATGGAAGTGCTCTTTGGTGTATACTCGTGCTCGCTTTGCTAGCTCATCACGTCTCTGGTCATCAGTGAGGAGCGCGGTGATAACCTGATTAAAAACCATGGAATTTTCTGATTCTACCAGAAGACCATTTTCATTGTTTATGATAGCATCCTTCAGACCTTCCAGTTCTGATGCCACGACGGGACGACCACAGGCAGCCGCTTCGATGACCGCGATGCCGAAGCCTTCCATATCTCCAGGAACGCTGATGTTGGGCTGGATGAAGATATCGGCCGTGTTCAGAAGCAGATTACGATCCTCATCGGAGATACGGCCGAGCATCTTGACCCGAGATGTCGCGCTGGTTTCCTGTATGGCGGCTCTGATGTTCTCTTCTTCTGGTCCGGCGCCGGCAAGGACATAGAGGACGGTTGGCGGCAGCTGCGGTAGTACTTCGCGGATAAACCAGACCGCTCCTTTGCGCTTCACCAATCGCCCGGCGGTCAACAGTACATACTTTCCGGCGAGATTCTCACCGAGGAGTTGTTCTAGGTCTGTTCTTGTATAGTTTCCTTGCAAAGCTTCGATATCGATGCCGTTGGGGATCACCATGATGTTCGCTTCGGGGATATTTTTCGCAATGGCAGCGGCACGAGTCTCCTTGCTGACAGCGATCAGTCCATCAAGTGATGGAAGGAATCGCTTCACCCAGAATGCCTGATAGAAATCATTCTTATAGAGGATATCGAGGCCGTGGATGATCGATACCACGGACTTTTTCGGATAAAAAAACTTGACGAGAGATCCGGTCAGAGAAAGGACTCCGTCACCCAAAAGGATGACGTCATAGCGGTGCGCGACAAAAAGTGTCCGTATGGTGACATATGGGATAAAATATAACAGCGCTTTCTTGCCGTGATGATTAGCAATCGTCGTGATCGAAGCAAAGCGTCCGAGCCAAATGGAAAGCGCGTAGTTCTGATTCTCAATGCCGCCGGTCACCGGAGGATACGCGCGGGAGATGAAGAGGATTTTCATTGATTCTGTCATTGTAAGATCTTTCATCGAAGCTAAGGAAAGTGCTCGGATGTTATTTCTTGTATTTTTCGACTCGCATACGGTAGAGAATCTCTTCGTTGAGTGTCCTCGCTCCTTTCACCATATCCGCGATCAGGCCGAAAATGACCAGCTGGAGTCCGATCAGGAAGAGTATCGCTGAGGAAAGAAGGTAGTTTTTATACGGGGTGACCTTCATATCCGGAAAATACAGACTGAAGAAAACGACTACCAATACCGCGGCGATAAGGACGAGTATTATTCCAGGAGTGGCGAAAAACTTCATCGGACGGATGTCTCGGAACGCTTTGATGATGATGCGCGCGCTGTTATTCACGTATTTCCAGATCGTTTTTACGACACGCGACTTGCGGCCTTCGAAATAGGTGACTTTTACCGGAACCCAGGTAAGTTTCAGATTTTTTCCGATAGCATCAATGATGGTTTCCTGGGTATAGGTGAAACCAGCAGGATCGTTCAGCCTGAGGAGTGTTTCACGATTGTGACCGCGAAATCCGCATGTGAGGTCGACGACCGGCTTGCCCAAGGCACGACCAACAAGCCATGCTCCCAATCTATTGAGCTTGTCTTTTAGGAAGGGGATATTTTCGGCGGTGCTTTTAGAAAAACGATCCGCGATGACCATATCCGCCTGGTGAGCGAGAATCGGATCGATGATTTTCTGGATATCGTTCGGGTCGAATTGTCCATCCGCGTCGATATTGACGAGGATGTCAGCACCATTTTCCAAGGCGCTTTCGCGAGCTGTCCGAAACATCACGCCGAGACCGCGATTGCCGTCATGGGAAACAATGATATCGGCACCGCCTGTACGAGCTTCTTCCACTGTACGATCCACTGACCCGTCATCAATGATCTGCACGAGCACCTCGTCTATACCGTTGAAGGTACGTGGAATCCTGCTGATGGTATTCCGTATCTTGGCTTCTTCATTGAAGGCTGGGAGATTGACGATGAGACGCATAATATAATTAGGTATTCAAAATTATTTAAAGTTCGCGGGGATTCTTTCGGATCTTTGTCGGGAAGGCAGGAAAGAAGGAGACCCACAAGGCAAAGAATCATTTTTTACTACATATATCTTATTTGAAATCAATTATTCTTCCCCGTCTCGGTGTCCATTGTACCATCTTTTTCCTGTTTCTCGATAATCAGCTTCGGATCGACGCATTTCCAGTCGCAGGTCTCCTTCGCGCCATCGAGCCCGTTTTTGAGGAGATCTTTGCGGCACGCCGTGAGTTGTTCCTGGCAGACCGCCTTGCGTTCATCGAAGTAGTTCAGGTTTATCGCGTAACCGAAATGGGGCAGCGCGAAATAAGCGATGACCGTCACGCCGGCAAGCCAGATGATGATTTTGAGGAGGGAAAAAATCATATCAGCGAACAGTTAACGATTGACGTTTGACGAAAAACGGCCGGTAATCTATATATTGCCGACTATCGGTTTGGTTATCGTCCGATACCCCTGTAAATGATTCCAGATCTGAAGAAGGATTCTTTGTCGAGGCAGTTTTTTCCGTCGACGACGGCCTTAATCCCGTGTTTTTTGAGGAGTGCCGGCGTGAGAACTTCTTTGAATTCCTTGTGATCCGTAGCGATGACCAGTGCCTGGGATTTTTTGAGTATGGCCTCGAGAGACTTCATCGTGGAGAGTCTTTTGACGTGGGGATCGAATGTTTCGACTTTGCATCCGTGATCTTTGAGGTGTTCGATGATGATCAGTGCCGGCGATTCACGCAGGTCGTCGATGTTGGCTTTATACGAAAGGCCGAGTACGCCGACGACAGTATCTTTCATAGCCATCCGTTTCTCATTGAGCGCGTCCTGAAGACGTTCTACGGTGTACGCGGGCATCGCTTCATTGGTTTCGATGGCGTGCTTCAGGAAACCATGGTTGAATCCTGATTCTTTGGCTCGCTCGATAAGGTAGTGTGGATCGACGGGAATACAGTGCCCACCGACACCGCAGGACGGATAGTGTTTCATAAAGGCGAACGGCTTGGTGCCGGCTCCATCGATGACGTCCTTCACGTCGATACCGAGCCTGTCGAACGACATCGCGATTTCATTGATGAAAGCGATGTTGATATTACGGAATGAATTCTCGAGAATCTTGGTCGCTTCCGCCTCGCGTATCGATTTCATCGGCCGAATCTCGGCATCGATGACGGAACGATAGAACTGGAGGGACATATCGAGACCTTTTTTCTCAAATGATCCGACGACGCGGGGGATGTTAGTGACGTTCCATTTCGGATCGCCGGGGTTGATGCGCTCCGGACAGTGCGAGATGAAGATGTCTTTGCCGATGACGAATCCGTGCTTTTCGAATATCGGACGGACGATCTCTTCGGAAACATACGGATTGACCGTGGATTCAAGGATAATGAGCGAGCCTTTTTTGCAATTCTGCGCGACAATCGTCGAAGCGTCGATGACGGGTACGAGGTCGGGGTGGTGCAGTCGATCGACCGGTGTCGGTACGCAGATGATGTGGATATCGGCAGGTGTGATGTCTTTCGGATCGTTCGTCACCTTGAACGGATATTTCAGAAGGTTTTCCTTGAGAAAATCATCCTTAAAGATATGATCGCCTCTTTTCAGCAGAGCCACCTTTTCCTTGTCGATATCGAAACCGATGACGTCATAACCTCTCTCTTTGGCACGTACCGCGAGCGGGAGTCCGACATATCCGAGTCCGATAACTGATACTGTCTTGAAGTCGTATTTGACCATAGCAAAGCCTTATACTAAGTAATTAACAATTGTTTCTATTGTAGAGAAAATCGCTGTTTTTGGCAAACATCTGCTATTGACTTTATCTATTTTTTATGCTATCATATGCAGTCAGTATAGATTTTACTGATATAGGTACGTAGTCCTTGAACAATTTATTTTTTGGTCTAGTGACCAGAAGGAGTAAATCATGACAAACGCTTTTGAAAGACAGGTCCGTTCACTCTATTCATTAGGAGCGACGATTCGTCCAGAACACAGCGCCTGGCTAAGCCCACCTTGCAAAAGTCATTTCGTGACCGTGGTGGGCGGAGACGGTGACTTCGCGTATTCAATCATCGAATGGCTGATCGAGTATGTGGGCGTGCCAGCCGAACAGATTGTTTTTGTCAGTCATCTCAGCGCTTATCCGAGTTTGAGCGAGGGATATTTTCAAGGCCACTTCATTGGTGAGAATGCTGACGATGAAGGGAGAGTGGTACGGCAACAAAAGTACGAGAATGTCACTCGACTCAATTCTCTGGGTGGATACTGTATCAATTATTACACCGATGACTTGCAGTATCAGCCGGTTCGGGGTACCCATCTGGCTATTATCGCTCTTTCGAAAGGGATCAATTCGATCGATCGTGTGACGTCACCGGAACCAATTCCAAATTTGGAGAGTGATGATCCGGTCTTCCAACAGCAATACAAGGAGTGGGAAGACAAGATGAAGACGCGTTTTCTTTTGGCGGGCGCCCATGACGCCAATGCCAGAATGGATCTGATGCGAGTGCAAGGCGAGCTTACTTCACTGGGTGTTACTACGACAACAGTCGTGGACACGGAGAACTGGCTTCCGCAGCAGATTTGGCTGAAAGCGCTGTTTGAATGCTACGCATCTCTTTGGAAGCCGGTTTTGCTAGACAAATGAAGGGTCGGGACTGACTCTATGGATTGTCGCCTGGGAACTCACGGGTTCTCAGGCTTTTTTTATGCTTTTTTACAATCATATCCCTTATTTAAGCCAATATCAGTAAAATACCCTTGACCATAACTCTTTTTTATGCTATCATATACAGTCAGCATAGATTTTGCTGATACGGGTACGTAGTCCTTGAACAATTTATTACCCCTTTTGAAGGGGAGAGAGGCAGAAAATGAAGATCAATATGTTTTCCCCCGTATACAACGTGGTAAAACCGGTCGCTCATCTCATCGAAGAATTTGCAGACGTGGCGCTGATGCTTTTGGCGCGTGGTCATGAATTGAGCGTCTTGCTCATCAATGACAATTCGACTGACGGCACCGCTGAGGTGATTGATGCAGCCAGCAAGAAATATGACTGGCTCGAAGTTCGGCACAATGAAAAGAATCTTGGCAATGCCGGCAATATCCTCGCCGGCTATCTCTGGGGTGCGAACTCTAATGCTGACATCGTTGGTTGTATGGATGCTGATGGTGAGCATTCACCATACGCTTTGATCCGCCACCTCGGCATGATCGAACGCGGTGAATGCGATGGCGTGGCAGGTAGTATTATTTTTCCTGATCACGACGCCAACCACCACGACCGTAACATGATGCGTTTCTGGGGTGGCATGCAAGCCGCCATGGCCGGCGTCGACGGAATGTTCTATATCCAGTCACCCGGCTATAACCTCCATCAGCGTCACCGTGTGGCTCAAGCGTTGGAACTCTTCGAGAAATATCAGCAGTTTTTCGCTGAAAATACATCGGAGGCGTTTCCTCGGTGGGGATTGCACGGCGTGATGATTCATCTCCTCGCTGTCGGAACGGGCGCTCATATCAAGGCCGTTTATCTGGAATGTTTCGGTCATTCGCCGAATCGTACGCCGGACAAGCTGCTCTTGCAGGCGAACGCGGCCAATATCCACACCGTGATGCTGGGCAAATTTCTGCCGAAGAAGTAAACAAGTCCTTACAGCGTAAGGTAATCCAACACAGAGAAGGAGTCATGAAATGACCAATAGCAGGATTTCGTTGACTGAAATGGGAAGAATTGACCTCAATCATCGATTTGGGCAGATCATGCTCTTTGCAGGATTCCTGGTGATGTTCTTCCTCGGAGCCTTCGGTCTGATTGCCTTGATCTGGAGTCATTGCGTAGGCAATCCGATGGAAAGCTGGGTAACACAATGTACCTGGGGTTTCGCCCTCTTGATCGCATTGGATGCGCGCTTTGAAGAGTACTGGTACCAAAAAGTCTTGACAGGTTACAGAGAAGGGGTGATACCTTTCGAGTTCGATTGATAGCAAGTCCTTGCATCGCAAGGCAACAGCAGGGAAGGGATGTAAAAATCCCGACCCTGTTTTTTCTTTGCTTGAAAATAAGTGTACAATGAAAAGGTAAACCTTTGATGAAAAAATATAGAAATTGCTTTCGAGAATCCTGCCCGATCTATAGAAAAAAAGAGTCACGAACAACAGGAACAGAAAACGAAAATTGTCGTGATGCTCGGCGCGCGTTTTTTTCAAGAAGGAAAAGGTGATGGTCGTTCTCCTAGATTTCCTCTTATCCTCGACTCTCAAAAGGAGGGTATGGCGAAAGAAGTGGTGGGTGGCGACTCGCGGATGCGCGCTCTGCAGCAGCTGTATGAAGAGTATCTCAAAGAGAATCGCAGCTCAGAACAGAATTTCAAGATATTCACGACAGGTGGGATCGAGAAGATCCAGACTGATTTTGAGGTCTTGGAACTCTCCCGTGCGGAAGAGGCCAAGAAAAAACTTTCTGAAAAATACGGACTTCCAGAAGAAATAGTACAGGCGCTTCCCTCGAGTGGTTCAACACTGGGAAATGCCGCAGCCTTGGCAAAATGGATCAATCAGCACCTTGAAACAATCGGTGATGTGCACGATATCGAGATCATCACCAATGAGTTTCATATCACGAGAGCGTGGGTTATGTTTGCAACCGCGTTTTATAAGAATGAGTATGGGAGAAATCTTGAATTAGACCCTGAAGATGTGAGAAGTATAGAGGCTATACTTGATAGCACGCTCGCAGACACAAAGAACGGCGATAAAAATGCCCTCCATCAAATTCAGGAAATCTACGAAAAATATTTAAAAAATCTCTCTATCAAAGTAAACCCTCTTATCGTAGAAGACATTCTTGCGCGAAGAGGGGAGTCCGGTGAGAAATATGCCGAACGTATCCGAGGAAATAAATTTGTTTTGGCTACACGGGAGATGGAACGAAATGGGATAAAAGATCTGATACATGGACGATACCAGGTGAAATAGTGCTGGTATAAGCGGTTTTTACTACGTTTCCTCGTCAATACCTTTGCATCACTTGAGAGGGTGTATTGACATAGCTACTTATCTGTGCTATGATTCAATGTCAAAATAAAAGGATATACTGTGTACATTACCAACTGAGGAGAAAGCTATGAACTGGATATTACTCGCTGTTCTTGGCGCATTTGCACAGGCACTTGGTGCGGCGGTCAAGAAAAAGGCATTGCAGACGCCGGGGATGAATAACGTCATCGGCTTCATGTCGTTCGTGGCAGCCGGGATATTTTTCTTGGTACTGATGTTTGTCACGGGGTCGACGTGGCCAGAGGATCTGTCTCCTTCATTTTTGCAGGCGATGTTCTGGTACGCAGGACTCAATATCATCGCGGTATGGTTTTTGTATAAGGCGCTCGATATCGCCGAGCTCAATTATCTGATGCCGTTTATGGTACTGACGAGTCTGTCAATGATTGTTCCGCCGATGATCATACTGGGGGAGATCCCTTCGCCGGGAAGTTTCCTTGGTATCATCATCATCGTGATCGGGGTTTTGTGGATGAATTATTCCCCGAAGAAAGACCTTTCTCTCGAGGATGAGAGACGCAAGCGCGACAATCGTCGAGGACTGCTGTATTTCCTGGCGACAGCGGCATGTTTTACAGTAGCGCCGACGGCAGCAAAGATCACCGTGCAAGAAACTTCGGTGTTATTCGCATCAATGGTCGTACACCTATTGATCGGGTGCGGCTTCTTGGTCATAGCACTTATCGCCGGAGAACTCAAAAAAGTTTCGGCGGTCGTAAGAGGTGGGAAATTCGCCGGACTACGAAATGGTATCCTGCTCGCGGGAGTGGCGATTGTCATCGAGAATGGGAGTATCAATGCCGCACTTGAGATGGCGCCAGTCGCGTCGGTAATGGCGATCAAACGGCTTATGCCATTCTTCGCCTTTCTCATTGGTTACTTCTATTTCAAGGAGCAGACCGATGTGAGGAAAAAACTCCTGGCGACAGCACTACTCATCGCTGGGGCCGTATTGGTCACGATATTTTAACCAGTGGAGGTGTCCCATGAACTTGAAAGCCGTCAAAAAAAATAGTATTCTCTCGGCCCAGCAGTTTGATCATCTAGTCGCCTATACAGGCGCCTATGATGTGTCTGTTGTAACGGTCATCGAGAAACTCACTGAAATGCGTGCGGTGGTATGTGCAAGCATCGGTAGCGTTTCTACGGCTATCGAAATGGACGGTATCGATGAATGTACCAGCGCATACGACAAGCTAATACAGGCCTTGAAGAACAAGGAAGTTTCAGCACAGGACTTGGCAACGCTCAAGACCTTACTACAAAACTAATCTTTCACGTCGATGCTTGTATTGAACTGGGTTCCAACTGTTAAGTATTGGACCCAGCTTTTTTTTTACTTAAATATTGCTGTGATATACTGAAAACACTATGAACATCGGTATCAATGCTTCATTTTTACGGAAGCCTGGCACGGGGATTGGTCAGGTAACTTTCAGTTTTTTGGAAAAATTGAAAGAGCTTCCGACGTCTGATGAGTTCTTCATCTATACGGAAGAGGAATATCCGGAAATAGGGTATCCCAAGCATTTTCATTTTAGGAACTTTCTTCCGTTTTGGAAACGGGACGATTTGATTCGTAAGTGGCTTTGGGAGCGACAAGTAGCAAGAGAAGCGAAAAAAGACGGGTGCGATGTATTTCTCAGTCTGTACCAAACAACCACGATTTTTCCGGCGGCTTTTCATCACGTCATGGTGGTACACGATATCATTCCGAGACTTTTTCCTGAGTATCGTGGAAACATGCGCCAAAAATGGTACTGGCAGGTGGTGGAGCGGGGAATTCGTCAGGCTAACCACATTATTACCATTTCTGAGGCGACCAAGAAAGATTTGCTTGGGTTCGGTATCGTTCCCGAAAGGATAACCGTTGCGTATCCGGATACCGCTTCGATATTCAAACGGATACCTTCCAAAGAAGAAGAACAGCGAGTTTTGGAAAAATATTCTCTTAAGCCGGGCTATATCTATCATGGCGGGGGACTTGAGATTCGGAAAAATACGGCTGGACTCCTCCACGCTTATAAGCAATTAGTGGATCATAATCAGACTGTTCCGCCACTCGTTATTTCCGGAAAGATTTTTTCGGAACAAAATCCGCTCGCAACGCCAGTAAGAAAAATGGTGCGGGAACTTGGACTGGAGAAGCAAGTACAGCTTCTTGATTTCGTCCCGGAAACGGATTTGCCGACCCTCTATAAAAACGCACTCTTTTTTATTTACCCGTCTTTTTATGAGGGGTTCGGTTTACCGGTACTCGAGGCGATTTGTATGGGCACACCGGTGCTCGTTTCTGATACCTCTTCGCTTCGGGAAGTGGCGGGGGAAGCAGCGCTTTACATCGATCCGCACAGCATCGATTCCATAGCATCCGGCATGTCGCGAGTCATAGCTGATGCTTCTCTCTTGGAACCTTTGCGGAGGGCGACGCAGGGCGGACAGGAACGCTTTAGTTGGCAGAGGTTTGTAGAAGCTGTGATCCATTCTTTGAAGGAAAGATAAGCATATGTCTCTTTTTTTCTCTCTGTTCTCTCATTTTCGTCTCAATCGGTTTCTACTTCTTCTGGGAAGCGGAACCGCTTCGGTCGTTTTCATCATTCTCAAGAATATCGGAGCGTTACCCCTTGATAGCGTCACGTTCTTCTTTTTTTCTTTCATCCTTTTTCTTTTTTCCTTGTACCGACCCGGATGGGTCTTTCTTCTTTTCATCGGAGTTTTGCCGCTCGAAAGTGTCAACCTTGCTCCAGCGGCGTTTGGCGGGTTGATGCTGCGACCATATCAGTGGCTGACAGGCGTGCTTCTTTTGGCAGTCGGTATTCGCTTTATTTCAGGAAGACTTCCTTTTCGGATGTTTCAACCTCGGTTTTTTGATGCGTTTCCTCTCGTGATGACTCTGGGAGCCTTTCTTGGCCTTTTTTGGGCACCGATTCCGACATTGGCTCTGAAGCAGGCTTTGGTGGTAATGTCTTTTGCCTCGGTGTATTTTTTGGGACGGATATTTCTCCGTACCCTCTATGACGTGCGCCAAACTATCCCATTTTTTCTGGTTTCGAGTAGTATCGTTTTCGGCTATGCACTTTGGCAGAACGTGCGCTTTCTTTTTGGTCAGGTCAGCTTTCAGGTAATGGCCGGGCGGCCCAATGGTACGTTCGAAGAAGCGGATTGGTTGGGAATGTTTACTCTGCTCGCTTTTGGAGTGGCTCTGGCACTGCTTGCTCGGACGCTTCATTTCTTGAGAGAGACAACTGAAAAGACTAAGGCGGTTATTCAACTTACCGGAACCGTTTTCTTCCTGACGCTGACCTTTGTGGTGCTGATCATTACGGTGGCTCGGAGTGCTTGGCTTGGGGCTGTCGTTCTTATGCTGGTCTTCGTTTCCGGGTTACTTTTCCGACGAGGAATTTCATCGTTCCGAAAATCTTTTCGTAAGATGTTTTCTTTCTTTTTTCTGATGACCCTTTCGTTTCTTCTTGCTTCAGGAGCGGTGTGGGGCTTTCACCTGAGTCCGTTTCAGTTTCTGAATCGTATCCAAAGTACGGGAAGTGGCTGGCAAAAAATAACCGTTTCCTGTTTCAGTGCTGATACGGCATTGCCGCAAAAACTGAGCGATATGTCAGAGCTCGCGCTGAATGGTTGTCGGCACATTCTTTTGGAAGAAATCGGACAAGAAGAACGGGCAGGAAGATTCGTTCAGGAAGTCTATCGTCCCGATCCTAACGTTTCGATTCGGCAGGAGATTTATGGGAAGGTATGGAGCATTGGGAAAAAACATCCTTTTGCCGGTATCGGTTTTGGAAGCATTTCTTCATTTCTGGGAACCGATGAGCGTGGAATGGGTCTCAATGCGAGTAATATCTTTTTTGAGGTGTGGCTCGGTAGCGGCCTGATGGGACTGCTTGCCTTGAGCATCTTTCTCTGTCTTCTGGTGTTCCGATCTTGGCAGTGGTATCGTGAAGCGACAGAGGTCTTGGAGTATCAGTTCGCCCTATTCTTGTTGGCGACACTGTTCGGTCTCACGGTTTTCAATCTTTTTAATTCTGGTTTGTTGCTTGGGTTTTTCTTCGCTTTTCTTTCCTTCGGGGCGCTGGCGCTTGAGAGGAAGACGGGAGCTCAGTCCCGCAAAGAAGTATTCTATGAATGAAATACGGGCTATCGATATACGGATTCTTGGAAAAAAGCGTACCGGTGATGAGGCGGTGTTTTTCAATCTGACCAAGGAGCTTTTGGCACTTGATCAGGAGCATACCTATCTGCTTCTGACTGACGAGCGTGACCCACAGAAGATTGCCTTGCTTCAGGGGCGACTCGGATGTGTCGGACAAAAAAATGTGCGTTTCGTGCCACTTTTTGGAAAAAATCGTTTTGTCTGGAACCTTGTGACCCTGCCATGGTTTCTTCTGAAACATCGGGTTGATACCTATCATACGCAGTACATTCTTCCTTTTTTTGTCCCGAAACGTACTGCCGTGTTGCTTCACATTCATGATGTTTCTTTTCGCGCGTTCCCGTCGCTTATCGGGTGGAAAGACCGCCTCTTCCTTTCTCTATTTATTCCGCGATCACTTTCGCGAGCTGACCGCATTCTTGTACCATCACAGTTTACGAAAGACGAAATAAAGCGCTATTACGGTACTGCTTTGGAAAAGATCGTCGTTATCCAAAATGCCTTCAGCAAGGATTTTCTCGTTCAGGAGGGAGACTTACCGGCTGTGCGGAAAAAATATGGTCTTCCGGAGCACTTTATTTTGTATGTCGGGACGCTCCAGCCCCGAAAAAATATCGCCTTCCTTGTTCGAGCTTTTGCCGAGGTAAAAAAACGTCTTCCTCGTTTTCATCTGGTGCTGGTTGGGGATCGGAAAGGACACCATTTCGACAATGAAATAGAAAACGCCATTCGTGAGCTTGATTTGTCGGCCAGTGTCTTTTTTCCGGGATACGTCGATCAACGCGACTTGCCGACATTCATCCGTGCCTCGTCAGCTTTCGTTTTTCCGTCATTGTATGAAGGATTTGGGATCCCGCTTCTTGAGGCAATGAGTCAGGGTGTGCCAGTGGCAGCATCGGACATCCCTTGTTTCCGGGAGGTGGCTGGAGACGCGGCCCTCTACTTCAATCCTTTGAGTATTGCCTCATGTGAGGAAAAACTGTATACTCTTCTTACTGATATGAGCCTGAGAGACAACGGTATTTTCCTGGGGAGAAGCCGTCTTTCTCTTTTTTCTTGGGAAAAAAGCGCGGCATCGCTTAACTCTCTCTACGAGACGCTCGAGTAAATAAAATAAGCTTAATACTCTATGGATTTCTTCCATAAAACCGACCCGGATTCCTTGGGGCAGGGGAAAACAGTCAAAAAGAGGCGTTGGCTGAGAATCGTGCTTTTTTTCTTGGCACTCATTTTTATTGGGGGCGCTGTTTTTGCCTGGAAAACAGGAATAACCCTCGATAAGGTTTCGCAGGGCAATGCCAATATTTTCAAGAGTCTGGTGAAGTCTTTGCCTGGAGTGGAAAAGACACTGAAGGGCGAAAAAGAGGGTCGGGTAAACATTCTTCTCTTGGGTATGCGTGGCGAAGGCGTTGGAGGCGGCAGTCTTTTAGCTGATACTATCATGTTGCTTTCTATCCATCCGAAAAATGGCGAGACCGACATGAGTAAGGCATCACTTATTTCCATTCCGCGCGATCTGTATGTCAAAGTACCTGGCCGTGACGAGCATCGCAAAATCAATGCGGTGTATGCTTTGGGTGAAGAACGTTCTCATGGCGGCGGCATAGAGGATATGCGCACCATCGTTTCCGAGGTGACAGGGCTCGATATTCCCTATGGAGTCACCATCAATTTTCAGGGTTTTAAGGATTTGGTCAATGCTATCGGTGGCATCACAGTACATCTTGATCAGCCGTTTGAGGAAGGGATGCAATTTCGGGGACTGGAGAAGCGGTGTGATGGCCTCAAGTACACGATTTTTTCAGGAAACTACGAGGAAAAGAGAATCAAGAGAAAAAACGGTACTTACTACGCCAATCCGAAGCGGTACCCGCTTTGTTTTGAAAAGATGACACCGGAAACTACGGCAGCGCTGGAGTGTGGCGGCGACTTTAAGATTCCGGCCGGGGACAATCTTCTTGATGGCGACAAGGCACTCTGTTATGCGCGGGCTCGTTATACTTCCAGCGACTTTGATCGGGCTCGCCGTCAGCAGGAAGTCATCAAGCTCATCAAGGAAAAGTCGCTCTCTTTAGGGACACTGACTGATTTTTCCAAAGTGAGCGCCATGCTGGAGAGTTTAGGAAACAATGTCAGTACCAATTTGGAAGCCTGGGAGATGAAGCAGCTACTGGATCTCTATCAGAAAGCTGGCGATGCGGGGACGATCAATCAGAAGGTGCTCGAAAATTCTGAGGAGGGGTTGCTCTATAATCCGCCCCAGACCAAAGAGACCGGCTATATCCTTCTTCCGATTGGGGATAATTATGATCGTATTCATGATTTGTTCAAAAGTTCTCTCAACTATTAAAACTGCTGAACAATCCTGGTGATGGAAACGAAAGAGCTTACTATTGCTGTCAATAGCTATAGAAATCCAGAGATTCTCCGTCTCTGCCTTCAGTCTATACGGAAAGAGATGTCCCAGACAGCTATTGATTACGAGGTATTGGTGGCCGATAGCGCTACTGAGGAGGACACGGAAATGATGATGCGGGAAGAATTTCCGGAGATCCGTTTTTTCCCTTTTGTTTCCAATGTCGGATTCAAAACACTGGTCAACACTTCTCTTGATGAAGCTTGGGGAGAATATGTTTTTCTTATCAACAGTGATATCATACTCAGTCCCGGTGCCGTTCCGGCCATGCTTGATTATCTCAAACAACATCCCGAAGCGGGTGTTTTAGGACCAAAGCAGTTCAATTTCAACGGCACTCTTCAGCGGAGCTGTTTTCACTTTTATCGTCCGCAGACGATTCTTTATCGTCGGACATGGCTCGGAAAACTTCCCTTTGCCAAAAAACATCTGGCCTGGTTCACCCTGGCAGATCAGGATCTTTCCGTACCGATTGCCGTAGACTGGATTATCGGTTCCGCGCTTCTGGTTTCACGAGAAAAGGCGAAACTGGTTGGACCCATGGATGACCGCTTTTTTATGTATATGGAAGATGTCGATTGGTGCCGTCGTTTTTGGGAAAAAGGATTCAAGGTGATACATTTTCCAGGTGCCTTTGTGTACCATTATCATGGGAAAGGAAGTGCTAAGGGTGGATTTTTCGGCTCACTTCTCTTTAATCGTCTTACTTGGTATCATATTGAAAGCGCGCTCAAATATTTTTGGAAGTATTATCGTGAACCATTGCCACCGGTAAGGTAAAATAATTATGTCTCTTATGACTGAAAATCAAGTAGAAGAACAGAATCGTGGACACAAACTCTTCAAACGAGCTTCCCTTTTCTTTTTCATGATATTCCTTTTTTCGGGAGTGTACTGGTTCGGCTATTTGGAGGGGCAGGGGACGAGTAGCGAAACTTCATCGGAAGTCCTGTCTCCGGACGATGCCATTATCGTCAATAAGAAAGGTGGCGACAGCACGATAGATTTCTCCCTCTTTTGGAAGGTTTGGGAAATCCTAAAAGACAAGTATGTCGATAAATCGAAGCTTGACGCGAAGGAGCTTTTTTATGGTGCCATAGATGGTATGCTGGCGGCAACTGGAGATCCCTATACGACGTTTTTTAGCCCCAAAGAAAATAAGGAGTTTAATGAAGATATATCAGGCACGTTTGAAGGTATTGGCGCCGAAATGGGCATGAAAGACGACATCATCACGGTCATCGCGCCGATTGAGGGAATGCCGGCAGAAAAAGCTGGAATCATGGCTGGTGACAAGATTGTAAAAATTGATGATGTCATCTCCAGTAACTACTCTCTTGATGAGGCCGTCAAACACATACGTGGCAAAAAGGGTACTGAAGTGAAACTCACTATTTTCCGCGAAGGCGAGGAAGAGACGCGGGATATTCTTGTCACTCGGGATGTCATCCTGGTCAAAAGCGTTCGCTTCGAGATAAAGGATGATGGTATTGCCTATATCCGGGTCACTCGTTTCGGTGATGATACCGAAACAGAATTCAAGAATGCGGTCAGGGAGACGCTTCAGAAAAAATCAAGAGGGGTAGTCATTGATCTCCGTAATAATCCAGGAGGATTTCTCGAAACTGCTGTTAATATGGCAAGCCTGATGCTTCCTGCCGGAAAGGTGGTAGTGATAGAAGAGGATGGTTCAGGGAATCGCCGAGAGCTTACGGCGCGTGGCGGCAACATTCTTGATACTCTCCCGACGGTACTTCTCATCAATCAGGGAAGTGCCAGCGCATCGGAAATTCTTGCTGGAGCACTTCGTGATAATCGCGAAGACGTCGTCTTAGTAGGGAAAAAATCATTCGGTAAGGGATCGGTTCAGGAACTTATCTCGGTGAGCAAGGAAACAGCAGTCAAGATTACCGTTGCTCGCTGGCTTACTCCTTCCGGAAAACAGATTCACAATGTCGGTATTTCTCCGGACGTCGAAGTCGGTCTCTCAAGCGATGACGTGAAGGAAAAGCGCGACCCGCAGCTTGAAAAAGCCATCGAAGAAATAAAGAAGCTTTTGGCAAAATAACCCATTTTTTGGACTTGCTCAGTAGCCTGACACTCGCTATAATAGAAGCTGCTCGTAATCATTAAAAGACATACCTGTTATGAAAAAGACACAGATACGACCGTTGGGTGAGAATATTTTGGTACAACCTGAAAGGCCAGAACAGAAAACAGAGGCCGGAATTTACCTCCCGGAAACAGCCAAGGAAGAGCGTTCTCAGTTCGGGAAGGTAGTGGCGATAGGGGAAAGCGACAAGATTAAAGTTAAAGCTGGAGACACGGTCATTTTTCGCCTGTACGGAGGTGAAGAAATAACCGTCTTCGGTGAGAAATACCTTCTTACCAGCTACAAGGATATCCTCGCGGTTATCAATCGGAAGTAGGTGAAAAAGCTGATTTCTGTCTATGGTTCGAGAAGGAATATAGATTCCGGTGTCAGGTGGTTATTTCCGCTGAGCGCTTTCGCTGAGAAGATGTTGAGGTCGTAAAGTCTCACAGCGCCCCGGAAGGATACATATTCGGATTCTCCATAGACGATGACAATGGTAGCGGGAGGAATTTCTTCAAAGCGTTTTTCCAACTGATCAAGAGGGATGTTCTTTGATCCCTTGATATGTTTTTTCTGATAATTTTGTTCCGATTGAACATCAAGCAAAAAGACGTCTTCTTGAATGTTCAAAAACTCGGATTGGGAGATGTAAGTAACCTTTGATTGGTCGATGAACGATTTCGGATCGCCGATAGAAATCGTTTGATTGCCTCCTTTTTTCCATCCCTCGAATCCTCCTTCGAGGAGGAATATTCGTGCTGATGATTTCTGTTTGAGTGAGTTCTCCACTATTTCGAGCATTTTTGTATCCTGAGAAGAGAAAATAACAACAACCAGCTCATCCTGTTCCGGAAGGAATGAATCGAGTGCCGAAGGTGAAAGAGAGAAGGAACGCGGGATGTGCTCGATTTTGAAGCTTTCCTGGTCTCTGACATCAAGAAGACGTATTTTCTCCCGATTGATTATTTTTTGACGAACAGCTTCAGCGGTTATCATGGGCACTTTCCCTGTTTCTTCCTTAGCCGCCTCAGAGGAAGCTCCGTCAGAACTTTGATTTTTCAAACTATTGTTCCAGAATTTCTGGAACAGGAAAACACCTCCCACTAAGAGGATGCATATTCCGCCAATAAGGACGGCTTTCGTGTCGCTGTTTCTTTTCGAAAACATACCCGCGCTTTTTAATGGAATAGCTCTTTACTCGAGGAAACTTCCAATCAGGCTGCTATTGCCGCGGAGAAACTCATCGATAGGCATGGGTGATTTCCCTTCGAGTTGGATTTCTTCGAGGAATATGATTCCGGTAGTTGTCTGAACTCCGATTTTTTCCCCGATTTCGAATACTTTCCCCAGTGGTTGACTTACCCGGGTGTTATATTTCTGACAGGAAAGAGTGATGAGTTTCATGCGGATCAGTTCACCATTTTTTCTCCAGTAGGTAAAAACACCTGGCCAGGGCGAGAGTGCCCGATAGCGGTTGTAGATGCTTTCGGCATCATCGGTCCAGATGATATGACCATCCTGCCGTTCTATCATTTGGCAGAGCGTCGCTTCTTTTTCTTCTTGTTTGATAGGAGTAATCTGACGCTTCACCCAGAGCGGTAAAGTTTCGAGGAGGAGCGTGGTCCCGGTCGCGACGAGTTTTTCCGTCAGTGTCAGGGTAGTGTCATCAGGAGCGATAGGTACGGGCACTTGCTTTAATATGTCACCCGTATCCATACCTTGGTCCATAAGCATGATGGTAACACCGCTCATTTTTTCTCCTGCCAGAATAGCATTTTGGATGGGGGCGGCTCCGCGCCACTTCGGAAGGAGTGAGGGGTGAAAGTTGACGCAGCCGAAGCCGGGGATGTCGAGAACGGCCTGAGGAAGAATCTTCCCATAAGCAGCGACTACGATCAGATCCGGTTTCCAGGCACGAATGTGTTCTATGGCGAATGAGTCGATTTTTTCCGGCTGTATGATCGGGAGTTTCTGTTCCAGCGCGGCCGTTTTGACGGGATTTTCCGCAATCTCTTTTTTGCGTCCAGCCGGACTGTCTCTTTTGGTCACAACGCCGACGATATTATACTGCCGCGTGATCAGAGCGGAAAGCAAAGTGGCGGCGAGTGATGGTGTTCCCATGAAGACGACACGAATCTTCGGGGTTTCATTCGATAGCGGATTGATCGGTGACATAGTTTTTTTGGTGTTTTCGTTATCAGACCATTTTACTCTGCTTGCGAAAACGGTTGATGATAAGGATACCGTCGAGATGATCTACTTCGTGCTGAATCACGGTGGCGAGAAATCCGGTCGCTCGGAGTTTTTTGGGAAGACCCTTCTCATTGATATAGCGCACGGTGACTGTTTCGGAGCGAAGAATGGGAAGAAATTCTCCTGGCAAGCTGAGACAGCCTTCTTCTGAGATAATTTTTTCTTGGGAGGATGAAGTGATACTCGGGTTAATAAGATAATATATCTGGTTATCCACTTCGGCAACAGCCAGACGCAAGGAAATGCCGATTTGTGGAGCTGCTAATCCGACGCCTCGTTCTTTGTGCATCGTTTTGACCATCTTCGGCAAAAGAGTTTGTATTTCCGAAGAGAGCGGGTCCGTGACGAGGGCAGTTTTAGTGAGGAGAATTTCTTTCATTTCTCCGATGACAAGCGGTAACATACGAAAAATCACTTACTATTTCAGAGTTATAGGATCGACATCAATGATACAATCTTTTCCGTTTTTTATCAGAATGGAAACAATTTCTTCTGAAAGTAATAGGTCAGAAGCTGGCAGACGAATCAGGAGATCGCATTCGAAGAGGGACTGCTTCTTCAGGAGACGGATCGCGCCCGGGGGTCGTAAACGACAGGTATTCGGAATTACTTCTTTGAGGGCAGCGTACCTCTCCGTTGCTTTTTTTATGACTTCCTTTTCTGTTTTTCCCTGACAAGTAAATGTGATGAGACGCGCGAAAGGAGGATAAAAAAGTTCCTTTCTCTCCGCCAAGATAGAGGCCAGGAGTTCCGCGCTTCCCATGGTGGAGATTCTTTGGAAGAAGGCGCTTTCTGGATGAAAGGTCTGAAGCAGGACCTGCCCAAATCGGCCCCTTTTCTTTACCTGACGCGCTGCCCGAGAAAGGTCTTGGAAAAGCCTTTCGTCGGCTCTGAAATCAGGGAAAAGAAGAAGGCTGTCTGCGTCAATCATAGCAATGAGCGACAGTTTGGGCAAGGGAGGATCCTTAAGAGCCATCTGCGTCCCGACCAGAACATCAATCTCTCCCGCAAGCCCTTTGAGGGAGAGTATTTCTGCTGTTTTCACGGTACGGAGGGTAGTACTGTCCAGTCGAGATATTTTTTTCTCGGGGAAAAGTCGAAGTACTTCTCGCTCTACCTTTTCTGTACCGAATCCGATATGACGGAAGGCAAGGTGTCCGCAATTGGGGCAGTTCGGAAAAAGTGAGGTCTTATAACCGCACGCGGAGCAGCGGAAATATCCTTCCCGAGTCGTTCCAAGCGGGTGCTGACAATTTTTGCAGCGGATGGTATTTTTACAAGCATCGCAGACGGAAAAGGCGTTCATGCCCTGGCGGTTAATATAGAGGAGCGCTTGATTACCCTCTGTAAGCGTTTCTCGGATAGCTTGGACAAGTGCCTCGGAAAGCGGTGAAAAATTTTTCCGGTAGCGTTCAAGCTTGAGATTGATGATCGTAAGGGCATTTCCGAGAGGGAGATGCTTCACGATAGGCCTGAGGGGAAGTAGCTTTTTCTCCTTAATAAGGAAAAGGCTTTCCGTGCTCGGTGTGCCAGAAGAGAGAATGAGTTTGGCTTGGTGAAGCGATGCCAGCATCGAAGCGACGCGTTTTCCATGGTAACGAGGGCTCATGTCCCATTGTTTGTAGCTTTCATCTTGTTCCTCGGTGACGATAATGGCTCCGAGATTGTAAAACGGAGCGAAGAGCCCCTGACGAGTAGCAATGATGACAGATGCCTCACCTCCGCGAATGCGTTCCCAAGCGCTAAAGAACGCCCCAGAGGAGAGCTTGCTGTGGAGTATGGCTAGTTTCTTTTTTTCGAAGAAAGACCCGAGGTACGCCTCCAGGGAGAAAACAAGGGTGATTTCTGGGACAATGATAAGTATCTGCTGTTTTCCTCGGAGACATTGCTGCGCGACGAGGTTCCAAAGTTTTTTGGGATCATCAAGGAGCGAGGTGTCGATATAGGTAGGAATTTTTGCCTGAATGAGAATTTCGAGCATTTTCTGTTCGTCCTCGGTGGCTCGTGGGAAAGGCTTCTTTTTCTTTGAAGACCCCGTTTCTTTTTTCAACCGTTCGTTGGAAGCTTTTGGAAGGAAATGTTTCAGTGTCTTGCCGAGCGGCGTGAAGTATTCACGACTCACCGTTTCCGCCAGAGCGCACTGCTTTTCGGTCAGAAAACTTTCCCTTACGACGTGAGAAATAAGTTTCATCCAAGATGGTTTGTTTCCAGGAAGCGCTTGACAGTCAAAAACGACCCCTTCCACCGTCTGTTTTCCGAAGGAAATAGAAACCAGCGAGCCCTTTCGTACCGAGATGGAGCTGGCGTAGGTAAAATAGGGTGATCGGCTGAGGGGTATGATGACGAGCGGAGCCACCTCAAGACGATAGAGTTGCTTGTTTCCCATATACCCTCATTCTAGCAAGAAATTGATTTTTTGGCTCTTTTCAGCTACGCTTCACAGTATGAACAAAACCAGACGACTTTTTATCGGTTTGCCGCTTTCTGACGCTTTGCGCAAGCGGCTTGCCTTGGAAATGGAGGCGCTTCCGGGAAGCGCTGTGCTTCCTGTTGCCAAGGATAATCTGCAGGTCACGCTCATGTTTCTTGGATTCGTCCATGATGAGGATGTTCCGGAAATCTGCGAGCGAGTCAGGGAAGTTGCTGAGGCAACAGACTCTTTTGAGTTGTCTTTTACTGGGATGAAATTGGTAGAAAGCAAAGAAAATCCGAAGATGATCTCTTTGATAGGGGAGGCGAGCGATGGACTTCGGCACTTACGTGAGGAAATGGAAAAGGCATTTTCAGCTTTTGTGACGGAAAGAAAAGCTTATAGTCCCAACGTGACTCTGGCAAAAATAAAAAAGAACCAGTGGCTAGCGCTCGATCCGGAGCCAGTGCTCAAGGAAAAACTTTCTATTTTGGAGGGAATCGATACGGTCGTCGTTTACGAAAGTCTATCTCTGGAAGGAAAGCGCCGCTACGAACCAATTACGACATTTTCGCTCCTTTAAACATCACTGGAGCAGAACATTTCAACGATACTTTACTATGGAATTGTTTGGTGTCACTATCAGTCAATCCTCTCCCGACGAAGTTTTGGCACAAGTCGGGAGTTTTTTAAATGAACCGAAGTTTCATCGTATCGCGACGGTCAATCCGGAATTTCTCGTGTTAGCTGAAAAGAATCCGGAATTCAAACAGGCGCTCCTTGCTGCTGATCTGTGCGTGGCCGACGGGATTGGTATCGTGCTCGCTGGATGCTTTCAAAGGAAAAGAATCACTCGTTTTCCCGGTGTTGATCTGCTTCACGAAATTCTCACTCTGGCCGAGCGCGATGGTTACGAGGTGTCCCTTGCTATTCGTAAAGATGGCCTGTCTTCGTACGAAGAGATTCGAGCGGCTCTTTTGAAAAAATATCCACGCCTTGTAGTCACGGGTAAAGACTATACTGTGCAATCTATCACTTCGCCGTCACTTATCCCTTATCCTGCATCACCTATCATTATTTGTAATTTCGGTGCGCCCGATCAAGAACTCTTTCTCGAAAGTATCAGGAATAATTCCGGTGAGGTGCGGTTAGTTCTGGGTGTCGGCGGAGCATTCGACTACCTGACTGGCAAACAAAAACGCGCCCCCAAGTGGCTGCGTGCGATAGGCCTCGAATGGCTCTGGCGTCTCACCCTCCAGCCCAGACGATGGAAGCGCATCTGGAACGCAGTGGTTGTTTTTCCTTGGCTCGTCTTTCGTTCTTGGCAGAATGCTAGAAAAAGGTTATAATTAAGCCACAATTTTCGCTAATTGCTATTTGTTGATTGTTTTATGTCAGAAAACGTTCGTGCCCGTTTTGCGCCATCACCGACGGGGTATATGCATGTCGGGAACTTCCGCACGGCGCTGTATACCTATCTTTTTGCGCACAAGCAAAAGGGGACGTTTATTCTCCGGATTGAGGATACCGATCAAAAACGGTACGTTCAGGATGCCTTGGAGAAATTGATTGGTATTTTGGACTGGGCTGGTTTTAAGTATTCCGAAGGGGTCTTTATCGAAAACGGAACGGTCATCCAGAGGGGTGATGTCGGGCCATATATCCAGTCAGAACGCCTGGATATCTATAAAAAATATGCTCACCAGGCCATTGCCGATGGATGGGCGTATCACTGTTTCTGTACGCCAGAACGCCTGGAAGCAATGCGCAATGAACAAACGAAAGCAAAACAAGCACCGATGTATGACCGCCTGTGTTTGCAATTATCTCAGGAAAAACAGGAAAAAAAAATTTCTGCCGGTGAATCATTTGTCATACGACAAAAAATCGATACTGAAGGCTCGACCCAGTATGAAGATCTCGTTCGTGGGACAGTGGAAATTAAAAATAGCCTGCTCGATGATCAAGTGCTCATGAAATCGGATGGCTATCCGACGTATAACTTTGCCAATGTTATCGATGATCATTTGATGGGCATCACGCATGTGACTCGTGGTGAGGAGTATATATCGAGCACCCCGAAATATGTGCAATTGTATCAAAATTTTGGTTGGGAAGTTCCAAAGTTCGCGCATCTGCCACTTTTGCTCAATCCCGATAAATCAAAACTCTCGAAGCGCCAAGGTGATGTCGCCGTAGAAGATTATATTGCCAAGGGATATCTCAAGGAAGCAATCATTAATTTCGTCATGCTTCTTGGTTGGAACCCCGGGAAGGGGAGTACCCAAGAGATTTTCTCTTTGGATGAATTAGCGAAAGTGTTCGATTTCGCCCAGATTCACAAAGGCGGGGCGGTGTTTGACCTGAAAAAATTGGATTGGATGAATGCTGAATATATCAAAAAATTATCCGTCGACGAACTCTATGAGAGGGCGCTCTCCCTCGGCGTGTTCGAGAACGAATTTTTCGCTGCGGTGCCGGCAGCCAAAAAAGAGGCTTCGTTCATGAAGAGGGTGCTTTCCGTGGAACATGACCGTCTGGTGCGACTCTCCGATATCGGCGTGCAGAACCCTTTCTTTTTCTCGGATGAGCTTTCGTACGATGGGAAGCTCCTCAGCTGGAAAGAGAATGACGCTGCGCTCACCAGGGCCTCTCTGGAGCAGGCAGAGAAACTACTCGGCGCATTCGATGCTGCCACTTGGGAGAATCTCAAAATAATCGAAGAAAAATTATTGGCAGAGGCAGACAGGCGGCCCGACCACAGCCCGGAGGGCAGTGTGACGGGTAAAGGCGACTTCCTTTGGCCGCTGCGGGCGGCGTTGACGGGTGCTGAGCGTTCCCCGTCACCGGCTCAGGTGGTTTGGGTACTTGGGAAGAAGGAAAGTCTGATGAGGCTTGAAAATGCGCTTAAAAAGCTTTTATAGAAGCCAAAGCAGAATAAATACAGCTATGGTATAATGAAAGATATCATGCTGAAAATCAACAAAAATTTCAACACATTTTTTCTTTTTGCGATACTTCTTTCCGGGACTATCGCGTCTTCTTTATTGGTTCAAGCGGCTTACACGACCGAATCTGACCAAAAAAAGGCGGATGATTTGAAGGATGAGCTCGAAACTATTGATGCTAAGATTAAGGCCTACAATCAGATTATCAACCTCAAGCAACGCCAAGGAGCCACACTGGCTGATCAGATTGAAGGGCTGCAGGCTCAGACTGACAAACTTGAACTTGAGATAGCTACTACGACCAAACAAATCAGTGAACTTGAAGAACAGGTTCAAGGTCTGTCTGTTCGGATCGTGGAAAAGACCAACCTTATTGATCGGCAAAGGACAATCTTATCTGAACTCATGCGAGTGTACTATACTGATTATTCAGAAGAAAGTACCCCGACGTTTCTGACTTCAGCAGAGAGTCTCCTGTATTTTAAGAAAGAGAGTTGGACAGCAAATATAAGCGATAAGGTGAGTGATCTTTTAGAATCAGTTAAGGCGCTCCGCGACGGTTTAGCAAAGGAACAGAAACTTCTGACTGAAAAAAAGAATGCTGTCGACCTTCTGTATCGTGATCTTGCTGAACAAAGTAAGAGTCTTGATGCTGCGAGAGCAAGTAAAGCATCACTGCTCGCCAAAACACAGGCAGAAGCGAATCGTTATTCCGGTCTTGTTGATGATCTGCAGAAGCAGCGCGATGACATTGAAAACGAAATCCAGGACTTGGAATCCGGATTGTCAACCGAAGGATTGCCGAGCTACTCACATGGTCTGCTCGAATATCCGGTCAAAAAAGTGATCTTGACCCAGGGGTACGGCAAGACCAGTTTTTCCAAGAAAGCCTACGCTTCTGGAAAGCATAACGGTCTGGATTTGGGCGGCGCCTATGGGACATCGATTTATGCTGCCGCTTCCGGTAAGGTTATTGGTACGGGCAATCTCGGAAAATACGCCTATGGGAAATGGATTGCTATCGACCATGGAAATGGCATCGTCACATTGTACGGCCATCTCAGTTCTATTGGTGTGAGCAGGGGAGACAAAGTTGATGGAGGAGAAAAGATTGGTAACATGGGCAGCACCGGATATTCCACCGGTAACCATGTCCACTTCACCGTCTTTTCTGCCCGATCCTACGATGTTGTCCAGTCAAGAGCGGTGAAAGGACTCTACATTCCTATCGGTGCAACCGTCAATCCTTCAGTCTACTTGCCATAAGGGAGGGTTTTGGGTACAGTGGCTGAGGTTAAGAAATGAGCCAGTATGAGAATGAAGAAACAAATACATTCTATACGGACGCGGTTTGCCAAAGATATCGTGGCGGAAATTTTTTTTCCGGAGAAGCAGACTGGTAAGGTAGCAGTACTTGCTATCGGAGCGCCGTCTGGATCGTCCAAAAAAGAACGATTGCAATTCCTGACAGCTCACGGATATGTGGCTGTTCTTCCGCGTTATCGGGGAACCTGGGAAAGTGATGGGTGGTTTCTTGAACGGTCACCGGCACAGGATATCCGTGACGTTGTCTCTGAATTGGAAAAGAAAAAGTCTGTCATTGATACTTTGACCGGTAAAAAATTTCCCGTGAAAGTTTCGGCGGTACATTTGTTCGGTGGATCATTTGGCGGTCCGGCAGTGCTTCTAAATACCGATCTGGCAATCGTGAAGAAAGTGGTTACTCTTTCCCCTGTCATCGATTGGAGTGTAGAGGGGGAGGATGAACCGATTCACGAGTGGATTCGATATTCTCTCTTGGGATATGGTGGCGCGTATCGTACCAAACATACGAGAGATTGGCAGAAACCGGTCAAGACTGATTTTTATAACCCTATCGCACATGTGAATAAAATTGATGGCAAGAAAGTGTTCATTCTTCACGCCAAAGATGATACCAACGTACCGTGTGACCCGGTCATTCCATTTGCCACAGCAACCGGTGCTTCATACTATCTGAAACCACATGGCGGTCACCGTATCAATTTTGAGCACGGATTTCTTTGGAAAAAAATTGAGGCGTTTTTGAAAAAGAAGTAGCTACGTACAGATAGGAAAAAATCTCATGAGACTCCCCTGGCGCTTTTTATAAAAAAGAGGGGAGTCTCTCTTCTTATAGAATCAATATAGGCGCATCGGGTATGACCATGGGTATTTTTCTCTAAAATACTACTGGGAGAAATTAAGCGTACGAATCAACAAATCGGGGAGGCATAGACGTATACCCTTTTTATTCAAATGCCTCAGAAACGATTATAAGCATTCGTTTTTGAAAGAAAAGTGATAATCGGTGGAGTCCAAGGTTCATTATCCTAGATTCCTTTCTTTAAGCTCTTTCTTTCTATTCAATGTCTCATAAGTTACATTATGAGACATACGGTAAAATACTTCTCTCAAACAAAGCCACGAAATCAGAAGATTTCTCATTGCCAATGTAGAGAGAAACAGATCCGCCCTTCCCTTGTTGTTGGTGACTGCAATATTGGTGGTCCGATTCTTTTTTGAAAATAAAGAAAGAATATAAAAAAATAAATCAGGATTCATACCCGGAACTTTTCCAGCTCCCCTACTAAAATTCGAATCCGGCAGTGGATTGGAAAAGAAAAAACAGGTGGGGTTGGATAACCCTCACCTGTCGGTGTCGTTCAAGGCCTATTGGCATGGTGGTTTGGGCCTGGGAATGACCTGAATAGCCCGGGTCGCTCGTGCTTCATCGCCACGCGGATAGTAGGACTGCGCCAGGATGCTGTGGTGACATTCTTTCTCCACTGGACAACGTCCGCAACTTCGCTGATAGCGTCGTAGCGTTTTGGCGTCATTCCAGTCTTCCGGTTCTTCCTTGATAGACCTGGCACAGCCTTCGCGTGAAAGCATGAAGAGCAGGTCGGAAAATTCCACGGGATGGACGCCGTAGCGATATCTCAGGTACTGTTCAGCTAATTTGTAACCAGCGACTGAGAGCGGGCGTGGACGCCGGAATGATTCGCTGGCCAGAATCATTTCCGTACTAAGCATGACTCGCAGGTGATGAAAGTCAACCGGTGGCGAAATGTGAATCAGCGGAATCAGCTGGGCATCCATCAGGAAATAAGCGAGCATGGCGCATACTTTTTCCTGGAACATGAAAAATCCTTGCTCCTTGAGTGGTAGCTGATAGTCTTTCTTGTTCACGACCCGTTGGCGAAGTATGTCGGCTGTAAGCCGACCCCGGAAGACGTTGAGGATGTCACCACCCCAAGCCATCAGGATTTCGGAGTTACGAAACCAGGCTTCACCGTAGCGTTGTGATTTCGGCAGCTTCCCGAAAAGCTTCCCGAGCTTCTCTTCCATGATTTCCGGAGAGAGCGTCACGACGTGGCGGGGATCAAAAAGCTTAGGCTCTTCCCGATACAGTTTGACCATCTGGGCCACCGCGTACTCGCTTTTGATCCGTCCCCGCATGAAGTGGCAGAGGTAGAAATAAAAGTTTGGCTTTCGGCGGAGTTCTTTCGGAATACGTCGTTGCGGCAGTCTGTCCAAATTGGCTTGGGTATAGGGAAATTCCCGCGCCCGGTAGGCCGAAATCAGACGCTCAAAGACCCGATAGGCCTGAGTAGAGTTGGTAAGGATCGTCATGAAACTCCCCTTTCGGAAGTGGTTTGATTGCCTTCGAGTATACAGGAAACTAGGCTTTTAGCAAGTGTTTACTTATATTCGAACATGAAAAAACCGGAAGAGCGCGTGGCGCTTACTTCCGGTTCAAAGGATGTCCAACAACCGACCGTAGACCGGAATCGCTACTGGAGCGACACCTGGTCTTTGGCGATAGCCACTGTGTTGCGGCCGGCAGCCTTGGCCCCGTACATGGCCATGTCGCTCCGGGTACGCGCCTCCTCGATGGCCTGGTTCGGATCGTCGGGAAATTGGTCCATGTGGACTCGTGCTACCCCGATGCTCACGGTGACGGTGAGGCCTTTGATGTGAAAATCGTGAGCTTCGACACTGCGTCTGATCCGTTCGGCCGTCGTCTCCGCTTCTTTGGTCGAAGCATTACTCAGGACGACGACAAATTCATCGCCACCGAAGCGAGCCGGGATGTCATCCTCACGAACCGCCCCCTTGATGATCTGGGCAATCACGGTGAGTACATTGTCGCCGACGGCATGTCCGTATCTATCGTTCACCGATTTGAACCGGTCTACGTCGATGAAGAGGATGCTGGTTTCTGGCCAGGCGATCTTCGGGCTGTGAGTCTCCTCACGAACCCGGGCGATGGTTCGGCCCACTTCGTGGGCGTGGCGATGAAAGGCCCGCTTCAAAGTATTCGGTCGGAGGAGCCCGGTCAGGTCATCGCGCCCCAGTTCCTCGCGGAGTTTTTCCAACTCCTCACTGTGGATTTTTTTGAGCGCGACCATCCATTCCATCACGTTTGTGGCCTGTTCCTGCAGAAACTGCATCGACTGAGCCATTGACTGAACTATCTCTTCGGATGCCGTAAGCATCTCAAAAAGATCCTTGTTTCTGGCGCGGAGCAATTGGAGCTCTAGCTCTTTCGGGCAGAGCTCCGGCCAGAGCTTCTCAACGAGTTGTTGCACCGCTTGGCCAATCTTCTGGCGCAGTGAGACTACTTTCTTCATGGAAATCCCCTTTCTTGGGAGGTTGGATTTTGGACAAGTATTTTCAAGGTACGCTGTCCATGATAGCACAAAATATACTTTTTGTCAACCCTGCTTGGCAGGGAATTCTCTGCTACAATGAAAACATGATGAGTGATGCTAGATAGAGAAACAGCATGACTTGCCTCGATTTTTCTTAGGTATTTCATATCATTTATCCTGTATCACTTATCTCTTATTATCTTCGAATATGCGCATCTCTTATTCCAGTGTCGGGACGTACCAGACATGTCCGCTCAAGTATAAATATCAGCACGTTGACCGTATTCCGGAACCAAAATCCAAGGAGGCGGTATTTGGGACGCTCATTCATGCGGTCATGAAGTATATCCACACCCCGAGCCTTCTCTCCCCTTCTGTTGATCAAGCGCTCGACTATTTCGCTAAGGGCTGGAACAGTGAAGTGTACGAGGACGAGATGGAAGAGCGCGCCGCTTTCTCGCAGGGCGTGACCATCATCCAGAATTACCTGGCGCGCAACAAACCCAATGATTTCACTATCGTCGACCTGGAAAGTCGCTTCGCGATCGAAATCGGTGATGAGGAGCATGGCAAGCACATCGTCTCTGGTATTATCGACCGAATTGACAAGACAGCCGATGGTTATGAGATTATTGATTACAAGACGACCCGCAAAATGCCGTCGCAGGACAAAGTCGATAATGATCTCCAGCTTTCCATTTATCTCAAGGCATTTCTCGCTCGCTATCCCAAGGAAGTTGAGCATCTCGATAAGATCACGGTCAGTCTCTACTACCTGAAGCATGGCGTGAAACTTTCAAGCGCGCGCACCTTGGAGCAGTTGGAGCGGGTCGATCAGACCTTTCTCGACGTCATCAAATCGATTGAAGAGGCAAAATTCGAACCCATCCTCTCGCCACTGTGCGATTGGTGCGGGTATCAGAAAATTTGCCCTCTGTGGAAGCATAAATTTACCGAGACTCACCGGCTCGAAACCGAAGAGGTTAAGACTGCCATCAGCGAATATCTCGATCTGAAAGGTAAGATGAGCGAAGAAAAACAGCACTTGGGAAAATTGCAGGCACTGATTCTCGAGTATATGGAGCAGGAGGGCGTGGACCGGGTCTTTGACGAACAGGGCATCATCGGAAAGTCGCTTCGCAAGACCTACAAATACGATGAAGAAAAATTACGAGCTATCCTGGAACCGCTTGATAAGTGGGAATCGATTTTGAAAGTAGACGGCATCGCGCTTCGCACCATCCTCGCTACTCTCCCCTCCTCCCTTCAGGAATCGGCTGAAAAAGCGAAAATGCTCGACAAAGAAAGCGTCAGCCTTTCGGTCAAGAAAAACAAAATCGAAGTGGATGATGACTTGTCACTTTAACGCACGGAAAGATCAGCGATCGAGTTCGGAACTGTCTGGACAAGGGGCAAATGCGCATGTGGGACCGGTTCTGCCGACAAAGCTACCGTCGGGGCAAAGCTTCACCTCTTGGGTGCAGAGTACTTTCTTGTTCGTTTTTTCAACCAGCGCCTCTTTCTGCGTAGGCTTGGTAGGAACTTTTTCTATCGGTACTTCAAATGGTTCTTCGGTAATGCCTGGCCTATTAGGAAGATTATCGTGAGGACAAGGAGCAAACGCGCACTGCGGACCGGTTCGTGTCACCGCGCTCCCGTCGGGACATATTCTGGCTTCTTGTGTACAGGCCCTCATTCCTTGTCCCAAGGAAAAATCTTTGGAGTAAACGGAAAAAAAAGCAATCAGAAGTGAGAAAAAAACAACGAGCGCCGCAACAAGAGCGGTATCGGGGTGGAGAGGATATTTTTGCATAACGTTTTCTTTTTCTTCAGTATACACCCTACCCGAAGGGCTGTAAATTTTTAACGGCTGAGGACATGGGACGAAGTTGGAACTTTTATTACCTCAGGTTTTTGAAGCAATTCAACCAAGTTGGCCACCAAGGAATTGAAACAAAAGCAATTATTAAGCTTGTTAAGCTTGTGATGATGAGAATATGTTTTTTTATGTATTCTAATGTTTTATTAGAAGTCTTGTTTTGAATATTTCTTCCCTCTTCTTTTTGAATACTATTGATTTTTAGGTTTTCAAGCGTTATTGAGTGCCCACTAATTTCTTTGATTTTTCCTGATATCTTAATTTTTGTTTTTTGGTGTAATGTTTTTAATTCAGGGTTTTCTTCCAGACTGATCGAGCCATAGATGGAAGGGTAAACACCATTGAGATCAACCATAGTCACCCAAAAGAGTTCATCTTCAGGAGAGGGGTCTTTGTCATACGGAAAGGAGGGATGGTTTTCTTTATATGGATTATACAAACTTCGAAAGAGAACTGTCCATTCACATTGAAGACCAATATATCCTTTTTCAGCTTCCTTTTGGAGATATACTGGCATTTTAGAGACAGCATTGATAATCTCAATTGGGTTGGGTTTTATATTCATAAAAAAATACGGCGAAAATATTATGTGCTGGGAAAGAAGGGAGGTCTCGCTGCTCTCCGCCGGTTGGCGGATGCGCTCTATAGGGCTTCCCTGCCCGAAGTGCTACATCGTTGCAGGCGGGCGCCCTCTAGCCCGGCAAAGCCGGTCACCTCAAACGGACAAACGGGTGTTTTCCCGACCCCTCTTCTCGTTCGATCCCTTTACCTCTACAGAATAAAAGAAAATCACCATACCCACAAGGGGCATAGCGATTTTTCTTAGCTGAGGCTCTGGGACGAAGTTGGAACGTATTTACGGAATCAAGCGGTTTTTAAAAGTTGATGATTACATCCTTATTCTTTGTGTTTATTTGAACGGGCATGCCGTAGGGTATGGGAATTTGTGGGTCCGTATGGCCAAAATCTAAATTTTGTACAATGGGTGCGGTCTTATTATACTGCCGTATGATTTGTAGAGTAGTTTCTCTTTGTCTTTTTCGATATTCTTCTTTTTCTTCGCTACTTTTTTGATTATCGAATTCCCATGCCTTGGGCCGCCCAACAAGAAAACCCTTGATCCTTTCTAAGATCCCCCGTTCCCCCATGGCTCTATAAATACGCCTAACATAATCCGGCGAAGGTATTTCCTCAGATGTTTCCGTTAGTAAAATGATATTTTCAAAATCTTCAAGTGACGGCATAGGAATAGCATGGCGGAGCAATTCATCAATTGATTCAAGGCAACCTCCCCAAGTTACGCCCTCTGCATTTTGGTTACCATCCCAAAACCAACCAGCATTGGGCTCGTAGGACTTATTCTTTCTCAGGTTTTCTGGGTCATCCCAACTTAAACCTTGATCGCAGTATGCATCGCTGGCTTGAATCTTTACTTCACCTTGCTGAAAGAGTGCGAGTTCTAAATACTTGGCCGTATATTTGTTTATTTTTCCTGACTCGGCAAACTGGGTAAAGAGTGCCCCTCCGTAGTAGGAGGGAATTCCATTGAGCCACAGGAAATTCATAAAGTGAGTATTATCACTATACCCGAAAAACGGCTTTGGATTGTCTATGAATGGCTTCGAGGGAAGATCTTTTATATATGTTACTTGGTCGTCACCACCCAGAGAAGAGATGATTGCTTGTATGTTCTTATCTTCAAATGCAGCTATCAAGTCTTGAGCCCTCTCATTTTTAGAGGCACCTATCTTTTTTGTTGTTGGAAATTCTACAGGCTCTAATTGAAAATTTTCTCTCAGTCTTTTTAGTCCAAGTTCGTAAACATGAGGCCATTTTCCGGGAGCAGCAAATGATGGCGACAAAATGGCAACCTTGTCACCTCCTGTTAACTTTTTAAGTTGAGTGAAATTTTGCATAAAACTATGTGCTGGGGCTGTGGGACGCTGTTGGAACTTATTTGTCTTATTCTAAAGCTTTATAGTTGCTATAATCTTTTCAAAAATATCCACGTTATCTTGGTTATCACCAGGGTAAGAGGCTACAATTGTATTAAATCCATTACTTATCAATGTGTCAACCCACAACTCTCCCGCATACGCTCCCCTATAGGATGTTTGTGTGGCTACAAGATTACCAACTTTTACTGTTTTTTGAGTGAAATTTTCATGGTTATCTGTCTTTTGCTTATTGGTAATACTGCTAATATCTTCTTGTTTTGAATAGATTATGAGTTGGTTCATTATCATTGCGTCTGGGATACCATTAGGACTAATTGTATACAGTCCTAAGATGATATCTTGGCAAGAAGAAATAGCTCCGGGGGTATTTTAGTCTAATCCCACTTTTCTTTTTTTCCAATGTTCAATGTTACTGCTAACCTTAATAATTTTAGGTAGTTTGTTATCATTTATTAGCGATGAGTCTAGGACAGGAACCGGAAGAAATTTGAAACTATTGAGCACAGCTTCAACTTGTTTTCTCTCCGTTTTATTTATAGTGCCTTTATACGAGATGCTATCTTCATAGTAATTACACTGAGAAAGATCAATTTCTTGATCCTTACGTGTGCAAATAGTTTGTTTATTGAACACCATATTGCTTCCGAAGAGAAACCCTGACTCATTCCATACACCGCTAGGATAATTTTCAAAATTCGTTATAGTGGCCCATGTTGATCTGTTTATAAGAGGATAATCAAAAGAAGCCCTTATTTTTTCAGAAAACTTTACGGTTGAAGGTAATGTTACTCCAGGAATGCCTTCTGTTGATATGCCCTGGGGAGCAATAAGTACAAATGTCCCCTGGGTAAAGTGGCTAGCCCCATTGGCGTTATCAAAAGGATTGTCAGGGCTATTCTTATAGAAAATGATTACCGGGTCGGAACCCCTATCAAATTCTTTGTATGTCCAACCATTTGGAAGGACTACTTGAAAATAATATTTTGTATTTGTATATATGTTATTTTCAAAACGACTTATAACTTCTTTTTTTGAAGTTTCGGCGGGCGTTATTGTTAAATTTACATGGTCCTTTTTAGGAGTTGATATTTGTAGAGAAAAAAGAGCAACTATTGTTGCTAAGATTAAAATTATAAAAATGGCTAAAGATGAATTTATTTTTCTGTAAAACATATTTTTTTATATCATAACACAAAAGCACCATTTTAGGTGCTTAAAAGTCTTAGCTGAGGCTCTGGGACGATGTTGGAACCTATTTATTGCAAGAATTACCCTAATTAAAGCCTTATTCTGTAAATTTGTCTATCCAATTGAGAAATAGGCTTCTTATCTCCCCTAAATGTTCCTTTTCTCTGAAGGTATGTGGTGCGTTTTTGATAACATGAAACTCTTTTTCTCCTGGCAAAGCATTAAACAGGATCCCTACTTGGTCTGGTGGAGTAGCAGTGTCATTCTCCCCAACAATGAGGAGGACGGGCATGGTAAGTTTTGAAGCCTTTGGAAGCAAATCGTATTGTAATCTATCGATAATATGTGTCCACGGGAGTCTTTTGATAACCCCTGGTCTGGAAACGCTTTGCTCTTCTTTCCATCCTGTCTTCTCCCATCTCATGAAGTCATCTGGCTTAAAACGTTTGTGAGCCTCAACGCTCAGTTGACCAGATACAACAGGAGAAATCGGCGCGAGCGCTAAAACTTTTTCAGGATATCTTTCTGCAAAGAGTGCTGTGCAGATACCGCCTAAACTATGACCAGAAAGGGCAAAGAGCTCTTGATACCACACCTGATCTTTCGCCCAAGAAATCACATCCTCCAGATCCTCGTAGTAGTTCGTAATAGTGGCATCTTCGTATTTTCCGTCACTCTCACCGAAGGTATTGGTTGTATCAAAGCGTACAACAGTAAATCCTCGTTCCTGGAAGGCGTTTGCAATAGTGATAATATGATTTTGTTCCTTGAAACCACCAAGTCCGTGCATGACAAAGGCCAATCCGTTCTGATTCTCAGTTTGTTCAACAATCACAGAAACATTCTGTTCTTTGCGATTTTTGATAAAAAGTTTTTGCATAGATTTTCGTGCTGAGGCTCTGGGATTTATCCGCCTCGGGAGGACGAAGCCCGCCTGAACGATTCATTCGGGCAAGTTGGAACCTATTTTAAGTCCATTAACCAGATTTGACCCTTTTCTCCGTCTGGAGCGATTGCTACCCCAACCCTCCTAAATTCGGAGTTGTCATGAAACCCCCAAGAGTCTTGGTGGGTGACTCCACTGAAAAACACCGCTTCTTGGTATCCTTCTTTTTTTGCCTCATCAACTTGTAAGTTTCGTAACGCAGTCCCAATTCCTTTTCCTTGATATTTCGCTGCTACCACGTAGAATTCGATGACCTTGTCGGTTTTTGTATACTGCTTCATACGTTCAGGCGCTTCTCGAGATGCAACAACACCAACCACTTCTCCATTTTCTGCAGCAACAAACCATTTAAGACCCTGAATGCCTGTTTTCAAACGCTCTGATAGGTGGTGCCGAAAGTCACCCGACCAGTAGAGGTCGAAAATTTTCTCAACCTCTACAATGTCTCGAGATTCGAGCTTCCGAATAGTTTCATTAAACATATGCAGCACTTTCTTCTTTTAAATATTTTGCTGAGACCCTGGGATTTATCCGCCTCGGGCGGACGAAGTTAGAACTATTTTAACTTCTCTGGTTGATAAATCTTCCTATCTTTAAAATTTCTCAGAGTTAATGCTGTTGCCTCGAAAAGGTTCTCTGGCAGGGCATCAAGCGGAAACCACTGCCATCCTTGGCACTTGTCAGGCTCCATTGTTTTAGGCTCGCCCACCTCATATTTTCCTAGGACGCCGAGATTGAGATAATGTTTGTTATCTGTAACAATATACCTCATTTCATCACAGACAGAAACGAGCTCGAATTCCTCAATATCAAGATCAGTTTCTTCTTTTACTTCGCGCTTCGCCGTCTCAAATACTGTTTCGCCAAATTCCAAATGCCCCCCTGGAAAAGACCACTCTCCAGTTCCATGAGAAGCGGTACGCAAACCGAGTAAAACATTTTCCTTGTCATTGAGTATTAAAACTCCAACTCCTACTTTTGGTCTAAGTTCGCTACCATCTGAGTTCTTCTCCATAAGAGTATGGTTATTTTATAAGCTGAGGCTCTGGGAAGAGGCTGGGATGTTTATAAAGAATTCAAATCAATTTTAATTGCGGAGAGGTAATCTGAAAAGGAACTACAATCAGTATATACGAATCCTTGTATACCGAGCGCAGCTGCTGCATCTACATTTGGCTTGCTGTCGTCAATAAACAGTGACTCTTCCGGTTTTGATTTTGCAAGATCAAGTGTGTGCACATATATTTCTGGTTCTGGCTTCACCATTCCGACAACAGAGGAGATAACGATTTCCGAAAAGAGACTCTTAAACTCAGGGTATTGAGTATAGACTTTTCTTTCGAAGAAATTATTATTAGCATTAGAAAGAAGAATAGTCTTGAAACCTTTTTGTTTTAGTTTTTTTATTATTGCAACAAGATCTTTATCTATATTTAGATAGCTATCAATCTCATCACGGAGTTGTGCCTTGCCTGAGGTTACACCTTTATAATGTGAAAAATAATCAAGAATGTCATCCTCAGATAAAAGACCTAGATCAAACTGTCTAAAGACCTCATGTAAATTTTCATCTATAAAATTATGTTTTACGCTATGCTCTTTGTACCAACTGTTTAGTACGGGACTACATACAACACCGAAACAATCAAAAATAAAAGTTGTGATATTTGTATTCATAATTTGTGTGCTGGGCTTATTGGATGCGTTCGGAACTGTGGATTGGAGGAAGATCGCCGAGGAACTACGGATATTGTCTCAATCTGTGCCGAAATTGGCGGTTCTCCGTGCTTGAGTGATGGTGGCTATTTCGATTGCTCTCGTAGGTAGGCTTCCGTAAGCTCTTCAGTCTGGCAAGCATCACGGGCTATAATTTGTGATCTTGTAATGCAATCGTCGAGTTCTTGTTGGAGATTTTCAGGGACTTCATCTCGCATCTTAGACCCCATACCATACGGCCATTTCTTCCGCTCTAAAGCAAATATCTTGTCGTATCTTTCGCCCCGAGCCACGCTTTTAGCAACATTCCTATTCAGGTTATCAACGGATGCTTGAGCAAACTCATCGGTTAGCTCCTTGTCTGATTTTTCATCGTTGTTCATAGTCTTTTTCCTAAACAATTATATCCCATCGATTGAGGAAGTATCCCATTTCGTGATCTTTATTGCCGAGGAACACTTTGCCCTCTCGGATCAGTATTCTCACTCTATATCGGCTCCCACCCAAGATTTCTTTGATTGCCTCGTCGTGAACCTGTTTGACCATTTCGTGATACGGCAGAATGAGGAAGTCGTTTCCTTTTTCGTTATGGAGCACGAAGATATAATAGACCCCGCCCGAATCGTGCCGTTCAAAGGAGACTTTCCGAACATCAAAATTGTAGGTGTCGAACTTATTGAGATTTGAGGTTTTGACTTGAACCCCATATAGCTTCCCATCCTTTGTGGCTATAATATCCATTCCAACATCGACACTCATAATACTGGCGTTGAAGCCCCGAAAAAGAAGCTCGCTACAAATGAGGTGTTCTCCTCCTTTGCCAACATACCCGCTTTCGATTTTGATCTTTTCTTCCTCAACTTCTTCGGTGATTTCCTCGATATTTTTCTCGGGTTGCTCAGTGTAGTTTGGGTTGAGGGTGTAGGTGCTTGGAGCGGTTTTGATAAAGCTGGAGTTTTCTCCTTTTTGCTTGATGTCGGTGATGATTTGCGAGTTCATCGATGAGTCAGGTGTCGCTCCCTCGGTTTCAAGTAGCCCTCTCTCAAGAGCGAGACGGGTGATTTCTTTGTAATGCAAAGGCTTATTCTCTACTTTCAAAACCTCTACTGCCGAGTGTCGAAACTTGTTCATAGCGAGTTTGTTATAGGGTTTTCGTAATCTCTAAGAGTTGATCGGGATTGGTTTTGAGATCGATTGTGATGAGCTTGTCCAATGCTTGGTGCTCGTCTAAGATTTTCTTGTCTCCCTCAAAAGCGTAGTCGTCGAGCCAATAAAAGTCTTGCGTAAAATCTATCGCCTCGGGTTTCCAAAGCTTCCATTTAGTGGGCTTTATTTTTTCCAAATATGGCACGGCTTCTGGTGGTAGCTTGCCGACGAGATAAAGGAACGCCGTTGTTGCATCCCCATCGCAATGAGTTGTCAGCCAATAGCAATCAAAGTTCTCGGTAGCAAATTGTAGGAACTCAACGATATGCGGAGCGGAAACGCCCTGTTTCGTGAGGAGAACCCCGTCAATATCAAGGTAAAGCTTCTTCATAAGGCTCTCTATACAACAGTTGACTTTAGTATACTTTGCTTAGTATCATCAAAGCAAGAGGCTCTTATGTCGAGCCGTATTTTCAAGGCTTTTATGGAAGAAGTAGATCAGTTGGACGAAAAGCAGTTGGAAGAGTTGGAGGAATTGCAATTCGACATTTTCAACAGTGATATAAACCTTTTGAGCGTTCACATTTTGCTCGAAGCCTTTTATCGTGGCGAGGATAGCTTGATCCTCGGGGACTTCATCAAGGGCGACTATTGGAAGATTGATGAGATCAGCGAGAATGCACGGGATACAGGAGACTTCTCCTCTACTCAAGACCTCGTTCTCTCACAGGTGCTCAATACGATAGATGTGTTGAGACTGGGAGATGTGAAGAAAATCACTATTGAGGGGGTAAGTAAAATCCTCGATGCCGTGATGAAAGAGATGTTGCAATCAAACTTCAAGGGAGGTGAGCTGGATGATATGGCAGGATACTACGCCTCAGTGATCGACAATGTTTTTGATCTCAAGAAAATGTGGCAAGAGAAGTTTGAGAAAGCGAGTGAAAACAACGAGAAGATGGGAAGTCTTCCAGACTGGTATGATCGAGTAGAGTTGACTACCGATAACTATCATCGACACCTTGAGTATGTCGTTACGGTCGGTGCACCTTTCATCCACATCGAGGTTGAGTTCTCAAAGAAAGGAATGAAACGTCTTGAGCAAGAGATGAGAGATTTCCTGTTCACATTTGCCAATGATGATCTGATCGAAAGAGAGCCGAACTATCGGGAAAAACGTCTCTATTTCTCCAAGCAGTTAGAGAACTTTGTGGAGTATCTCAAGAAGTTCCCCGAGATCAACGGTGAGGTCAATATCCCGTTTGAAGCTTTGAGTGAAAACGGCTTTGAGTTTGTGAAAGTTGTAGGCGTTTTAGAGTATTTGGGAAAGCTCAAAGTTCGTAATTGGGGTGATAAAAGTCTTTGGAATACTAAGTTTCATCAGACCCCGATCACTGTTCAAAGCCTTACCCCATCGAATGATCCTGATGATGTCGAGGAAGAAAAAAAAGGGAAACTCAAGTCAGACTTGAGTTTTTCAGAGGAGAAAGGGGTGCTTACGATCGGCGACAAGCAAGCATTCTTTCGGAAAAATAGTCTTCAGTATCATTTTGTCAGGATCATATTTTCGGAGCCAAAAGAACTCGGGAAGCAATGGTTTTTCTCTGAAATTGGGGAAAAATACGACAGCGAAGAAAAGCACGATGATAAGCGGTTTGCCAATATCGCCTATCAGGTAAAACAGAGAATTGCCATTGAGACGAGCATCAGGGATTTCTTCATCACCACGAAGCAGTCGGTTACAATCAACCCAAAATACCTTCCGTAAACTCAAGTCAACTCAAGTAGTCCAAATGATAGCCTGGTCGTAAGATCAGGTTTTTTCATTGTTCCAATGGACGAAAAGCTACGACAATTCTATTCCCGAATGAGCGGAAAGGAGCTTTCCGAGCAAGAGGCATTCGAGGCGGATAAGAACTTCGTCGGACTGTTTGAGTTGTTCATCAGTATCGATAAGCGGAATGAGGAAAAGAAGAAAGCCGATGCCATAGCTCAAGCCTCTCTCGCTAAGCCCTCATCAAACGATCGTGTCAAAGATAAACCCTCAAAAAATCAGTAAGCATATGCCCTATACGATCAAAGAAATATCGGAGGCTTTGAGTGTTACGGACAAGACCTGTTTTCGATGGATTGAAAATGGATTGAAGATCATTGCTGGGAGTAAAAACCCGATCTATATTCACGGCTCCGATCTGAAAGAGTTTTTGCGATTGAAGAACCTGAAACGGAAAGTTCCACCACTCGGACGGAGCGAGTTTTATTGCCTCACTTGTAAGCGGGCGGTGTCCGCAAAACGAGGGTCGATTGAGGTGTTGAGCGGAAGAAAAACAGCCCGATGTCGTGCGTGTAACGGCAAGATAAGCCGACTATTCTAACCCTACCAAAGCGACTATCAGATATTCCTTGTTCCCATTCAAATGTCCACCTTGAGCCATAATCATAATTTTCAACACTATGACAAAAAATACCCTTGAAAACGAGAAGCGGAAGCGAGAGTTCTTTGAGTATTTGCGAGGGGCGGAGGGCTTCGCCGAAAGCTCCGTCCATACCTTTGCCGAGGCGGTCGCCCAATGGCAAACTTTTTCCCAAGACGAGGATTTTGGAAACTTCAACAAAACACACTCCCTCGCTTTTCGGGACTGGCTCAAAGAGCGTCCGAGCCATACCGAAACAGGACAGATTTCCCTCACTACGCAATATAACTATTTGCGTCGGGTAAAGAAGTTTTTCAAATGGCTTTCTGAACAACCAAACTATCGGAACAGGATACTCAAAAATGATGTCGAGTTTCTGAAGCTTTCCAAAAAAGAGGCTCGCATCGCAACGGCTGGGACAACAAAGAAAATGCCGACATTTGAGGAGGTGAAAGAGATCATTGAAAGCATTGCGATCCAAAGTGAGATCGACAGGCGGGATCGAGCTATCATCTGCTTCGCTCTTACCACGGGCATCCGTATTTCTGCTATCATTTCCCTCAAGATGAAATCCTTTGATCGAGAGAAGAAGCTCATCGATCAAAACCCTGGGGATGGGGTAAAAACGAAGAACTCGAAGCATATCCTCACTACTTTCTTTCCCGTTGGCTGGGAGGCTCCCGAGCGATATTTCCTCGAATGGTATGACTATCTCAAATCAAAAGGCTTTCAGGGAGATGATCCTATTTTCCCTGCAACAATGAGCGGGTTTACGGATGGAAAGAGTGAGTATAGCAAAGAGTTTGTCAGCAAGGACTTTTGGGTTGGCACGGATGGGGCGAGAAAGATTTTCAAGAAGCGATGTGAGAATGCCGATCTTCCATATTTCAACCCCCACTCGTTCCGACACCTCATCGTGAATGTTATGAGCAAGGCAAGATTGACGGAGGAAGAAAAACGAGCAATCAGTCTCAATCTCGGACACGCCAATGTAGCGACAACTTTTGGGGTATATGGCTATGGCAGTATGAGCAATGACGATGCAGTAAAAATCGTGCAACGGCTCAAGGTTGCTGAGGGAGATGACCAGTTTGTTCTTTCCCTTTCAGGTGAAGAAAAGGCGATGCTTGAGCGGGTGCTCAAGAGGTTCTAATGGCAAATTGCCTTGTAAACGAAAGTAAAGTATACTAAATCTAATAACAACCCTATGGAAAAGCACGAGTTTTTGACTGCTGAAGATGTCGCCGAGATGCTGAAGGTAAACATAATGACCATCTACCGCTATATCAAAGCGGGAAAGATCAAAGCATATAAGCTAGGGAAAAACTTTCGGATTGAAAAAAAAGAGTTGGAGCGTTTCCTCTCATCACTAAAAACAAAGTAAGAAGAATATGGTTTCTCATACCGATCCAAAAGAACAGGAAATCTATAAGCTCAAAAAGGAAGTTGAGCGTCTCAAAAAAGCTATCAAAAAGCAGAAATACGGTGTGGTATGGCTTGATGTCCCTGAGGCATTTGAGGATGATGTTGAAAATAAACTTCCAATTTTGAAAGAGGTTCCCAAGCTTGCGATAAAGAGTAAGGATGATAAGCCAACTCATATCCTTATTGAGGGCGATAACTATCACGCTCTAACCTGTCTCAACTACACACATAAAGGCAAAGTGGATGTGATCTATATCGATCCTCCTTACAACACAGGATCGGATGGTTTCCGCTATAAAGATAAGCGTATTTTGGATAGGTTCCCCGATGGAACAGCGGTTCCGAAGGATCATCCATTTCGGCATAGCTACTGGCTCTCCTTTATGCGGAAGCGACTAGAGCTTGCAAAAGACCTGCTCTCCGAAAGAGGTGTAATTTTGATGAGTATCGACGATAACGAGGTAGCTCAACTTAGGCTTCTTGCTGATGAGATTTTCGATGGGCAAAACTTTATTGCACAATTGGTATGGAGTGGGGGCAGAAAAAATGATTCCAAGCTTGTATCGGTTTCGCACGAGTATGTTCTTTGCTACGCAAAATCACTTTCATACTTCAAGGAAAATGACATCCATTGGCGTCAAAAGAAAGATGGGCTAGATGAGATTTATAAGACTTATAATCGACTAAAAAGGAAACATAAGGACAACTATTTAGATATAGAGAAAGATCTAAAGGAATGGTTTCGTGATCTTCCAAATGCTCATCCAGCAAAGAAGCATAAGCACTATTCTTCGGTAGATAAGGAAGGGATTTATTTTCCTGCGGATATTTCTTGGCCTGGTGGAGGTGGGCCAAAATATGAAGTTCTTCATCCTATAACACACAAGGCTTGCAGAGTTCCTGCAAGAGGGTGGATGTTTTCTCGACCAGAAAGAATGCAAGAAGCAATCTCCTTGAATAAGGTTCACTTTGGAGTCGATGAAGAAAAAGTTCCTTGTATAAAGGCATATCTGAAAGACCGAGAATATCAAGTCCCGTATAGTGTCTTTTATCAGGATGGGCGGGCGGCTACAAAAAGATTGAACACTATTTTTGGAAAGACTGTTTTTCAAAATCCGAAAGATGAAAACATTTTAGCTGAAATACTGGGCTTCACTAGCTATGATAACTCTATCATTCTTGATTTTTTTGCTGGCTCAGGCACAACTGCTCACGCTGTGATGAAACTCAACACTGAAAGAGGAAACGAAAAACGACAATGGATACTTGTTACGAATAACGAGGGGAAGATAATGGATGAAGTTTGCTATCCAAGAATAGAAAAAGTGATTTCAGGATATGAGGGTCAAGAAGGATTGGGTGGCTCCCTAAAATACTACCAAACGGAGTTTGTGGGAAAAAACAATATCCTTTCTGCGGATGATCAGGATAAAATTGAACTAGCACATCACGCTGGTGAACTCCTAGCCCTTGCAGAGAATACGCTAGACCGAGTTGAAACAAATGACTATTTTCAGATATTTGAGAATAGAGAACAATATACCGCAGTTTATTTTCAAGAGGAGTTTGAGAGGTTTTCAGATTTTGTTGAAAAGGTGCTCTCTTTGAAGAAACCTACTTCCGTATATGTCTTCAGTTGGGAAAAAGAAGCATTTGTTGATGAGTTTGAAGATAGTAGGGATATTATGATCAAAACTATCCCACAGCCAATTCTTGAGATTTATAAACAAATATACAACCTTTCAACAGGACTATGAGCACATTCAAACCACTCCGCTTTCAAAATAAAGCGATCAATACTCTCTTAGACACATTCGTCCACCTCTGGAAAAATAAGGAACGACAGCTCCCCCTTGTTTTCAAAGCACCTACGGGAAGTGGAAAAACATTTATGACTGCACATTTTGTGCGAGGGCTAAATCACTTGCCTCATTGGAACGCCGATAAAGCTTTTATCTGGATCACATTTAGTGATGAGCTTGCTATGCAGAGTAAAGATAAGTTTCGAGAGTATTTCTATAACACTCTTGAGAATGGACTGTTGACTGTAAGTGATGTAAATCGAGGCAAGCTTCAACCTAATGATATCCTCTTTCTCAACTGGCAAAAAGTTGTTGCTCGAAATGCGGAGAGCCGTATATTGCGTCGTCCTGAAGATGAAGAAATGTCCAAAGAAGCAGGGAAATACTTTGAGGATGTGATTGAAGCTACAAAAACAGATGGGCGAGAAATCATTCTCATAATTGATGAAGCACACAAAAATAAGTCAACCGATCTTGCTAAAAACATCATTGATCTTATTGACCCAAAAGTCATTTTTCATATAACCGCTACTCCAAAGGACGAGGATGAGCTTTTGGCGAGACGATACGACAGTTTCATAGAAATTGATCGGGGAGAAGTTGTTGGAGAAGGTCTTATCAAAGAAAAAATAGCGGTGCAAACTACGGAAGATTTGCTCAAGCATAAAGGAGAGGATTTGGATGCGGTGTTGCTTGAACTTGGGATGCAAAAAAGAGAGGAGTTGAAGATGGAGCTTTCGGCACTTGGCAAAAAGATCAACCCTCTAATGCTCATCCAGCTCCCAAACGATGATAATGAAAGAGTATCTTTAGGAGAAAAAACTAAAGAGGAAGTAGTTACGCAATTTCTAATGTCAAAAGGGGTTCCCGATATAAAGATAGCAAAGTGGTTTGATGGGAAGAAAGAGCATTTGGACTATATCGAAGCCAACGAAAGTGATGTCGATTTTATGCTTTTCAAGCAAGCGGCTGGGACTGGCTGGGATTGTCCGAGAGCATCTGTTCTTGTGATGTTTCGGGAAATCAGATCAGATACTTTCTATGTTCAGACTGTGGGACGCATTTTGCGTATGCCTGAGCCTAATCACAAAGAAGACTATAAAAATAACCCCAATCTAAGAATTGGGTATCTCTACACCAACTATAAGCGACAAGAAGTAAAAGTTCCTGATCAATCAGGGAACAACAAGCCCTATATCTATACGGCTAAACTCAAGGATGAGAGTGAAAATGTTGAACTCCAATCGGCATATGTGTCTCGGCTGGACTATGGAGACATACCCCATTCGCATAAGTTTCAGTTGAGCTTCAAGGACTCAATGAACGAGTATTTTGGCTTAGCGTCTGGAGACATACTTGGTGTGGCAGGTAAGAAGCTTGCAAAAAAGGGTGTGGATTTGGATAGCTCGCTGGAAAATAAGATCATAGCAGATGCCAATTTTGAAGATTTTGATCAAATGGCGTTGGATTTTCAAAAGCAAGGTATTGATGTTGATGTTGAAATGTCTACCAATGATGTGGAAAAGACTTTCAACTACCTTTGCTATGTCATCTTGAAAGAGCAGAACGATGAGAGTGCAAAGTATACGAACATTTCACGATCTTGGGGTGTTTTGAAATCAGCTATTCGGGTCTGGTTCCAGTGCGTATTGAGCGAAGATAGCAACTACTACTATCGAGTATTCGTGAAGGATATTCAGAAAGGAGCAAGAAGCAAGTTTCGCCCCGCTATAACAAAAGCCCTTCGTGATTTCAAGCCAGTCTCTCAAGAACTCCTCAAAGAAAAGAGAAAGAAGCAAGAAGAGCGAGAAGCACCCATTTTCAAGATATTGAATGAGTATAAATATACTGAAGATTTCGATGAAGTTGAGCAGAAAAGATGTATCCTCGACAAGAGCTATTTTCTGAAAGAATACGACGGACGGAAAAATGAGATTGCTTTCAAAGAGTATATCGATGGGCAAAAAGAGATTTCGTGGTGGTTCAAGAATGGTGATCAGGGTAAGGAATACTTTGCAATTCGCTACTACAACACAACAGATCAAAAAGATGCTCTTTTCTATCCTGATTGGATCATTCGTTTCAATGATGGAAGAATTGGTATTTTTGATACCAAAGATGGAAGGACTGCGACTGATCAAGAAACAAAAGATAAAGCTGAGGCTCTATCTCAGAAATTGCTCAAGCTAGGGAAGAAATATGTTGGCGGGATTGCTATTTTTGAGAATGGTATCTGGTATTTCAATCAAGGTAAGAAGTATCAGTATACGCAGGGAAAATCAGTCAACGAAGATAAAAATTGGCAACGCTTTGAAACACTATTTGAGTAGATATGAAATCAATCATTCTTGCACGAGTATCAAAAGAGGATCAGCTGGAAGGGTCATCCATTCCCGCCCAACTTGCTCGTTCTCAAGAATATAGAGATCGGAAAGGACTTGACCCTTTCAAGGAATACCAGTTCGATGAGTCATCTCTCAAAGAACATCGCACCAAGTTTGAGGAAGTATTGAAGGATATACGGGCTTCCAAAGAAACAATTGCCCTTGTTGTTGAGACAGTGGATCGTCTCCAAAGAAGCTTCAAAGAGTCAGTCATTTTGGATGAGTTTCGCAAGAGCGGAAAATTGGAAATCCATTTCATCCGAGAGGGCTTGATCCTGCATAAGAACTCAAATAGTTCCGAACTTCAGCGTTGGGACTTGGGTGTTTTTGTGGCTCGAAGTTATGTCCTTCAATTGAGCGACAATGTGAAGCGGAGCTTGGAGCAAAAAGTGCGGAGTGGAGAGTGGCCGCATAAAGCTCCAGTCGGCTATAAAAATATCACTCTTGAAAACGGACAGAAAGATATTGTTCCTGATCCGAGCAGGGATTTTCTTATCGTGAAGATATTTGAACTCTATGCTTCAGGCAATTTCTCGATGCTCAAGCTAACGAAAGAAATGAAACGCTTGGGACTGGTTGCTAGTATGGGAAAGGCAATCGTAACAAGCCAAGTCGAACATATCCTCAAAAATCCGTTCTACTACGGCGAGATGCTCTACAAGGAGAAGCTTTTTCAGCATCGCTACGAGCCCCTCATTTCCCGCTACCTTTTCAATCAGGTTCAGGATGTGATAGCGAGCTTTTCCAAAAAGCCTTTCAAGCGATCCGAGAAACCTTATGTTTTCCGAGGGCTTATCTCCTGTCCTGATTGTAAGTGCCTTTTCACGCCCGAACTCAAGAAAGGAAAGTATATCTACTACCATTGCACGAACTATCATCGAAATTGCACCAATAGAGCTTGGGTCAAAGAAAAGACCATCCTCGATCAGGTAGAGGCTATCCTAAAACAGTTTCAACTCACGGATGAGGAATTGAGCGTTCTCAAGGAGAGATTGCGTGTCTCGCACGAGAATGAGCAGAACTACTACCAACAGAACTTGAAACGCATTGAAGGGCGTGTAGAGGCAATTTCGAGGCGTTTGAAGCTAATGTATGAGGATCGGCTCGATGGACGGATCAGCACGGACGAATATGACACCTTTGTGAAGGAACTCGGAGCAGAACGACAGCAACTCCTCATTGAGCTTGAAGAACACGCCAAAGGCGATGATAGCTTCTATCTGACGGCAAATAAGATTTTGGATATGGCTTCTCGGTCATATGAGCTTTTCAAAAGTTCGGAAGTGCCTGAAAAAACGAGTATCGTCAACTTCATACTTCAGAACTTGCAATTGCAAGGCGAAAACCTTTTATTTGAAGCAAAAACACCCTTTCAAGGGGTGCTTGCATACCATAAAGATGGTAATTGGCTGGGGAGGAAGGGATCGAACCTTCGCATGGTGGGACCAGAACCCACTGCCTTACCGCTTGGCTACTCCCCAAATATCAGTTAACAAACAACAATCAACAAAAAACAACCGTGCTATCAGTCATCCATCCATACTAGACGAAAAACCTATTTTTTTCAACCCCTGACTAAAAGCGGCCCATTTTAGCTATTTGGGTGACTGTTGATTGCTAATTGTCTTTACCCCCTGAGATAACGGCGGATGGCGATACTGCTCGAGATGACGCCCAAAAGGATACCAAGAAAGAGTGTTCCAAGAAAGACGGGAAAGAAAAATTGCAGATACAAGCCCATGAAATTCCCCTGGGGAATAGCATTCTCTGTAATGGGCGAGATGAAGTAGACTGCCCCAAAAAGGGAAAGAGTAGTCATAAGAGCTGCCGCGATACCGTAGAATACCCCTTCAAAAACAAAGGGCATCCGTACGTAGATGTTCGAAGCACCGACTAAGCGCATAATCTCGAACTCCTGGCGATGGGAATAGATGGTGATGCGGATAGTGTTGAAGGTGATAAGAATCGCGATGAAGATAAAAGCAGATCCGAGGATAAGGCCGATTTTTTTGGTAGCGCTGTTGATACGGTCGAGACGATCGAAAATTTTCTTGTTTTTGACATAGTTGATACGGCTGATATCGCTCTGGAAGGTAGAGCGCTGTATCTGGTTGACGATGACCTCGTAATATTCCGGCTGCACCGCCTTGATGACGAGTGAAGCGAGGAGCGGGTTCTCCCCGATTTCATCGATAGCCTGTTTGATGACGGGATCATCACCGCTTTCAGCCAAAAAACTCGAGAGCGCGTCTTCGCGAGAAACATACTCTACGGAAGCGATTTCCTTTTTGTATTTGGAAAGCTCATCTCGGATTTCGAGAATGCGCTTTTCGGGAATATCCGGGTTAAAAGAGACGCTGACAGTCACCTTATCGCGCATACTTTCCAGTATGTAGTGAGTGGTCAATCCGAGAAGAACTGAAAGACTCACGATAAAAAGCGAAAGCGTCAGGATGCTGACAGTCGCAAAAGACAGCCAGCCGTTACGTTTGAAATTCAGCCATCCTTCCTTAAAAGTACGCCAGAGTTTGAGTGTTTTCATATCCTTTATTGCCTAACGAAGTGAATGAAGCGATGTTTATCCTATTGGTTCTGAGCGAGTGACGGCAACATAATGGTGGAACACCATTTATTGTAGCATATATTTCCCCCGGCTTTCGTCGTGGGAAATATGACCATTATGAACGATAACGACGCGTTTACCCAATTTATCAACAATACCCTTATTGTGCGTCGCGAGGATGATGGTCGTGCCGAAAGAATTGATTTCAAGAAGAAGGCGAATGATTTCACTTGATGATACCGGGTCCAGGTTACCGGTCGGTTCGTCAGCGATAATGACTTTCGGACGATGAATAAGGGCGCGGGCGAGTGAGACGCGCTGCTGTTCTCCGCCGGAAAGTTGGTGGGGAAATTTGTCCATCTTGCTGCCAAGACCGACGATATCGAGTATTTCCGGCACTTCGGCATCAATCTCTACTTGATTGCGACCATCAACTTCCAGGGCGTAAGCGACATTTTCGAAGGCGGTTTTATTCGGCAAAAGTTTAAAATCCTGGAAGACCGTTCCAATGTTGCGACGAAAGAATGGTAAGTGTTTCCGATTAATCTGTGTTATGGAACGTTCGTTGAAATATACCTCCCCTGCCGTGGGAATCTCTTCGGCGTAGATGAGTTTCAAAAGGGTTGATTTTCCGGCGCCGCTCGCTCCGACCAGTGACAAAAACTCGCCGGGGTAAATGACCAGGTTTACTCCCTCCAGTACCGGAATATCGCCCAGATAGGTTTTGGTGACGTTTTCGAAGCGGATGATCGGTTGTCGGTCTGCCATAGTATTATACTTTTGTTTTATTACCAAGAGAAATGAAATGTTATTTATTGTGATTGAAGATAGCGGAGCGTGCTTTCTATAAACATATCGAGTGATCCGTCAAGTACTTTCCCGGTGTCGCTCGTTTCGGTATCGGTACGATGATCTTTGACGAGCGTATAGGGATGAAGCACGTAAGAGCGGATTTGGTTTCCCCATTCGGCGCTCTTGAATTCTCCCCTGAGCTTGCGTTTGGCCTCCATTTGTTCTTCCAGTCTCTGCTGCAAGAGTTTGGAACGGAGCAGCTTCATAGCCTGTTCACGATTCTGGAGCTGTGAGCGCTCTGTCTGACAGGCGACGACCGTGTTGGTGGCGAGGTGAGTAATCCTGACTGCGCTTTCGGTTTTGTTGACATTTTGTCCTCCGGCTCCGGAAGACCGATAGGTGTCGATGCGCAACTCCTCAGGCTTGATGACGATGGTCGTGTCGTCATTTTCTATGACCGGCATCACTTCCACCGAAGCGAAGGAAGTCTGACGAAGACTGTTGGCATTGAACGGTGAAAGGCGTACTAAGCGATGAATACCAGCTTCGCCGCGGAGATAGCCATAGGCGTAGGTTCCGGCGATTTCGATGGTGACACTTTTAATGCCAGCTTCGCTCCCCCGTGTTTCGTCTATGATACTCGTGCGAAACCCTTTTTTCTCGGCATAACGGAGATACATACGCATAATCATTTCAGCCCAGTCCTGAGCGTCCACGCCTCCGGCACCGCTTCGCACAGTGAGAAGCGCCGATGCCTGATCATAATCGCCTCCAAGGAGCGTCCGGAACTCCCAATCATGGATGGCTTGTTCGGCCTTGGTGTACTCTTCATCGACGTACTTCTGAGTCGCCTGATCCATCTCCTCCTGAGAGAAGTCTGAGAGATCGGACAGGGAGCTTTTGAGCGTTTCGAAAGATTGCCGTTCCCGTTCGATGCTTTCTATTTCTTGCATGATTCGGCCGGCTTTTTTCGGATCATCCCAAAACCGAGGATGCTCCGCTTCCTGTTTCAGCTCCTCTCGCCTCGCTTCTCTTTTGGCGAAGTCAAAGATAGTCCTGCAACTGCAGGAGTTTTTTTTGAAGAACGGCTATTTTTTCCTTCATTTCATCCATACGATGTAGAGTATAGCATAATTCAGCCTTCTCTTGAATATTTTTGGAGAGTAGTATAGACTTTCCAAGGTACGAAAGAAGGCCAGCGTAGCTCAGTTGGTAGAGCGGCGCACTCGTAACGCGCAGGTCATCGGTTCAATCCCGGTCGCTGGCTCAAAAAAGCAAAAACACCCCGAAATGAAGTCGGGGTGTTTTTTGTTGATTTCACCGAGCCAATTCCTGGTCGATGATACGTTTAATGTCATCCGCGCTTACCGCGCCGTTCAAAAAGACACCGTTGATGAAGGTTGCCGGAGTGGCGCTGATATCAAGTGCCGTCGCCTCTTCTTTGTCTTCCGCTACTTTGTCCCTGTGTCGATCACTTTCGAGGCAGGCAGAAAATGCCCGATAATCAAGTTTGAGCCACCAGGCATAATCTTTGAATTTTTGCAGGCCAGAAGCCTTACTCCATTCAGTCTGCTTGGCAAAGAGGTGATTAGCATAAGCGTCAAATTTTCCTTGATCATTGGCGCATTCTGCCGCTCTGGCCGCTTTTTCCGCTTGAGCATGAAACGAAAGTGGGAGATGCTTGTACACCAGGCGCATCTGATTGCCATACGGAGCCGTCACTTGTTTGAGGTCTTTGTGAAACGTCTTGCACTGAGGGCATTCGAAATCCGAAAACTCAACGATGGTCACTTTGGCATCCGCGGGACCCATTACGATATCATTCTCGCCGATAGCTGGAAGCTTGAGATAGCGTCCGGCTGGTAGACCAATTTTTCCCATATCGAAAAAATAGGAGCCTCCTCTTTTCTCGAAAAGACTCGATGCTTGTGAATAAAAACTGGTGTGGAGAATATCCTTGGAAAAGATGAAGGCCGGCAAGGTAACGATACCCAAACGTTCCGCCGTTTCTACTCCAAACTGATCGGCAATGTCGATCCGTGTCACCTCGATTGTTGGGATGACCCGCCTCAGCCACACCAGCGCTTCGCTCGGATCGCAAGAGGCGCAATTCTTGTCGCTAATGACTTGGAGATTCACCAGCGGATCACCATATCCTACCCATGTCTTTCCGTTTGTTTCAAGAACGTTATGTTCCTGGATTGCCCAAGATGAGAATCCTTCTCCGCGTAAAAGCTGGACAAAGTCGACAAACAGACTTCCCAAGAAGAGTCCGGCAAGAAGGATGGCTAAAGCGAACAGGTTCCGATTGTGCTTTTTCAGTTCTAAGACGGGAGACTCTGCCAATAGTTCTTCTGACATAGGACGGGTGATAAAACAATTAGAGTGACGGCTCTGTCTCTTCTTCGGCACAGACCTCGCCTTGTGGAACACCTTCTAAACTGGTGGCCAGTGAGCCACCACGCTGAATGAGTTCTTTCTGGAGAATATTGAGGTCGATAGTACTTTTACTTCGGGAAAGTCGGTAATCGTCAAATCCCATAGTAAGCGAATCGTTGACCAAAGACTTTATGCCAGCGCCCGTGCCGAGTGCCAGGATAAAGAGCATCGCCAGCCCTCGGGGTGAGTATTCGTTCGCAAAAAAGTTTTTTATCCAAAGAAAAGCCTTTAACGCCTTATTTTTGGCTTTTTCTAGCCAATGAGTCATATCCATAGTGGGGAAAGTTATCACGGTACCCTATCACACGGACCTTTTTTTGACAATCCCCAACAACGATACGAGCGCCAAAGAAAAAAGCACATCAATTTTCATCAATGTGCCGGATATTACCGGTTGTCGAAACTCTCGGGGACGCGGAGGGTTTGCCAACCGTCGGTTGGACCGAACCACCGGGAAAGGTACCCTTCACAGTTGTTGCTTTTTTCGCAAGTACTGTCGAAGAGATTATACTCTGAATCGATTTCACGCCAGTAGTCAACGCCGATTTGCAACCGAGCCAGACCGCTGATTTTGACTTCCATTTCGACGGAATAGGTCATACCTGGTTTGGTCGCGACTTTCGGATCGGTCCAGCCATGATAAATAAATTGCGGTGACCGACTCACATCGATGACGAGATAGCCATCCTTCTCAGTAAACATACCGCCAACCGGTTTGAAAGAGCTTCCTCCGTACCAATTCGGAATGCGCGGGAACAGTTCTCCGGTGAATACCGTCTGACCCCGTGAGGAAAAATCCGTAACCGCGCTTACCACCTGCTCATTGCCAGTTACTGGATCCCGCTCGATCAAACGAATAGCTCGGAGAGCAAGTCGAGACTCTCTTTTTCCGGGCATGTTACAGGGGGTGACATTCACCACTTGCATCAGAGCCAATACCGCATGAAAGTCCTCCGGTGCTGTCCGACGCCAGACAGTCTCTTCCTTATGTTGAGCGCCAAAAGGCACCGAAAACGAGTCTAATCCTTCCGATGCTTTTTCTGTCAAAACACACACCGTCTTGAAAGGATTGGTCCCCTGACCGAACATGGTACTGTAGCTCAATACCATGGCAGTCAGTACGCTGAAATATAAAATTTTCCCCATGATGATAGTATTCCCTCCCCCTGTTCAGGGAAATCGATGAATTATCATTTTAAAATTCGAATTTTTATTGAATCACTTTTCTTCATTTTTGTCAAGTGGAAGTATGTCACTCAAAACATCTTCCAGATCATCGATACTGCGCGATCCGAGGCCATCAGCCTTACAGGAAGGATTTTTTAATTCTGAACGCACAGTTTCAACGACCGAAATAGGGCGTACGCCCTTGATAATATTATCATTTACCGCAATATTCGGACCCTCCTTACAACCCGAGAGGCAGCGGGACGATTCTATGACCAGTGCTTCTTCTGGCGCAAATCCTTGTTTCAGGGCAGTAAAAACATTCCTTGCCCCTTTTTGGCAACAATTTTCTTGGAGACAAACCTTGAGAGTTGCCCGCGAATCTTTTAGTTGTTTCGGTTGTGTCTCTTCATTCATATCTCGTATACGATACCACATTTTACAATACTTGACAAGAGAAGAATATGCGATATAAAAATGGACGATTACTCCTGAAAACCGATACCCTGTTGCGTTGGAGCCTCGGAGGGGGCGACACTGCCGAATTGAGCCTCATATTTGGCGAGATTCTCCTGCATAGCCACAAGCATGCGTTTGAAGTGTCCGGGACTGACAATGACGCGGGAATTGAGAGTTCCGGTCGGTGGAAAAATATTGAGAAAATCAATCACAAATTCTTCTTTGGTGTGGAGAACCTGCATAACATTGGCATACTCCCCTTTCAGTTTTTCATCAGTCGCTTTGATCTGGATCTGCTTCGATGGCTGTTGTTGTTCGGTCATAGGATTGTTATTATCGATTAAAATTTTCGGTGAGGAAACTGGATGATATAGGCGATTTGAGCTTCGAGTATTTTTGGCCGATCACGTCGAAAGGAGAAATATTTGTCTCGCAAGCAATAGGTGCATTCTCCTGTATCGACGATGTTTTCATTCATCACTCCTGCTTTCTTTGCCTGTTGCTTGATAATTTTTTTCAAGTCCACCCTGATATTTCTGTCTCGGATAATGCTATCCGAATAGGCTGAAAAAGAAGGGAGTGTATCTTCTCCGATTTCAAAATGTTCAGCACAGATACCGGGACCGATGGTAAGGGCGATATTTTCCATCTTACCTCCCATGTTTCCGATACCAGTCAGAGTCTCCCCAATGATCCCGGTGACAATTCCTCGCCAGCCACAGTGAGCCAAACCGATGATACCGGTGGTTTTCTCTTCAAAATACACCGGGAAACAATCGGCGCCAGTCAGGGCCAGGATGATGCCAGATTCTTTGGTAACGAGAGCGTCAGTTTCGGGAAGCACATACTTGGACGCGGGCGTGACGATTTCCACACGTATCCCGTGCACCAAATCAGCTACGGCGATCTGCTTGCCAGCAAGCCGATGCTCCTCAAAAAACAATTTGCGATGGGCGGCATTTTCAGCCACAGCCATATGCATCGAACCATCTTTCTTTTCTGAAAATCCCTTCAATACTTTTTTCATTTCGTTTTATCATCAATCATTCCGACATCGCTCTTGGCAATCATTTTTCCATACCGCTACAAGGAACTGAATCTGGTTCCTTTTTTATTTTCCTTAATGTGAAGCTATCCGATAATGTCCCCTAGTTTTTTTATAGTCTTCTGCACCCTTTTCCCCTGCGGATCCTTGTGCATATAGTCGGATTCTATCATAAGGGCGTCGATGCCAACATCTCTGGCTGGCTTGTAATCCCAATGATAGTTATCCCCCACCATCAGGGCATCTTTTTTAGCGATGCCCCGCTTTTTGAGAATTTTCACGATAAACTCACCCTTCGAGGCATGAAACTCTCGCGTTGCGTGAATCTCATCGAAAAACTCACCAAGTTTGAAATGCTTCACTTTGTGATGGATCAGTGCCTGAGCCTCCTGTGGTGGATGTGGATGAGTCGAAAGAAGGACGGTTATGACACCAAGTTTCTTCAACTTTTTTAAGGTCGCGAGCACCGTCGGTATGAGCATGAGTTGTCTGCAATGATCATCTGGCGTCCCATCAGTTCTATAGACCCAATGCGGTTTCTCCCGATGTTTGGTAGCTTTCGGGTACCATAATGTCCCATCGCCATCAAAAAATATGATTTTCTTTCTCATCACGAGTCCTTATTTTATTCTTATCATCTTTACGAAATGTGTCATTTGTAAACGACCGTTTGTATATGACACATCATACCATCGTTTCACTTTTGATCCACTTGGCGTAGGAGAGGTTAGAGGTGACATCGAGCTTCATGATGCATGGGGTTTCGTAGGGATGAATAGCTTCCACCGCTTTTTTCACCCTGGCCCAATTCTCTTTCTTGGTTTTGACGAGGGTGACGATTTCTTTCCCGGTTACGATCTTCCCCTTCCACCAGTAACTACTTTCGATAGGAAAATAGTTCACGCAGGCAATGAGTCGGTCGCGAAGTAAAACCTCAGCGACTTTCTTGGCTTCTGCTTTGTTTTTGTGAGTGATGTAGATGATGATGAAGTTCATAGTACGCTCTTGCAAATTGTTACAGGCTCATTTTAGCACAAAACGTACTACACTTTAAAAAGAAAAAACCGAGAGGAAACTTGTCCACTCGGCGTTGCTAGTGTCTGCGTACCCTGTGCCGGTATCCGCCGTGACGTTCCCATTCCGCCTGGAACTGTCGGCACAACGCAAACGTCTTTTTGTCCGTTTTCGTCCGAACATCAACGTTTTTGTAGTAATACAGGAACTCGGCGGCATACCCACTAACCTTTTCAGGCCAGTCCATTCCAAAAGCGAGATAGCTATGGATGATGCCGTGGAGCTTGCGTCGTTTCCTCTGAGGGAAAACAAGAAGCGGATTTTCCGCGCTACTTGCCCACTGCATGTTCTCCGGTGTTGGTGGTTGATGCCCCCGGAAAAGCTCGAGATCAAATGGACGCTCGAGCACGGTTTGGGTAATCGATACCGGACCCATACTCTGAAGCAGGAAGCGGGACTTCTTGTGGTTCACTGAGAAACCACTTCGCTCAATGATGACTCGTAGCTGGCGTCTTGTCTCCCGTCCGATGAAGAACGTCGCTGAAAATACGAGGTCATCGACGTACCGCGTGTACGTGATTTCTCGCTTCTCGCACAGTTTCCGCAACGGCATGTCGAGAAAGACCTCACAGTAGAGATTCATGAGGTACGGCGAGAGTGGTCCGCCGATTGCGAGGCCTTGACCAAACTGTCCACCGAAGTGCGCCCGCAGGAAGTCGAGCACCAACGGGTACGCCCAGTCCTCAGCTAGGACCAGGGCCCGCTCGTCCTGACCGAACCAGCCAAGCGAGACGAGATCGACATAGTCCTCGTAGCGTATGAGGAATGTGACGAAGAGAGCAAGGCGTTCCAACGACACATTGGCATAGGCATTGACGAGGTCGGTGATATAGAAGCACTTCCCTTTCCGATGCGCCAGGGCGTTCTTCTGTGGATTCGAACCACTGATACAACCAGTCGCTGAGGGGAGCTTGCGCACACCATAGCCACTGCCGTCAGTCGCCATCACCAGGTCGTGGAGGAACGTGTCGAGTTTTCGATGCAGGAAACGCATCGATCGGTTTGGTACACCGATGAGGCGTTTCTTGCCACGCACTTCACGCTCCTCGAAGCGAATCATCGGATGCCCACCCAGTCCATGCCCGACAAGTTCCGGGCGCAAGATCATTTCTAACATGGTCTGCTCCCAGAGTTAATTGAATATTGGTGTGAAAGAACTTTTTCCCGTACAGCTGGCCAAGGGGGCCGCAATATATCAGGTACAACAACTATCACTGTACGGAACCCGGTGCGGGTGATGGCTTCGCTATGGACAGCCATCTCGTGCCCTACCGATGACCACGAGAGGAGGATCCCCCACGGAAACCGGAACGGGCAATACACACAGGAACCACTAAGGGGAGACATATCTCGGTCTCCCTCCCCGCCACATAGATGACGAGGGGTTATCACACTAACGCTTACTTCCAGAAAGTTACTGCTTCTCAAAAATGGATCAGATACGACTGCGTACAGACGCCCCCTTGGCGACCTTCGATCCGCCGGCAGTATATCACAAAAAACAAGCCTGTAAAGCCGACTCTCTATGCGAGAGCCGGTCTTTTTCTTTCCTTGTATAACTTTATTTATACCTACACATCTTCGTGCGGCCGCATAGAGATGTGCTATGCAGTGTTACGCGTGATGGGGATGGTGAGGGTCATATTGACGAAATGGTATTTCTGTGACAAGGTGTGGACAATCAATGGGATGGTTCCTGTCGCAGAGTCATCAAGGAGTCTCTCATGACCATGAAAGACGAAGCTGTCCGTCGTCGATCCGTAGCAAACTTCAGGGCAGCTGTCGATCAGATGACACAGGACATTGCAGAGTTGTTGCGTGCAAATGAAACGCTACCGGACTTGCGAATCACGAGTGCAGAATACGCTGCTGGTCGGTGGCTGTTCCCGGTGGAATATCGACCGATTATCGAGCATGCAATGGTTCAGCTTATCACGCATCGGCACTATGAACCATCCGCCGCGCAACTCCATCTCGCCTGTATCCAGGGAGTGATCCTAATCCGGGCTTTTTTCTTTTGTTACGTAATCAATTACTTAACTCTTCCTTCATTAAGGCCATAAATCATTCTTGACTTTTTATGATTTTTGTATTAGATTATAGCGTCACTCATTGAGTGTCCGAACGCAAAGATTTGCGTGCCGCCATATCTCCTGGAGAAGGCAAATGAGCCAAATGAGAAAGTATGTCGCCCTCTTCCTGTTCTTCCTATTGCTGGCATGGTGTGGCCTCCGCATCTACCAGAACATCGATTTCAAGCGTCAGTGCGGTGGCTACATCGATCGGGCCGCCATCGCCAACACCATCGAAATGGCGCAAAAGGAGCTGGGGACGGCGGTGAAGTGCCTCGAGGAGCGCAAGCTGACCGAGGGTTACACCAGCATCCTCTACAAGACACCGGATGAAGACATTGGATTCTGGTACGGCAACCTCAAGGCTTCGCTCGGTGAACTCCAATCGTTGCCGACAGCTTCGGCGCCACTCGAGAAGACCAACGTCCTCATCAAGTTGCGCGAAAGCCTCCAGAACAAGGGTGAGACCGTGTACCCACGGGGAATCTCCGTGTATCCCGTCAACACGCTCTACGCCATCGCCGGCTGGCTGATTCCCATCCTGTTGCTTATTGTCCTCTGGTCATTCTTGAGGGACAACTGGTAGTAGGCCGATACCAAGCGTTAGCGACGCACCAACCAAGCCGACTCTCTACATGAGGGCCGGCTCTTTTCTTTATGTTACGTAACTCATATTGTGTTCCTCAATCTATCATCTTAGTGCGGTCGTCAAAAGATGATAGATGAAAATAAACTGGCTAACTGGTTTTGTTCTCGTTGGTGATGTAGATGATGATGAAGTTCATAGGTCTATGATTTTAAAGGTTTGAGGCTTTCTTTGATGTTCAGTGGTTTGATATTTGTGAGCTTCTGCATGAGCGTGTTATCGAGAGATGTATCGGCGAGCATGTCCGCCGGATTGGGATCCGGCATGACACTGGCGAATAACTTTTTTGTCGAAATACCGAGTGCCCCCATCCCCTCTTTAGTGAATTCGTAAACGCTCATCCTATTGCCGGAGATATGAATAGTTCCGATATAGTCTGAAAGGGCGATAGTTGCTATGATTTCAGCTGCCTGAACATAGCTGATTGGCGATTTGTACATATTGGTAAAACGAGATATTTCTCTTCCCGTACTCAGCTCTTTACGCGCTGTCTCCAAGCGCTCATCGAGTACGCCATTCACAAAACCATACATGTAGTTTGGTCGAATGATGCAATGATTTTTCGCATACTTTCGAACGAGACTTTCGCAAAGCTCAAGATTCCTGCCGTAGAGCGTTACGGGATGAGGCTGATCGGATTCACTATAGTTTCCCTCTGCGCCATCAAAGATCCCGTCACTCGAAATATAGACTGTCCTCGCCACGCTAAAATAAGCGAGTAATCGTTCCATGGCCTGTCCAAGAGAGACACTGTTCTCCGTAAACTCTATTTTGGCTGGAATAATCACAATGTCAACTGCTTTTCCAGCGAAAATATTTTCCGGGTCGTCGCTGAAAAAGTCATACCGGAGTGAATCATCAAATTTCTGGTGCGTATGATGCGTCATGACGACATCAGCCCCGTGTTCTTTGAGTACGTAGCAAAGCGCCTCTCCGAGAAACCCCGTTCCAATAACTAATACGCGCATAAATTTTTATGAGTGATGTAACTCTCCATCTATCATCTATTGACGACCGCACAGAGATGATAGATGAAAATAAACTGGCTAACTGGTTTTGTTCTCGTTGGTGATGTATATGATGATGAAGTTCATAGGATTATTTACTTCTTCTTAAAAACTTTTACTCCTCTAATACCCTGTTCACCATATCGATTTTTTAATTGGTCAACTAACGCAATGTCTAACCCCAATCCATTCTCACTTTCTATGTTCACTTCCTCAAAATCAACATCAAATAAACCCTCTTCTATAATAAAATCTGAAACTTCAGGGCTGAGTGTATCGTGAATAAAAAGATAGCCACCCGGTGCAAGCACCCTTCGAATCTCATTGATGTAACGCTTAACTATAGCAAGAGAGTTTCCACCATCTCGATACTCAGTATGCATAGCAGATTCGGAACTAAAGAAATTGGCGCTGATTATTCGCTTAACTGAGCCATCAGGAAAAGGCATAGAAGCATTGTCGATTGCGACACGTATTTCATTGTCTAGTGTTTTCTCCTGAGAAGACCGACCGGCTCTCAAATCATCCCTTGTATCAGCAAGTAGATCACTGTGGTAGTCAGAGATTACGACATTTGCACCAAAATCTAATAATTTTTTTTGCTCATCGGCTACTCGCTTCATCTCTTGGACAAGAGAAAAGTCGCCAGCCGCAATCTCAAGTGTATCAATAACTTTCGGCTGTTCCTTTATTGGTATGCGTTCAATCATAAATTTCTCTTGCCCTGAAAAATAAGGATATTATGTTACATTCCGTATTTCTTTATTTTGTGAACTTCTTGACTGTTTTTTTGTTCTGATGGGTGATGAAGGGGGCGAAATTTATAGGGTTCTGATTAGAAAATTCTTAACCAGGCTATATCTCTGCTATCAATTCTATTCTGCATAAGATTCAAATATGCTTTTGTCCACTTTTTTCCTGAGTCTACTATCGATACATATAGATTTGCCAAAAAGCGGGGCAAAATGCCCCGCTTTTATGCTACACCTTACTTCTTTTCTTCGCCAGGCTCCTCTGGCTTAGCCTCGGGTGCCGGTTCAGTTTCGGCGTCCTTGGGAGCCTCTGTGGCTCCTTCGGCTTTCGCTTCACCGGTAGCGCCAGTTTTCGCTGCTTCGGCCTCTGAAGCGGCCTTGTAGAGTTTCTCCCCTATCTTCTGCGCGGCTTGGGAGAGGGTTTCGGTCGCCTTCTTAATGGCATCGAGGTCGTCACCGTTCTTTACCTTATTCAGTTCAGTGATGGCTTCCTCGACCGGCTTCTTTTCATCAGCCGTCACTTTGTCACCGGCATCCTTCATGGCTTTTTCCGTGGTGTACGAGAGCGTGTCGGCCATATTGCGGGCCTCGATCAATTCTTTCTTCTTCTTGTCCTCTTCGGCATGCATCTCGGCATCTTTCTTCATACGTTCGATTTCATCTTTCGACAAACCAGTACTGGATTCGATGCGGATGTTCTGGCTCTTGCCGGTCGCCTTGTCTTTGGCGGACACGGTCAGGATGCCGGAGGCATCGATGTCAAAGGTCACTTCAATCTGCGGGATACCACGAGGAGCAGGCATGATGCCGTCAAGAATGAACTGTCCGAGAGATTTGTTGTCCCCTGCCATCTCGCGCTCTCCCTGGAGGACATGAATCTGGACGGATGGTTGGTTGTCGGAAGCGGTCGAGAAGACCTGGCTCCGACTGACCGGCACCGTAGTGTTCCTATCGATGAGTGGGGTACGGACACCGCCCATAGTTTCGATACCAAAGGTGAGCGGCGTGACGTCCAAGAGAAGAACATCTTTGACCGATCCTTCAAGCACCCCACCCTGAATAGCGGCACCGAGGGCTACCACTTCGTCAGGGTTGACGGTGATGTTTGGTTTCTTGCCGAAGAACTTTTCCACTTCTGCGAGTACCAGTGGCATACGGGTCATCCCGCCGACGAGCACCACTTCGCTGATATCCTTCACATCAAGCTTGGCATCAGCCAAAGCTTTCTTGACCGGCTCAAACGAAGCCGTGACCAAGTCGCCGACTAATTCTTCGAGCTTGGCTCGGGTCATCTTGATCAAAAGATGCTTGGGACCATTAGCATCGGCAGTGATAAACGGCTGATTGATTTCGGTGTCATTAGCGGTCGAGAGTTCGATCTTGGCCTTTTCCGCGGCTTCCTTAATGCGTTGGAGTGCCAACGGATCCTTGGACAGGTCGAGTCCTTCCTGTTTCTTGAATTCATCCAAGATGTAGTGAATGATGCGCTGGTCGAAGTCATCACCACCCAAGTGCGTATCACCGTTGGTCGACTTCACTTCGACAGTGTCCTCGGCCACTTCCAGAATGGAAATATCGAAAGTACCACCACCCAAGTCATAGACCGCGATTTTCTCGTCCTTCTTCTTGTTGAAACCATAGGCGAGGGCGGCGGCCGTCGGTTCATTGATGATGCGGCGCACGTTAAACCCGGCGATTTCTCCCGCTTCCTTGGTCGCTTTGCGCTGTGAGTCGTCGAAGTAGGCCGGCACCGTGATGACGGCATCAGTAATCTTTTCCCCAAGCTTTTCTTCGGCATCGGCTTTCAGCTTAGAAAGGATCATGGCACTGGCTTCCTGCGGCGTGTATTCCTTGCCGCCCATGATGATCTTGACGCCTTCACCGGCTTGAACAATCTTGTACGGCATGGTCTTCATGTCGCGCTTGACCTCGTCATCGTTGAAATGTCGTCCGATAAGACGCTTGACCGAATAGAGCGTATTTTCCGGATTGGTCACACCCTGACGCTTGGCGAGCAGCCCCACCAGACGCTCGCCTGTTTTGGAGACCGCTACCATCGATGGCGTGGTGCGATTCCCTTCTTTGTTCTCGATGATCGTCGGAGTCCCACCCTCCACGAACGCCATGGCTGAGTTGGTTGTCCCGAGATCGATTCCTAATATCTTGGCCATATGATTGTACTTATTTGATTACAAATAAAATTTCTAATTATTAATTTCTAATTTCTAAACAATTTTCAATGAATTAATTTTTAATGTTTTAAACTCTATTCAATGT
>CAZATJ010000003.1:0-68595 GCA_964488025.1 uncultured Bdellovibrionales bacterium
ACTCTATTCAATGTCGCGATGATCTTCGGTAAAAGAGTCTCGCTCATGAGCTCCCCCACCAGAGCGGTGAGAGAGCCGAGCGCAAGGCTCTCCACCTACTTCACCGAAACGGCGATCTTCTTCGGCTTCACGGATTCCTCCTTTGGCATCGTGATGGTGAGAACGCCCTTGTCATAGTGAGCTTGGGTATTCTCGCCTTTCACGGCCATCGGCAGGACGACGGAACGAGAGAAGCTGCCGGTGCGGACTTCCTTGCGGTAGTAGTCCTCGCGCTTCACTTCCTGCTTCTCCTCGGACGATCCGCTGACGGTCAGGACATCATTTTCGATAGTGATGTCAACTTTGGCGGGATCAATGCCCGGCAGCGATAGTTCCGCCACGACGTTGTCTTTGTTCTGATAGACATCGAGCGCAGGGAAGAAGTCTGCCGTACCGAGGAATTCATCTCCGAAGAAACGACTGAGGTCGCTTCCCGGCATGAATGGTATGAGATGGCGTGTCATAGGTTCTCACCCCCTTTCCATGTTAGTTTCTTTTCCTTGGTTGCTTGTGAAATTACTTACCCTTCGACTTCGCTCAGGATGGTTGCGAATCAACTCACAACCACTTTCGCTGGCCGGATCACTTTGCCTCCGAGCCGGAAACCATTCTGCAGCACTTTGACTATCTTGTGTGGCTGAACATCTTCTCGCTGCTCTTGTCCTTCCTGACTAACGGCTTCATGAACTGTCGGATCAAATGCGTCACCCTCTTTGGCTTCGATTATCTCCACTCCGTTTGATTTCACCACGTCTTCTAGCTGTTTCTCGATGTACTGGATGCCCACGACCCAGGGACTGTCTTTCTGTTCGGGCGGAACATGCATGGTAGCGGAGCGGAAATTGTCGAGGACAGGAACGATATCGAGGACGAGCTTCTCTATCAAATATCCTCCAAGTTCTTTCTGCGATTCCTGCTGCCGTTTCTTGTAATTCTCGAAATCGGCTTGCGCTCTCTGTAAATCTACTAAATACTCCTCTGCTTTCACCTGCCATTCCGACTTCTCTTCTTCTTGTACAACCTCTTTCTCTTCGTGCTGTTTGTTGTCTGTTGTTTGCTTCTTGTTTTGTTTAGACATAGGTTATCAAAATAATTACGAGTGAGGAGCCGAGCATTTTGCGCATGTACTCGATGAGGGATTTGTTCTTGGCGTAGTCCATCCGTTTGGGGCCAATGATGGCGAGCATGCCACGCCCCTCATCTGTTTGGTACGGGGCCACGATCATAGAACAATTGTTAATACCGGCAATCGGATTTTCATTACCAATAAAGATATGCGTTTCGCCGTCCTTCAGCTTGAGCATGATACCGTCTACCTTTTCATCCAACGAATCGAGCGTTTCTACTAACTGACACAATTCATCCATTTCCTGAAACTCGGGATTATCAATCAGTTCTCGCATCCCGAAATCATAATATTCATCCACGCCCACATCCTCTCCTGCTTCGCCGGAATCGGAAGTGTTTCGGGCAGGCCTTCTCAAGATACCAGAGACAGCCAGGTTGCCAGAGAGGGCGGAGAGGAGCTTAGCGGTGCTGCGACCGAGACGCTGGTGTTTGGTCTTGAGCATGAGCAGTTCTTTCTGCAGGCGTCGCTGATCCTCGCGCGAGAGATCCTGATCTCCCATCATCTCTTCGACATAAATACGATACCCTCGATCAGTCGGGATGCGTCCGGCGGAAACATGGGGCTGATAGAGGTAACCCTCTTCTTCGAGTGCCACCATATCATTGCGAAGCGTCGCCGAGCTTACTCCGAAGTCATAGTGTTCCAGGAGCGCCTGTGACCCGACCGGTACCGCCGTCTTGGTATACAGCTCGACGATGGCGGAAAGAAGTTGTTTTTGACGATCAATCATATGGGTAGCTTCGCTAGCTTAAAGCTTCTTTAACTTTATGAGCTTAAACAAAATACTCGAAACTTTCTATTACAATTCCATTATAAATAGTGATTAGCACTCTGTCAAGAGGAGTGCTAATCGTTTCTCTGTAAGTATGAAAAAAGCCCTCAGGAAAGCCTCCCTTGGGCTTGCGGTATCGATGAGTGATTCAGGCGACACGCGCCTGATGCCGGATCAAATTCGGCATGATGAGCATCGCACTAGGGTGTCTACGTATTCATCATTCCGCGGCGGCTCCTTGGTACACGCCGCTCAAAGGCCGGTATAGGGACTTCTGCTGCTGAATACTGGTACTCACAGGATCGACTACTTTTTCGCAGGCCCCAGAGCACGTCCAGCTCGTGCCGTGCGATCCGTACCTGTTCAGTGGGGTTATTTCTTTCCCGCAGGCAGGATTGATGCAGTAGTCCTTGGTCGTCGGCTTGCCGGAAACAGCTCCGGCGCCATCAATCGCGGCGATGTCTGCGGTGTTAGCGCCTGGCTTCTGGTTTTTCCTAAGTGCTGCCTTGGTTTTGGCATTCATGCGATACCTCGTCGCCTCATTGTTAACGATCTAAACGACAGGATCATATCCCCCGTCGTTCCACGGATGGCAGCGGATGATGCGTTTGCATCCCATCCAGCTTCCTCGGAAAATTCCATAGCGTTCTATCGCCTGATAGGAATACTCTGAGCAAGTAGGATAGAACCGGCAAAAACGAATACCCGAAACCTTTCCTATAATTCCATGATCGAAAGAAAGGGTTTTCTGATAAAGACGGATGATGCCAAGGACGAAACGTTTCCACATACCATCATTGTGCCTATTCCCCTGCTTTTGTCAATCCCGCACCTTTTCTGCACAAGCGCCAAAAGCGCTCAGAAAATATACCTCTATCGAGCAAATACTTTTACGCAGAACTCAACGCATCTTATCATATTCAATATTTGTAGTATCGGTGTAGAAAAGGTGCGGGATGTGGTATAATTCAACCGGAATATATACAAAAATAAAAGTGATGAAGAACCTACAGCATAAAAACATCACCTGGATTGACTTTGAAGATCCCGCGGCGGGAGATATCACCTACCTGCAAGAACATTTCAATATTCACCCCCTGGCCATCGAAGAACTCATCACGCCGACCTATCAGCCCAAGGTCGTTCAGTACAATGGTTGTTTGTTTTTTTCCATCCACATCCCGCTTTTTGATACCAAACTCCGAACAACCTATCCCGGTGAGCTTGATATTATCCTGACCAATCATCATCTCATCACCAGCCATAAGCAAAGCATCTACCAGTTAACGACATTTTTCGAGACTTTGGAAAAAAGCGAGGGTAAACGCCGATTGTACCTGGAAACCACTCCCGCCAAACTGCTTCACCATATTCTCGAACTCCTTCTCAATTCCTGTTTTCCCAAGCTTGATCATATCACCGAGAGACTCGACTTCATCGAAATGCAGGTTTTTTCCGGCAGGGAAAAAGAGATGGTGCTCGAGATATCGGTGCTCAAGCGCGATGTCTTGAATTTCCGCCGAACGCTCAAGCCGCAACGCGCCATTATCGAATCACTCATCCAAAAGGATCACCCTCATATTCCCGACGACCTCAGGGTGTACTACCAGGATCTTATCGGTACGAATATCCGCCTATGGAACCTCCTCGAAAGTCAAAAAGAAACCATCGAGGCTCTGGAGGACACGAATAATTCTCTTCTTTCCAACAAGCTCGATCAGACCATGAAGGTGCTGACGATTTTTTCAGCCATTCTTCTGCCCTTGACCGCTTACTCCAACATGATGGCCATGAATGCTGCCGTACCATTTCTCAAAAATGACTACGGATTCTGGATTCACCTCTCCATCATGGCGATTATCTCGATCATTACCTTTGCTATCTTCAAAATAAGACGCTGGATTTAGAACAGGATAGAAGGATCGCCTTAGAGTTGATTTTTTCGAGGAGCGTGCAAACAAGCTCCTTTTTTGTTATTCTAGTATCAATCGTCTCTCATCCATTTTCACTTATCTCTCCCATGCTGCTCTACAATACCCTCTCCAAAAAAAAGGAAGAATTCATCCCGCTCCATACTGGCAAGGTGGGTCTGTATGTTTGTGGACCAACGGTCTATGACTCCATTCACATCGGCAATATCCGCGCCTACGTCTTCGCCGATACCCTCCGTCGGGTTCTGGAAGATATCGGCTATGAAGTACGGATGATCAAGAATATCACCGATGTCGGTCACCTGACCGCCGACGACATCGCCCAGGGTGACAGTGGTGAAGACAAAATCGCCAAGAAAGCGGAAAAGGAACACAAGACCCCCGAAGAGATCGCTCAATTCTATGAGGAATATGCTCTTACCACCGAGAAGGCGATGAATATCGAACCGGCCCACTACTTCCCTCGGGCGACGGCTCATATCAGTCAGATGATCAAACTGATTGAAGCGCTCATCGAAAGGGGCCATGCCTATGAAAAAAATGGTAACATCTTTCTTGATGTCACTACCTTTCCCGATTATGGGAAACTTTCAGGAAATACGCTCACCAGTCTCCAGGTCGGGGCTCGGCTCGAAGCACATCCGGACAAAAAGAATCCCTGGGACTTTGCCCTGTGGCTCAAGGCTCCAGCAGGACATCTTATGCATTGGCCATCGCCGTGGAGTGAAGGCTATCCTGGTTGGCACATCGAGTGCAGCGCCATGAGCATGGAGTACCTGGGCGATACGTTCGATATTCATACCGGTGGTGAAGATAATATCTTCCCCCATCATGAGGCTGAGATTATTCAGTCCGAAGGCGTCACCGGCAAGCCCTTCGTCCGCTATTGGATGCATACCCGCCACATGATGATCGATGGCGCCAAGATGTCCAAATCCAAAAAAAATTTTTACATCCTAGAAGACCTCCTCGCTAAAGGCTACACCCCGATGGATTTTCGCACACTCCTCATCTCGGCTCATTATCGTTCCCAAATGAATTTTACCTGGGAATCCCTTGAGCAGGCGAAAAAAAATAAGGAAGTATTTTTCGCTCTCATGAACCGTCTCGTAACGATTCCGAAAGAAGAGTTTGATTCGAATGGCTTTGACGGTACTGAAACGCTCGAGGAGATCCGCGAGGTCGTACAGGATGACTTGAATACTCCTCAGGCTCTTGCTCTTGCGCTAGAACTGGTCAAAAAAATAAACACCCTTCTGGATAAGGGTGAAAAGATAAACATCATTGTTCTGAGGTCAACCCTTGAAAAAATATTTTTCCTTTTCGGATTGGTGCCTGAAAATGTCATTATCCCTGATGAAATCGAAAGTCTAGCCAAGGCCCGGGAAGGGGCACGAGAAAACAAAGATTTTTCCGAATCTGATCGTCTGCGCGATGAGATTGCCCGTCATGGCTACAAAGTCGAAGACACTGCCTCTGGCTATCGTCTGAAAAAACTCTAAAAACTCCTGAGAAACTTACTGAGAAGCCAGGCTTCTTAGTAAAAAGGGCCGGATGTCGCGTGGACATCTCGGCCTCTTTGTTGCTGGCTCCCCTCAATGAGGGGAAGGCTCTTGGTAGCCTTCTTGGTAGCCTTCGGGCGCTCCAGAGAGGGCCACCATGCGTTCGTCTTCTTCGACGAGCGACTGGTTCAAACGAACCATCCTCAACTCGGGGAAGATGGCCTCTAGAAGGCTTTTCCAAAGGCTGGCTAAGTAATTTTTCCTCATTTTCTACTCCTCGGGGGTTGAAATCTCATTACTTATTTTACATTATACTCCTTTTTTACCGTTTTGTCAACCCAGTATTATTATCTGGTATTATTATCCACATATCCCCCGCGACTGCCGAAGCTGGCTCAGTTATCGTCCGCACGCTATAATGCAGTATATTCAAATTTTTCGTACCCCCATGGCTGGAAGTAAAACCGATCACTTGCGCGTTCCCCCACATAACCTGGAAGCCGAAGCCTCGGTCCTCGGGTCGCTTATGCTCGATAAGGACGCCATCATCAAGGTGGCTGATCTTTTGAAGGTGGGAGATTTTTATAAAAACGATCATAACTTCATCTACGAAACCATGCTCGCCCTCTACGAGGAGCGCGAACCAATCGATGTCCTTTCTTTGTCCAACAAGCTTGAAGAGAAAGGCCAACTTGAACGGGTTGGCGGATCAAGTTACTTGGCATCGCTCGTCAACACGGTACCCTCAGCCACCAACGTCGTGCATTACGCCAAGGTTGTTCAGAAAAAAACACTCCTGCGCCGCCTCATCGCCGCCGCAAGCGATATCGTCGAAATGGGCTATGATGAATCGGAGGATGTTCAGAAACTCCTCGACGAAGCGGAACAGAAAGTTTTTGCCGTTTCTCAAAAATATATCAAGCAGGACTTCGTCCCCATCAAATCCATCCTTGAGGTAGCCTTCAACCGTATCGATGAACTCCACAAGAGCGACCATGCTTTCCGTGGAGTCCAAACTTTTTATCCTGACCTCGATAATCTCTTGGCCGGCTTGCAGAAATCCGATCTGCTTATTTTAGCGGCTCGACCATCGGTCGGGAAAACCACCTTCGCTCTCGATATTGCTCGCCAGGTCGGCGTCCATGGCAAGGTTCCGGTCGGTATTTTTTCTCTCGAAATGGGATCGGATCAACTGGTAGATCGCATGATTGCCGCTCAAGCCGGAGTGGATTTGTGGCGCCTGCGTACCGGCAAGCTTTCCAGTGAAGGCCCGGACAATGACTTCGAAAAAATTTCCGATGCCATGGGCGTGCTGTCTGAGGCACCGATATTTATCGACGACAGCGGCTCGCTCAACATCATGGAGATGCGCACCATGGCCAGGCGTCTCCAGGCCGAACACAATCTCGGGCTCATCATCGTCGACTACCTCCAGCTCATGGAAGGACGTAGTTCCAAAGGCGACAACCGAGTACAAGAGATTTCGGAAATTTCCCGCGGATTGAAACAGCTCGCCCGCGAACTCAATATTCCCGTCATCGCCCTTTCTCAGTTGTCCCGTGCCGTCGAATCCCGCCCCGATCAGATTCCGAAGCTTTCCGACTTACGCGAATCCGGTTCTATCGAACAGGATGCTGACGTGGTCATGTTTCTCTATCGTGAAGATCGAGTGAAACCCGATACCCCGAATAAGAACATTGCTGACATTATCGTGGCCAAACACCGTAACGGTCCGGTTGGTAAGATCTCGCTCTATTTTGAGGAAAACTCAACCACGTTCAAATCACTCGAAAAAGCCCACTAGACTATGCAGTATCCAAAAGCTTTTCAATCACTCATCGCGCACTTTTCAGCCTTGCCGTCAGTCGGACCCAAGATGGCGGAACGGATTGTTCTCTATCTGTTCAAGCAGGACGCGGAGAAGCTGCAAAGTTTTGCCGAAAGCCTGGAAGAACTTCCCCGACTGAAAAGCTGCACCCGCTGTTTCCATATCGCCGAAAGCGAGTTGTGCTACATCTGTGCCGACACGAGGCGTGACACCACGGCCCTCTGCGTGGTCGAGGAACCGCTTGATGTCATCGCTCTCGAACGGATCGGCATCTATTCCGGCTTGTACCATGTCTTAGGTGGACTGCTCGAAAGCGGGAAAAATGATAATAGCGGAAACCTGCGTATCAGTGAGCTTCTCGAGCGTGTCCGTAATGACAAAATCAAAGAGGTGATTCTCGCTACCAACCCGACCACCGAGGGCGATCTGACGGCTCTCTACCTCAAAAAGAAGCTTGAGCCTACTGGAGTCAAAATTACCCGTATTGGAAGAGGTTTGGCAACAGGCGGTGATATCGAATATGCCGACGAAATCACTCTCAGTGCTGCCTTGACAAATCGCAAGGAGCTGTTATAATAACAACATCCTCAACACCTCGATGAAGGGAGACGGATATGCCGGAGAAGCTCGGTATGATTCCCTACGAACCGCACATGGGGGCAGGTTTTGTTCCATACGATGCCATCGAGTGGCACATGGAGCAGCAGCAGTGGCTGGCAGCGGCTCCTGAACCTGTCAAGCAAAGTGAAGTCAAAGAAGCCCCTCCAGTTCAATCGGAGTAGCTTCCGAACGCGAGGTTCCGAGACAATGTCCGGAACCTTTTTCATTTTCATGTAATCGAACAAAAAAATCCGCTCTTCGGAGAGCGGATTTCGGATTTAGGCGGAGATTTTGGTAATTTGTACTTCGGTATACGGCTGACGATGGCCGAAACGAACGAGATAACGCTTCTTCGGCTTGTGTTTGATACCTTTCACCTTATCGTGACGATCCTGGTCGATAACTTTTCCTTCGACGACAGCTTTTTCCAGCACTGGAGTGCCGACGTGAGCCACTTTGTCATCGCCAACAAAGAGCACTTCGAACTTCACCGTGCTATCGATTTCGGCTACCAGCTTTTCAATTTTCACCTTATCCCCTTCAGAAACTTTATACTGCTTTCCGCCAGTTCTGATAATCGCCAACATACGCCAAAAGTGAGCCATTTATATACCTATCCACTGTACCGGATTTCTTAAGGATTGTCAATACGAACTGAATAACGCCACCATTTTCCTTATTTCATGAATTTTATTCAAGAATCGCTTTGATACGCCGGACGCCAGCCGAGCTCGCCTCCTCTTTGATAATTTTGAATTTTCCAAAAGTGGCGATGTCGGCCGTGGTCTTGACGTGTGGTCCGCCGCAGAGTTCCCGGGAATAGACTGTGCCATCGGGAGCCTGCACCTGGTAGACGGTCACTTTTTCCGGGTATTTTTCCCAAAAACTCCCCTCCACACCGGCTGCTTTGGCGGCTGACTTATCCATGATAACGGTATTGACTATCGCTTGCGCCGCTATGGCTTCGTTGACATAGTTTTCCACCCGATCAAGGATGTCACGAGACACCTTTTCCGGATAGGTGAAATCAAAGCGGGTACGCTCTTCGGTGATATTCGAACCAGCCTGATGCACATCGGGACCGAGCTCTTTGCGCAGACCCGCCAACATAAGATGCGTCGCTGTATGGTAAGCCGTCACTTTGGCACTGTGGTCAGCCAAGCCTCCCTTGAATTTTCCCGCGCTGGCGGTACGAGAAAGGTCTTGATGTTTTTTGAACTCCTCTCGAAAGGCAACCTCATCAATCTTTACTCCTCGTTCCCCGGCCAGTTCTTGAGTCATCTCGAGTGGAAAGCCGTAGGTCGAAAAAAGATCGAAGGCATCTTTCCCGGTAAGAGTGCCGTTTTCCGTCCGACGTTCCAATTCCTTAAGTCCCTTGGCAAGCGTAGCGTGAAACTTCATTTCCTCTCTCCCCAACTCATCAAGAATCTTGTGAGCATTCTCCCTGACAGAATCGTATATGTTTTCGAATTTAGCGATATACCGTTTCGCAATCTCGGCTATGATTGGTTGTTCATAACCCATCTTGTGAAATGCTCGGATGGCCCGACGGATCAGACGCCTCAGGATATATCCCTGATCGACATTCTTCGGAACGATACCATCGGCGATGATATGGGTGGCCGAGCGCAGATGATCAGCGATGATGCGAGCGGAACGTTCATCGTACTGTTCGACTCCAACGATAGTTTTCACCATAGCCAGCACATCAGCAAAAGCGTCGGTCTCATAGACGCTTTTCAGACCATTAAGGGTGACCGTCGTACGTTCCAGCCCCATGCCGGTATCGACGCACGGCATCGGCAGTTTTTGAAGCGTATCGGCGTCAATGCGGTTATACTGCATGAAGACGTTATTCCAAATTTCCATCCACTCCGTGGGATGAGTACCCTTGTTTCCCTGTGGTTCTCCAACCCCAACCCAATAGAAAATTTCCGTATCCGGTCCGCAGGGTCCGGTTGGTCCGGCGGCCCACCAGTTGTCTTCAGCCGGAAGATAAGCGATACGATCCTCCGGCATCCCGAGCATTCTCCAGATTTCAGCTGATTCCTCATCGCGCGGTGCATTTTTGTCACCAGCAAAAACCGTTACGGAAATCATTTCTGGTACGAGAGCCAGCCATTTCTGATCGGTAAGAAACTCCCACGACCAAGCAATTGATTCTTTCTTGAAATAATCGCCAAGCGACCAATTCCCCAACATTTCAAAAAATGTCAGGTGCGTATCGTCACCCACCTCATCTATATCGCCAGTACGGACACACTTCTGTACATCGACGATACGTTTTCCCATCGGATGAGGCCTCCCCAAAAGATAGGGCACGAGCGGCTGCATGCCGGCAGTATTAAAAAGCACAGAAGGATCATTTTCCGGTACGAGCGGGGCCGATGGAATAATGACGTGTCCTTTCTTCTCGAAAAATTCCAGGTATTTTTTACGGATGTCGTTGGCGAGCATAAAAAACTTACAGTAAATTCATCCTCCGTTTCAAACGTGCTATTTCTTCTGTGGCATCCAATATGCGATGTTTGCAGGTATTTCGAGAGATTTCCAGATCCGTTATTTCAGACTCCATCCGAACAATTTCCTTCTTCAATCGCGTTATTTTATCTATGATAACCTCTTGTTTTTTTTCAAACGATCGCTTCTCACCCTCAAAAGAAAATATCTCATTCTCAAGCTTGCGCCGTTCGCTGTTCGCGCTGGCCGCATTCTGACTGTTCGTGTCCATAATGATATTTATTGATTCTTTAGTGTCTGAGTATACCAGAAAATAGCCAAAAAATCAACTCTTCCGCGGTTTTTCTCGGTTAAGAAGATTACTATTCCGCGCTTCCCGGTTCCTGAAGAACAGTCACCCGATTTCTAGAAGAAGGCACGGTCGATACGAACCATTGCGGCTTGAAAATAATCTGAAGCTTCTTGATTTCCGGAAAAGAAAGCAGGGCATCATTCACCTCATCGCCATTTTTCCCCAAAAGGCCGTCAAGAATTTTTTCCTTGTCGATGACGGATTCAGAGTCAACAACGGCGTGCACCCTGAACCGGACTTTCTTTCCCTCATAATCGGGGATGGCTTCACCGTAAGAGAGGGTCACGGCAGTCGGTCGAAACAGGACACCGTTGACCGTTTCTTCTCCCTTGGTGCGGATTTTTTCTCTGATGGATTCTTCCGAAAAGAGAAATCCTCGAACTTTGAAAGTATTTTTGTATTCGAAGGAAGTGGCCGTCGTACCAGAAAGCGGCAAAGTGGCGCTTCCCAGAGAAGTAACGTCGATGTTTTCTTCCAACACCCGTTCCCCAGCAGCAAGTTCTTGTTTCACGGAAGTCAGAAATGATTCCTTTGCCTTTTCTTTCGCCAACTCATTCGCTTTTTCCAAATCATCCTTAGAGATAACTTTGGAGTCGGTTCCGGTAGTGTCGCTGCCGCCAGACAAAGACTTATTTGATTGAGCGGAAAATTTTTCGTACTTCGAACTTCCCTTGAAACCAGGAATAGTGAAAGTCGTACCAGTAATATTGTATGCCGTTCCGGATTGGTCAGCGATCACCGATGCCTCAATAGCTCCTGGCTGGCCATCGGTCATGCCTGGAACCGTCACTCCTTCAATCAGGCGGAAAATTTTCCCTTCCGGAGATTCCAGTCGGGTTGTCGCTACCAAAGATTGCGGTTCGGTGCTGAATTTGTTATATATCACGACTGTCCCGCGAGCCTTTTGTGCAGTTCCGAGAGACTCACCAGTAGCCTCCACTGAAAAAATCACTTCTTGCTCCCTTTCCGCCATTCGCATAGGAAGCATGTCATCCTCGGCCAACACGCCCTCAAAACGCCCCTCGAACTGGAGGTCTACACTCTGAGTCGTCTTGTAGGGAACAACATGAATCTCTGCGCTCGGCAAGAAAATAAACAAGAGCACTCCGATAAGTGACAGGAAGGAAACACTTCCCAAAAACAAGAATATCCCTCTAGCTTTTTTTGAGGTGACCGCAATTTTCGGTGTTTCTTCCTTACGTTCCGTTTTCGGAGCTCTTTCTTGAAGTGAAGAATCTTTTTTCTCCGGAGAGAAAAAATTTTTCAACCGCTCTTCTCTGCCGCCCTGAACCAGTCCGCGATCCGGACGAGATGATTCTTCTGTACGGACAGATCCCTCCCGACGTATGACGGATTGGGTTGGCACACTTTTTGGCATCAGATTGGATGTATCACGTTTGGAATTGAGACTGGTCTGTTTCGGCGGAGAGGCGTTACGTACCCTCAGTATCTTTTCCGGACCCGCCGCGACCGAAGGGACATCCTGAGGACTTGAAGTGTAGAAATCATTACTTCCCAGTTCTTCGGACGTGTGGTTGCTTGGCGGTGTCTCCGGCTCAACTGACGTTACCACCGCTTCCTTTTCAACTGGCGCAACGAGTTCAAGATGCGATGTTTTACGGGAAAAGTCGTCGGTATAGCGCTCAGTGGCCAGCCCCACTTTTTGAGCGAGTGTTAATCCTGTTTCATCCTGAGTGACAATAATGACTTTTTTTCCTAATTTTTCCGCTTCCCGCTGGAACAGCTTCAGATTGATAATGCTCTGCAACACCAAAGAACGCTTAGGAAAAATGAAGTAGTTCTCCCCGACAGATGAACGGCGCAGGCGACCGATTACCGAAATAATCTCTTCGTCATTTTCTATATAAAATGTCTGGGGCATAGGGTGGTATTACCAAGTGAAGTGGGCGAATAAAATCGGGAATACTGGTTATTTTTTTTCAGTTTTTTCCATGCTGCGGCGAAGGATGCTTGACAGCATCTTTTCCTCCTCGAGAGAATCGATAAGCGCCAAATGAGCCAGGCCGATTGGTGTCATGTCCTGTGGATTATTGAGCTCTCCGGTCGTGTCAACAATACGTACCACGTCCCGAGGCTGTAAAAACGAAACCTGAGGTATTTTTGGGAAAGGAAAGGAGGACCATTCCTGAGAGAGAAGTGCCTGTTTGATGCCGGGGAGAGCCGACCCGCCACCACACAAAAAAATCCGTGGCGGCAAAAGATCCGTTTCTGCGAATTCCATAAGTGATAATTCCACCCCGCCAAGCCATATCCGGCAATCATCGGCGAATAAGGCAGCGACCCGGGACATATCCTCATTTTTGAGCCGATTATTGGCATAATCGATTTTCATGCGCTCCGCCACATCAAAACTGAGTTGAAATTCCTGTGCTAGGCGTTTGGTAAAGGCTCTTCCTCCCAAGGCGAACATCTTTGTCCCTTCGAGTCCGCCATTACGCACGACAGCGATGTCGGTTGTTCCCCCACCGATGTCGATAAAAATAGCGCTGAAGTCAATCATGTCATCCACTTCGACGGATCGTGCGACCGCATAAGGCTCGGCGGCAATCGTCAGGAGATCAAGTTCAAGTTCTTCGGCAATCGTTTCCAAAGCACCTAGATGGACGATTGGCGCATAGGCGTTGAACACGCTCATAGACACTTCTCTTCCCTGAAAATTAACGGGGTTAGCGACGGGATAGCCGTCAATACGGACATCGACGATAGCAGCGTTAATGAGTTTTACGTCGATATCATCTTTCCCCATTTCCCAGGAAATTTGCCTCTTGATTCGTTCGTAAGCTTTATCCTGAACCTTTTGGATAATCATCTTCAGTTCCGGAACACCGATATGCATAGCCGGATTAACGCGTTCATAGTGTACGGTAGTGGTCGTGCCCTTGACCAGTTCGCCGGCGATTCCGATGATACTTCTTTCGACATTTTTCACTCCAGCCTTCTCTTTAGCAAGAGCGATGGCCTGACGGGAAGATTCGATGACTCCATTAATATCGGAAACTGCTCCGCTTTGCATATTTCCTATTTTTTGAACCACTCTTCCCACGCCGATAACGACACCGCGATGTTCATTTTTTTCAATGCGAAAAATAAGCGCCTTGACAACTTCCGTGCCAATATCCAAAGCAAGCACCAAATCAGATTCTTGTTTCCAGGAAAAATGAGAGAAGAGACCCATAGAACATTTTTGTTTTTTAACTGACGTCTTTTTTTATTATACACCCTCTTTCACTTCATGAGGGAAGCGATGAGAGGTGTTCTGGAGTGATAGCTCCAATCATGGCATCCACATCACTTTGAAACAAGAGCCCCGCGATTGCTCCGTAAAATCCGACAACGCTGCCGCTGTTTGCCATGCCATAGCGGAGCGCTTCCGGAAGGGTTTTCCCCATCAAATGCGCCGCAAAAAATCCCGACGTGAAGGCGTCACCAGCACCGGTGCTATCGACGACTTGGCTCCGCGTATGGATCGGACAAAACCAGTATGCTTCACCGTCATAGCCCCAGGAACCGCGCCTTCCATCAGTCATACCGATAATCTTCGCTCCAGCAGAATGAAGTTTTTCCAAAAGAAACAATTCGTCATTGAGCGATTCATCACTTGGTCTCGGGACAGATTGTGAGAGGAGTTCTATCGCCTCATCCTTATTGAGAAGGAGGACGTCCACCGATGGCAGGGATTCAAGAACAAGTTTCGGATCATCTTTTATGTTGTGTTGACCGGGATTGAGAGCCAGAGAGAGTCCAAATTTTTTCTTCGCCTGCAAAAGGGTAGCGAGGTTCTTTTTCCAGTCTCCGTTTAAGGCACTCACAAAAAGCCAAGTGGCGGACGCCAGTTTCTTTTCCTCCACACAGAGGCGCTCATTGGCATCACGATTATGAAAAATGGTTCGCTCGCCACTTTGCGTAAGTACGATAATGGCGGAGAGGTCCGTTTTGGCATCATCGTAGCGAGTAAGGAGACTCGTATCCACTCCTTCTTTTTTGAGCGAATCCGTAATGAAATTTCCCACTTCATCATTTCCAATACAACTGTAAGTCGCTACGCTCTTTCCGAAGCGCGCCAGTCCGACTGCCACGTTCCCCGCCACACCACCTAGTGCCTCAAAACGATCTTCGACGCGATATTTTCCTCCCAATTCGAAAGCAACTTTCTGCTTGGCGGTAATATCCTCCGGAGTATCGATTACTATTCCTTCGGCAGTTGGAAAAAAAATATCTTTCGATACGGAACCAACACAGATAACCTCAGGATTTTTTGTACGAAACCACATAATCGAAAAATTAATGAATCGCCGCGTATATCTCGAGAAGACGATTGTACTTGCTCAGGCGCTCTCCGCGAGAAAGCGATCCGGATTTGATGAATTCCGCTCCCGTACCGACAGCCAAATCAGCGATAAAATCATCCGTTGTTTCTCCGGAACGATGGGAAATCACGCGCTTCATAGCCTGGTCACGAGCCAGACGCATACAATCAAGCGTTTCAGAAACAGTACCGATCTGATTCGCCTTAATAAGTACGGCATTGCAAGATTTTTTTTCAATGGCTTTCATGAGACGCTCCACGTTGGTGACCAAGAGGTCATCCCCGATAAGCATGAGTGGTCGTTTCCAGGCAGTCTCTTCTTTTTCCAATTTTTCCCTCATGGTCGCCCAACCATCCCAGTCCTCTTCATGAAGGCCATCTTCAATGGAGACGACCGCATATTTTTCCATCCATTCGCGGTATACGTTGGTAAGACTTTCACGGGAAAGCATCACACCTTCCGGCTTCAAAAGATATTGATCTTCTGTTTTGTCATAGAAAGAATCCGCGGCAACATCCAAACCGATAAAAATATGTTCACCGGTCCGGTAACCCGCCAGAGTAATAGCCTGACCAATAAGCTCCAGCGCCTGAGCATGACTTTCTACTCGTGGAGCAAAACCGCCCTCATCGCCTACGGCCACCGTGAAGCCGTTCTGTTCAAGCAACTTCTGCAACGCATGAAAAACCTCGCTCCCGGCACGCAATTGTTCGGGGAACGTACTGATGCCAAAAGGAACAATCTTGAATTCCTGCACTGAAAGGCCGGAATCAGCATGCTTACCACCATTCACGATATTGAACATCGGAATGGGAAAATGATGAGCTACTCGTTCTGTTCCATACAAATGAGCAATGTGTTCGTAAAGTGGAATTTTTGCCGACAGCGCCGCTGCCCGACAGACAGCGAGTGAAACTCCAAGAATGGCATTGGCTCCGAGACGCGATTTGTTAGGCGTTCCATCGAGCGTCTTCATTTTTTCATCGAGTCCTTCCTGATCGCTTGCTTCCATGCCCCGGACCGCTTCGGCGATTTCAGTATTCACAAAACCAACAGCGCGAAGTACGCCCATACCATGAAAACGTGAGGTATCATTATCTCTCAGTTCTATGGCTTCAAAGGCTCCCGTCGACTTGCCGGAGGGGACGCCGGCTTTAGCCACCGTACCATCATCCAGAGTGACTTTCACTTCTACGGTCGGTTCTCCCCTGGAATCAAGGATTTCTCTCCCCACCACCTCGGTGATACGCGCCATAATTATGAATTTCAATAAATAATTTCAATGATTTCGGAAGGTTCCTTTTCAGTATATCATGCCTCCAGTGCGAGGAGTCCGGGAAGTGTTTTCCCGCTCAGGTATTCCAGCATCGCGCCACCACCAGAAGAAACAAAACTGATTTTTTCCAGGGAATTTGATTTTTCCAATACCGCAAGCGACTCTCCCCCGCCGATAACAACATAGGCACCGCTATGAAGAATGGCGTGAAGGATTGCTTCCGTTCCGATATCATATGGTTTTTCTTCAAATTTCCCCATCGGTCCATTCCAAATGATTGTTTTGGCCGTACCTATGAACTGAGTGTAATAAGCGATGGTCTGTGGGCCAATATCCAGGCGCGCCGAGGATTCAAAGTCCTTGGGAAGAAGCACTTGTTCAGGAAAAGAAAGATTTTGATCCAAAGCTTCGTTGGCAACCTTTCCCCCGACCAGGATAGCGTCATAATTTTTTGCCAATTCTTCAATAAGAGGGAGCTTCGTTTCAATTTTGGCACCGCCAATAATCGCGAGAGCAGGATGTTCGGGAAAAAGGCGTATCCGGTTTAATTCCGTCACCTCTTCAATGAGACGCAGACCAGCATAGGCAGGAAGAATACGGGTAATAGCCTCCACGGAGGCATGGGCCCGATGACAGACACTGAAGGCTTCGTTAACATAAAGAGTGAATGGCGCCGCCAATCGTCGGGAAAAATGCTCATCATTGGCTTCTTCTTCCGGGTAAAAACGGACATTCTCAAGCAGAAGCACCTGATTGGGAGACATGTCGGCGAGAGCTTTTTCTACGACCTCGCCGATACAGTCGGGAACAAAGATAACTTTTTTCCCGAGAGAACGTTCCACGGAAGTCACGAGTCTTGCCACGGAATAGGTCTTATCATATTTCCCTTCCGGACGACCGAAGTGGGTAAGAATCGCCACTCTGGCTCCAGGCGCCGAAGTGATAAGATCGACTGTTTTTTTCACGATATCCAAACGGAAGTGTTCTTCTACGCCGGAGATATTGCTTTGTTCGATATTGAAATCGACCCGCAAGAGAATCCGCTGATTGTCGCAATGAGCCGCTTCAACGCTTCGGAGTGTCATAAGAATTTAAAAAATGAGTATAAATGAGAGTTTTCGGATAATGAACAGAATCACTTCCCCATACCAAGAATGGCGACCATGAGTCCGATCAGCGCTGTCAGAGAGGTGAATATCCAGGCACGCATGACAATTTTCGGTTCCGGCCAACCCCGAGCCTCGAAGTGATGGTGAATGGGAGCGGCCAGAAAAATTTTTCGACCAAAAAACTTCTTGCTCAACAGTTGAATGGCAACACTCCCGGATTCCAAAGAGTAGATGGCAACGATGATAAAAAGGGCAAACACGGAATTAGTAAGCATAGCCACCACCCCGAGAGTCGTTCCAAGCGCTATAGCACCAGTATCCCCCATAAAAAATCGGGCTGGATAAATATTGAACCACAGAAAAGCCAGAAGCGCTCCAGCCAATGCCGCGCAAAAAGCAGCTAAGTCCATCTTGTTCTGCACAAAAGAAATAAGGGAAAAGGCACTGAAGGCGATAAGCAAGACCCCACCATTTAAGCCGTCGAGGCCATCCGTTTCATTGGAGGATATGGCGGAAAACAAAATAACAGAAATAAACAGAGGGATATACCAGAATCCAATGGTAAAATCGCCAATGGCCGGAATATGAATAACGTCCCATCCGAGCTTTCCGTAAAACCACCAGGCACCGAGACCAGCGATAGCGAACAGCCACCAGAAACGAAACGCGAAGCGCATCCCACCACCCTTGTTGGTGCCGCATCCTCGAACACTCATGTAGTCGTCAAAGAGTCCCAAGATTCCGGCTGTCACCAGAGCAAAAAGTGGAAGCCAGACCTGAGAACGCTTGAAAAAATCAAGGCGGGCGATAAAATTCGTATTGGTCCATTCGGCGATAAAAGGGAAGACATAATGGGAAAGAAGAACCAAAATGAGCACCGAAAACCAAATGATGACACCACCCATAGTCGGTGTACCAGCCTTTCCGGCATGAAGCTTGTTGACGAAAGTCAGCTGTTCACCATTAACCGATTTTTCTTTGATCTTGATGCTGAACTTGTATCGATACAGGAGATATGTCCACAACGGAGTCAGACAGAAAGCGATCAGAAATGCCAAAAGACCAGTTGAGAGCACCTTGAGAACATTCAAAATATGCGGGATATTCTGTATCTGAGCTATTTGGATGGTTTCCATAGAAAGATATGAAACTGATTATTTCCAATCAAAGGCTTGAAAACTCCAATCAAACATGGATCGGATACTCTGCCAACGGGATTGGTCATCAAGTACGACTGCCACTACCTTGTGATTTGCCGTGTAATCGGTTGCGACGGCAAGGAGCGAATACCCCGCAAGCGGAGTAAAGCCGGTCTTGGTGCCGAGAAGATTCGGAAACTGACCCAGCAACTGATCGGTGTTGAAAATTTCGTGAGTATACTGACCATCCGAAGAAGTGATAAACTGTTTTTCGAGGCGCATAATCTCCCAAATCTCCGGAAAAGAAAGGGCGTGCACCGCGATTTTCGCCATATCGGTCGCTGAAGAATAACATTCGTGTTCCAAACCATCCGGTTCGAGTCCGGAGGGAGTGCAGAAGTGTGAATTTTTAAGACCGAGTTCTTGGGCGCGCTGATTCATTATTTTGGCAAACCCTCCCTGAGTCAGACCGATATGCTTCCCGAGGGCAATGGCGGCATCGTTGGCACTGTTCATAAGAGCTGCCTTGAGAAGGTTGCGTGCCGTCAGTTTTTCTCCTGGTTTAAGTCGTACGCCATTACAAAATCCGGAACGAGGACAACCCACGCGAGAACCTTCGGAATACACTGCTTCTTCATCAACCTCTACTAATTCTTCCAAATCACGAATCCGCTCCATGACAATGGTTGCGGTGAACAGCTTGGTCAGTGATGCCACTTGCCGCCGTTCATCAGCATTCCTCTCATAGAGTATCTTGCCGGATTCAACATCCATGATGACGGAAGCATGTGCTGAAACGATAGTCAGGCGCGGAGAATACTCTTTCAGCTCCGGATGAAAACCGGTCGCCAATTCCCGACTTTCGGAAACAAGCGGTTCGACCGGTACGCTTATTTTTTGTTCCCTTTGGTCTGGAATACTTGCGTTACTCCCCTCCTGCCAAAAATTAAGGAAGTTTTTCCCATGAGCGACCAGGGAAGACCCTTTCTCTCCCACGCTCAAAAAGAGGGCTCCGGCAAGGATGATAAGAAAGAGAAAAAATCGCATAGTATCAGTAGGTATCTGTTTTTATGTCTTCTTCTTCGGATATGACCGGCTCTGCCTCGAGAATCATGTGAAGACGCTCGTCATGAGAAAGCGTCTCATGATCGGGAAGTTCCGTTATTTTCGAAATCCCCAACACCTGAAGAAAACGAAGTGTGGGACGATACAGATAGCCGCGATGATCACTTGGGTTCCCTTCTCGCGAAATAAGATCACGTAAAAGGAGGTTTCGTAAAGTAAAGCTGCAGTTCACTCCGCGAATGGCATCGATTTCTACCCGGGAAACGGGAGCTCGATAAGCAATAATGGCCAGTACCTCAAGTGCTGCCTTGCTCATATTTTCCTGAAGCGTGCTTTTGGTCAAGGTTTCCACAAACGAGGCGTTGACCGGTTTCGTAGCCAAAACTATGGTTTTTTCATCCCGTATCAGCATAAGGCCATTCCCTGGATCGTTTTCATACTTTTCAGAAAGGCTCTCGAGCATCGGGAGAATTTCTTTTTCGGTCGTTCCAAGAACCTTCACGAGACGATGAATCGCAATCGGTTCTCCACTGACAAAAAGAATGGACTCGAGAGCTGAAAGAAGTCTGTCGTCAGGCATAGTGTTATATCAACCGTTTAATGCGGATATTACTGAAAAATTCCTTCTGCTCGACATGAATGAAACGCTGTTTGATAAGTTCCAACATGGCAAGAAAAGAAACAATTACTTCCACTCGATCACGCGCCGTGCCGATAATCTCCGCGAAAGAAGACTCAGCTCTTTCCGACAACGACCGCTGTAGCGCCGTGATTTTTTCTTCCAGAGTGATAATAGAAGCGATTTCTCTCTCCGGAAGGATTTCAAAAATAGGAATGTCACCCAAAACATCCAAAAAATGTGCACGGAGCACCTCCCGAGTGATATCTTTTGGTGGATAAAAGACCACCTGCATACCCGAGAAACTTTCACGAGTGAAAGATCCTCGCGCGCGGAGAAAGAGCGTACCGAGCTTCTGTGAAGCCTCGCGAAAAAGCCGATACGCTTTCAGGCGATACTCGAGATCTTCCATCGCCTCTTCCTCTTCATCGCTAAAATCAAGCACCGGAAGAAGCGCGCGGGATTTTATGAGAATCAGGCGTGCCGCGATAGAGAGGAATGCCGCGAGATTCTCAAGCGATATGGATTCCTCATTCCGGATATGAACCAGATACTGATCAGCCACTTGCGCCAGACTCACCTGGGTAATATCCAATTTTTCCTTTTCAATAAGCGAAAGAAGGAGATCAAGCGGTCCCTCAAATTTCTCCAAACGAAAGTGATAGGCCATAACAAAAGAGGAAATGGTTTTTATACCCATCTCCTCCTTAAAATAACATTTTTTCCACCTTTTACCAAGTACTGAATTTTCATCAGGAAGCCTCACGAAAGCCGTCTCTTTCACTCATCGTGTCGCGCAAGAAACATGTTTCCAAAAGAGAGAGTGCTAGCACCAATGATACGGCAAAAAAGACGCTCCAAAGAGGGAAGAAAAGGAACAAGAGAAGAGAGAGTACTGCTGCCGCGATATTGGCCAGTGGCCTGGCAGTACGGAAAAAAGCGATAACATTCATATCATTACCATCAATCTGTTTGTAAAAGTAGGCATCCCGAAGAATCTCGATCCCAGCGATACCGACACGGGTCAGAAAGAGTACAGCTCCCCAGAGGACAACACTTCCCGACCCGAGGAATGGCAGGAGCGCGGTAGACACCGCGGCAATAGCGATGCTTCCGATAAGCATTTCTTTTTCACCAAAATAACGATCGGCCAATACCCCGAGCGGATACTGAAGCATCACAAATGGCAAAAGCATGACTGTGAAAATGATGCCGATGTCGTCCCAAGAAAAATCGAGGGAACGGAGATAGAGCGGCGTATAGACGATCATCATCGCATAAAAAAACTCCATGGCGAAGGAAACATTATAAATACGAAAGAGGTTTCTTTCGCGGAGCATCTTTTTGAAAGTAGATCCGAATCTGAGTTTTTCCTGAAACACTTGATTATCCATCCGGAAACCAAGAAGGGAAATAATGAAGACGATGGTATAGCCGATGACGAGCATCAGAAAAATCCCCCCATAACCGAAAGAATCGAGTGTTTTGAGGGAGAGAAAGGGAGCAGCAAGCAACCCGGCATTCATGATGGTCAGATAGAGCCCACGGATAGAGCCAGAAACCTTGTCTTGGGAGAAACTCTCAAGGAGTATATCGAGCGCCACCCAAGTAACGTTAGTCGCGATAATGAGAACGAGTGCCGCACCGATAGAGACCGAAAACGAAGAAACTGAGGCCAGTACGGCGGCAGCACAAATACTGACGCCAAGCGAAAGATAGAGCGCGTGCGCCCTGCCGATGAGACGGATAAGGGGCTGAAGGAAAAAAAGACCGACAAATACTCCGCTATACGCCACCAAATAAAATATTCCGACGCTCTCATTTGCCGAAACATCAGAAAAATAGGTCGACAAGATGTAAATAAAAAAAGCGTCCAAGAAACCGATGAGGAAAGAGACGATACTGACCAGACGGATCTTTTGCTTGTTGAAATTTTCTTTATGCATGTTTTTTGTTTTTCTCCATTCGTATTATGCCACAACGGAAACAGAATGAACAGCGTTCTTACTTGAGACAACTCGGAATGTAGCCACGTTTTTCAGCATCTTCTTTGGACGTGAAACAGACCCTGTTTTCCGACTTAATCCGTTTGGCAACGGCACACGTCGACAGATGGTATTTGTTCGAATTCTTACTTCCAACAAAAACACAGTCGCGACTACTCTCTTTCGCCACTACCCGCTCGACAGGAGCTGTCTTTATCGGTGACTGAGCGCTTTCGGAGTTTCCCGATTCTAAGGTATTCTCCACCGGAACCGGTGGCAAGGTGAGTACCAAAGATCTTTCTTGTGTAGTACGCCCCTGAAGTAACCCGGCCTCAAAACAAAGAATGCCAACAAGAACGATTCCGACCAATACCAGGAGCCGTTCTTTCTCTTCATCGAGCCACTTTTTGATACTTTCCTTCATGAGATTCAATCGTATCCCCAGTTGACAAAACTGACAGCTGTGATATACTCCCTCTACAGTATATCGCAATTTTCCTAATGTGTAAGCTCCTATACGGTTATGGCAACCAGAAAAGCAGGTGGATCAACCGCCCTCGGCCGTGATTCCATTTCTAAACGTCTCGGCGTCAAGATTTTCGGCAATCAGGCAGTTTCCGTCGGTAACATCATTATTCGCCAGCGTGGCACCCAATTCCACCCAGGAAAGAACGTGAAGCAGGGCGAGGATGATACGCTCTTCTCAATGGTGAATGGTTTCGTGGAGTTTCAAGCTCGCAAGGTCAAGGATTTTACCGGCAAGATTGTTTCGCGGACATTCGTGAACGTCACCTCGGAAAAAAAGAAGGAACAGAACTAGCTTTTTTCGAAACACTCTAAAAACACCCCAAACTTGTTGAAGGGTGTTTTTTGTTACTTGTTTTCTATCTTTTTTTCTTGCACGCTTCAAGGAAGGCGACGAAGAGCGGGTGCGGATGAAGCAGAGAAGATTGGAACTCCGGGTGGAACTGCGTAGCCAGAAAGAAAGGGTGCTGTTCTTTTGGAAGTTCGGCGATTTCCATCAGGATACCATCAGGAGAAGTCGCCGAAAAAATCATCCCAGCCTCCCTGAGCCGTTCGACATACTCAGGGTTTACTTCGTATCGATGGCGATGGCGCTCTAGGATATTTGTTATCCCATAGGCTTTGGCGGCCAGTGTTTTCGGTACGATTCTTGCCGCATAATGACCGAGACGCATAGTAGCACCGTAATTCTTCTTTCGAAGATTCTCTTTCTGCTCCGGCATGATATCGACTACCGGATAAGGGGTCTTCTGATTAACTTCAGTGGTATGGGCCTCGGTCAGCCCGACGACATGACGGGCGTATTCGATAACGGCCAGCTGCATTCCATAGCATAGTCCGAAATAAGGAATCTTATTTTTACGACAAAATTCTATAGCATTAATTTTCCCCTCTATTCCACGGCTACCGAACCCGCCTGGGATCAGGATGCCGTCGTATTTTTTCAGTATTTTCAAATGTTTGGCACTCCCTTCGAAATCCGTACTGTCAATCCAGGTGAGTTCCGCCCTACGCCCCACCGCGCAGGCTGCGGCTTTCAGCGCTTCGATAACGCTGATGTAAGCATCAGAAAGAACAAAATCCCCCGTTTTGAAGTATTTTCCGACAATACCGATCTTCACCGTTTTCTTGGCTGCCCTGATTCGGCGGACTTGTTTCTCCCAAGATCCCAATCCTATGGCTTTTTTCGTCTTGAGACTGAGTTTTTGGAGAAGAATATCACCCAAATGATCCTTTTCAAAATTCACCGGAACATCGTAAATGCTCTCTACGTCCGGAGCGCTGATGACATCTTCTCGGTGAACATTGCAGAAAACAGCAATCTTTTCCTTGCGTTTCTCATCGAGCGGCCGATCAGCTCGAGCAATGATGATATCTGGCTGAATACCTGTCCCGTTGAGCGTGCGCACGGCATGCTGGGTCGGTTTGGTCTTCATTTCTCCGACTTTGGAGGGTGTGGGGATATAGCTCACGATAGCCGTGATGACATCTTCCGGATTTTCGATCTTGAGCATGCGGATAGCTTCCAAAAAAAGAATATTTTCATATTCCCCGACGGTGCCCCCGATTTCGATGATAGCGATATCGGCATCGGCCCGAAGAACAGCTCGTTTGATCCGACTGATTACTTCCAACGGAATATGAGGCACCACCTGGACACAGCGACCCGCATATTCGAGATTGCGTTCCTTTTCAATGACCGTCTTATAGACCAGTCCGGTCGTCATATAATTATCCCGGGTGAGTTCAATATTCAGGAATCGCTCATAATTTCCCATGTCCTGGTCGGTCTCATAGCCGTCTTTCAGAACGAACACCTCTCCATGCTCTGTTGGGTTCATGGTTCCGGCATCAACATTGATATAGGGATCGATCTTGAGGGCCGTGACTTTGAAACCTCTCGACTGCAGAATTTTTCCAATTGACGAAGTGGCAATACCCTTACCAACACCGCTCATCACCCCACCAACCACAAAAATATATTTTGTCTGCCTCATTTTTTGTTTCGTCATAACTTCATCAATAGATGGTTTACAGAGAAAGAGCCGCTACCAGTGGTGATTGGAGGGCGGCTCTTTGAAAGTTACTCGTCTTCGAACTATTCCGCTTCTATCACAAGCTCGAAAGAAGCCTTCACGCCATGACCGAAGTCAGCCAAAAGGGGAAATGTTCCCACTTCTTTGAACGCTTTTTCAAGCACGAGCACATGCTTATCCACCTTGATTCCCAGAGCTTCTAGGGCAGCGACGACTTCTTCACGTCCCACAGAACCGAAAAGTTTTCCCTTTTCAGACTTGCTTTTGATTACCACTTTCTTGCCGGAAAGTGCTGTCGCTGTCGCGCGACTTTCTTCAACAGCCTGCGTCGCTTCCTCCTTGTGTTTCGCTACGAACCGTTCCGCCTGTTTCAGCGCACCTGGCGTCGCCAAATCAGCCAATCCCTCCGGGAGGAGATAATTAAATCCGTACCCATCCTTCACTTCCTTGATGTCCAGAGCTTTTCCCAGACCCCTCACATCTTCCAAAAGAATCACTTTCATATCTCGCACATATACCTATTACTCATGCGAGTGTAGCCCATTCGCAGTTTTTTGGCAAGCGACAGCTTGAGCGATATTTTTTTAAAAAAATGATCTGAAAATATCCAACATTGATTGTTCGGGAGTCATTTTTTGTGTTATAATAATAATGAAAATTCAGAATAAAATTAAAAATGCTCCCCATAAAAAACTATCAGGGTTTATTAGTCTTCGAAAGAAAGGATAAGGTGCATCTTTTTTGGCGTTCGACCGAAAAATCCGTTCCCGGTATTTTTTCCGTGGAAAGCAACGATGGTAAGAAGTTCAAAAAACACGCTTCTTTCACGGCCCTCTTCCGTGCCGATGGCACCAAAACAATTCTCGGCAATGCTCCAGCTCTCCGCGCCAGTACTCTCGGTACCAAAACAGTTCTTTTTTTTATCGACAACAACAATCAGGGAGTCCTCGCCACCATACGACGAGGCGATTCATGGGATATCGCGGCTGAAATACCCCTGTTCCGCAGCCCGACTGTTTTCGTCAAGCTCCCAGCTAAGGCTGGGAAAAAGCCTGTTGTTATCGCTTTTTCTGCCCGTAACAGCAAGACAATCTTTCAGGCTCATGCTTCCGACATACTGAAACATTTCCGAGATGTCGGAGATGTCCTCGAAGCGAAACGGGGCGCCTTCGATACTTCCACCCTCCTTCCGCTCTCTGCCGAAGTCATTCCTCAGGGGATACTACTTGTTTATTCAGCCAAAAATCCAGCTGGAAAATTAACAGTCGGAGCCGCTCTTTTTGATCGGGAGCATCCCAAAAAACTTCTCTGGCGGAGCGAAAGAGCTCTTTGGGAGGCGCCAGTGAAAACATCATCGGATACTACTGTACTCGGCGGCGTTTCCATCGGAAAATACTTTTTCATCTACATTCAGTCTCGAGGGAAACCCATCGAATGTTTCCCTATCGCCCGTTACTGGGAAACGATTGCCAAAAATGAGCCAAATAAGCTCGTACTGCCCCGACGCAAGAAGGGTATACGCATACCACTCGAGCGCTCCCTGGCAAATCCGGTTCTGGAACCCATCACTAAAAATTCCTGGGAGGCGTTCGCCACGTTCAATCCGGCCGCCCTATGCCTCGATGATCGGGTACACCTTCTCTATCGTGCCCAAGGGTATGATGGACTTTCTGTCCTGGGGTATGCTTCGAGCTCCGATGGCATCCACATCGATGAGAGGCACAGTCATCCAGCATTTATTTCTTCCCGCCCCTTCGACATCAAAGAATCCACAGCCCGTAAGAGCGCTCATCCTTATGTTTCCGGAGGCGGTACTAGCGGCTGTGAAGATCCTCGCCTCGTAGCGATTGACGGCTCCATATATCTCATCTATATCGCCTTTGACGGAAACAACCCACCCGGTGTCGCCCTCTCCTATATCTCGAAAGCGAACTTTCTCGCAAAACACTGGAAATGGTCTCAACCAAGACTCATTTCACAACCCCGGCAAATTCAAAAAAACTGGGTATTGTTCCCAGAAAAAATAAACGGCAAGTATGCCATACTTCACGGCTTGAGCCCGAAAATACGAATCGAATACGTCGATGATCCGAAAAAACTCGGTCATGGAAATCATGTCGAAAGCCTCTCTTCCCACGGTGGAGGCGGCTATATCGAATCAAAACGCCTCAATGCCTGGGATAACATTGTCCGAGGTGTCGGGGCTCCACCGCTCAAAACAAAGTATGGCTGGCTTATCTTCTATCACGGCATGGATATGCGTGATCCGGGAAAATACAAGGTCGGCGCCATGCTTCTTGACCTTGAACACCCGGAAAACATTCTCTACCGCGCCGTAGAGCCGGTACTCGAACCGGAAACGGATTATGAAAACAACGGACATAAACGGGGCGTCATCTATGTCTGCGGCGCCGTAATCAAAGGGAAGAAACTTCTCGTCTACTATGGTGCCGCCGATCGCACCTCAGCTGTCGCTTCGTCCGATCTTGAGACGTTCTTGCAAGACCTCCTCAAAAACAAAACACCCGTTCTCCAAAAAATGAACGTCACCAAGAAATCTTAATCATCACCCTATGTCTTTTTTCAAGCGATCATTCGAAAATCCGATACTCGTCCCTCAGAGTGACCTGCCCTGGGAACTTGATGGCGCCTTTAATGGCTGTCCTATCCGCGAAAAAGGCAAGACTCGACTCTTTTATCGAGCCCAATCCCTGCCGCTGCTTCATGAGGATGGTCCATGGCTTTCCATCTCTTCTATCGGTCAAACAGAAAGCCAAGACGGTATCCATTTCAAGCAGCACCGACCCTTTATCGAGCCAGAACTGCCGTGGGAACGTTTCGGGTGCGAAGATCCGCGCATTACCAAGTGCGACGGTAAATACTACCTTTTCTACACGGCACTTTCTGAATTTCCTTTCCGTGCCGAAGGTATTTCCGTGGGTCTCGCCATCACTAAAGACTTCAAACGCGTAGAAAAACATCACATCACACCTTTCAATGCTAAGGCCATGACACTTTTCCCTGAACGCATCAATGGAAAACTCTGGGCCATCCTTTCTGCCAACACTGACCGACCGCCCTCCACGATCGCACTCGCATCGTTCGATCAAGAATCCGATCTCTGGGATACGGAACGTTGGCATACCTGGTATAAAAATCTTGAAAAACACGGTCTCGAACTGAGCCGAAACGATGAAGATCACGTCGAAATCGGGGCACCGCCTATCAAAACAAAAGAAGGCTGGCTCCTGCTCTATTCCTATATTCAGAAATACCACTCGCCGAATCCCATTTTTACCGTCGAGGCGATATTGCTCGCGCTCGATAATCCGAAAAAAATCATCGCTCGCACCAGTGCTCCACTTCTCGTTCCGGAGGAAGAATACGAATACTATGGCAAAGTAAAAGATATCGTGTTTCCGAGTGGCGCGGTCGTCCGCGGCGACACTATCTTTCTCTACTACGGCGCAGCTGATACTACCACATGCGTGGCAACAGGCAGCCTGAAAAAACTCCTCGAATCTATGCTGGAGAAGAAGGACCAGCGCCCCACCTTCAGCCGTTATCGAAAAAACCCCATTCTCGAACCTATTGCAAAACACGATTGGGAAGCCAAAGGGGTCTTTAATCCTGCTGCCGTCGATGTCGACGGAAAAGTTCATATCCTGTATCGCGCCGTTTCAGAAGATGATACCTCGGTGTTCGGTTATGCCGAAAGCAAGAATGGTTTCAAAATTTCAAAACGACTCCCGGATCCGGTCTATATGCCACGAGCTCCCTTCGAACAGAAACAGGCTCCGGGAAATTCCGGGGTCGAAGATCCCCGACTGACCCGTTTCGGTGACACCTACTACATGCTCTATACGGCCGTCGATGCAGTCACACCTCCACGGGTAGCCCTCACGACTATTTCGGCTAATGATTTTCTGGCTGGACAGTTTAATGCGTTTAGTCCGCCAGTGCTCATCTCCCAACCCAATATTGATGATAAAGACGCCTGCCTTTTCCCTGAAAAAATCGGTGGGAAATATGTCATTCTCCACCGTATCCAACCCGCTATCGATATCAATTTCCTTGATAGTCTCGATTATCTCGATGGACAAACCGAATTTCTGACTCATCAGCCTTTCATTTTCCCGCGTCGCGGGATGTGGGACAGTCGAAAAATAGGTATCAACACTATCCCTCTGCGAACTGCCAAAGGCTGGCTTATCCTGTACCACGGCGTTTCAGAATACGACGGCCACTATCGTATCGGGGCCCTCCTTCTTGATTTGGAACACCCGGAACGGGTCATTGGCCGTAGCCGTTATCCCATTTTCAGCCCCGAAACGGATTATGAACGTGTCGGCGTCGTACCCAATGTCGTTTTTCCTTGCGGCGCCATCGTACGAAAAAGAAAGCTCATCACCTATTACGGCGGAGCTGATCGCGTCATCGGTGTTGCCAGCATTGATTTACCAAAACTCTTGAAGACACTGCTTGCTGACGGAGTATAGAAAAGACTAAAACAGTAAAAGAGGCCCCACTTCAAGGGACCTCTTTTTTGGTGGACCACATCCTACTCAGTTGGAACTGTATTATAGCAGAACTCTCGGCTTGGCAGGAACTCGGCATGGCTATTGAGCAGGCTCAGCCAACGCATTAAACTAAAGATAGGTCGCCACTGATGATCTGAGGATGCATTCCAAGAATCTCTTGTTTGTAGGACAGCTCAGACGATACTGGATTTAAAATATAGATCTTCTTCTTCAAATAGAAAGCGACTCCGATTTCAATCAAAGTATTACCACCGACATAACCGTTAATACCTCTTTTTTCGTGGTTGACGACCAAAATTCCATCACACCAGTCAATTTTTTCATAATGATCATTAATAGCCCCTTCTTTCATATTCCAAATCTTGTGTCCTACTGGAAACGCATCAATACCACCATTCTGTTCAATGTATTGACCGAAATAAACTTTCTTGCCACCCCCAAATTCTTTCGGTACTTCGAGAGCAAGTTCTGGAATTTTGACTTCGTGACCTTGTTTTACTAGTTCGTCTCTAGCTGATTCCATTTCTTTATAAAATCCAATGCTACCGCAAATTGTTATTTTCATAATTAAATAATTTTAAGTTCTTTCAACCACTCATACCAAACCGGCTCAAGCCCAGGCGATTTCTCCCAATCATCGTGGCTGATATCTCCACGAACATACTCCTCAGTTTTGACTGCGAGTAGTAATAAATCATCTTTTTTACAAAAAATCGCCTGCTTTGTTTCGTCATTACTTCTTTTTACCTCGCCAAAGACTTCAATCTGATAGATTTTCCAATAGTGCCAACTTCCACCTTCGCGCCTACAAATGTTTTCTTTTCGTCCCTCAGTTAAAAGTTTTATATTCTGTGCCTCCAGTCCGACCTCCTCCTCTAACTCTCTTTTTGCTGATTCTTCAAAAGAATTATCTCCATCAATATGGCCAGCTGGTGGCGCAAAACCAAATGGCGGTTTTTTCCTTTCTATAAGCAATAAACTACCCTCTCTCCAAACTAACATTCCTACACTGGTATGATCACATTTCATAAGGAGACTTGATAATTTTGTGGACTACCTCCTACTCAATTGGAACTCTATCATAGCAGAACTGCGGGATTGGCAGGAATTGGGGATGGCTATAGAACAGGCTCGGGCAGGGTAGCTTTCCTACTTCCTCTACCATTTCAAACTCCTTTTTCATCATCAGTTTTTAGGTCCTCCTTAGCCTCCTCAACATAGTCTGCCAATTTCTTTTTCCATTTCTGTCTTGCTAAATCATACTGAGATGGTAGATAACTTTGGTTGCTATCTTTCCTTTGTTCCGGTCGATCTAAATACACACGACGATTCTGAGTATCAAGATAGATATCGGTATCCCCTTTCAATATTCTTGTGTTCGGTCCGGCGAGCACTACGGGTTCGAATCCTAAAACTTTTTGACAAATTTCACTGAGAAGTTTAACGGATTCCTTATACTTTTTAAACCAAATATCTTGGCCACCAAAAATGACTGCATCGATAGAATTGTCAGCAGAAAGCTCTTTGAGTTCATTTATTCGTTTAGATAAATCTCTCCGGAACCGATCTTGATATTTACCAGAAATGGCTTTAGGATCTTGATGGCTTAAAAAAGAGATTTGTTTCTCTGTATCTCTCTGTGTTCCCACTAATATTACACCCGTACAGTCAATGTAGTTCTGCGAAAATTTATCTTTATCATCACAACCTGAAATGATATAGGTCTTTTTATCTGGACTCACCATTGTGTCTCTGGAGCTTTCTGGAAGCCAAAAGAAATCTACGTTCTCCCCTCGATTCATGATACGCAGCATTGCTTCTGTGGATTGACTATCTCTATCGTAAGAATCAACAATAGAAGCCATAATAGGTCGAACACCCTCGGCAAGATGTTCATTGTGGAGAGGGTTTATTTCTTTTGCTTTTTCTCCTTCTGGTTTCTTTTTCCCTGCTTCAGAAAAGACTTCAAACATAATAAATTTGATATATTACTTTTGTGGACCTGGGGAGAATCGAACTCCCGACTCAGTCCCGCACCTTTGGATCTTTATAAAATTTGTGGACTTACCGGGAATCGAACCCGGAACTCAGCAATGCGAATGCTGCGTGATACCATTTTACTATAAGCCCAAATACAGACCGAAGATTCAAAGGTGCGGGACGAATGCTGCGTAATACCACTTTACTACAGGCCCTCAAAAAATCACTTCTCGCGATAGGAGGTTCTCAACTTCATTTCCCTTTCAAACCGCTCCATAGAAAGCTCGATGAGTCTGGTGAGAAGTTCCGCATAAGAAAGTCCGCTCGCCTCCCACAGCTTGGGGTACATGCTGATAGTGGTGAATCCTGGCAGGGTATTGATCTCATTGACGAGAATCTCTCCGTTTTCCTTCAGGAAAAAATCAACTCGACCCAGACCCTCACAAGAGAGAACTCGGAATGTCTGACGGGCGATTTCTCGTATCCGTTCTGCCGTTTCTTCAGGGAGTCTGGCTGGTATTTCAATATCCGCACCATCCTGGTCAAGATATTTGGCCTCGTAGGAGTAAAAGCCTTTTTTCGGCACCACTTCACCGAGAATAGAGGCTTGCGGATTCTCGTTTCCAAGAACAGCACACTCTATTTCCCGCCCGATGATACCTTCCTCCACCAGAACCTTTGTATCATACAAAAAGGCATCTTTCAAGGATTTTTCATACTCTTCGGCATTCTCCACCCGGTGTACGCCCACCGACGAACCAGCATTAGCTGGTTTCACGAAGCACGGGATGCTGATATTTCTCACAATCTCATCGAAACCCGGCACGGACTTCTTGGTCACCGTCAAAAATTTCGCCACCGGTATTCCGGCATCCCGAAGCAGACGCTTCATGACGTCTTTATCCATCCCGACAGCCGACCCAAGCACCCCCGCTCCGACAAACGGAATACCGGCCAGTTTGAGCACCCCCTGCACGGTGCCATCTTCGCCGAAACCGCCATGCAGTACCGGAAAGACGATATCCACCGCCTGACGTAATTCCACTATGCTTTTCTCCGTCAAAAACCCTTCCCCCTCTTTATCGAGAGGAAGAAGTACGGATTCAAATTTCTCTGGATCCAGGTTGGCGATGACGTTCTTTGCGGACTCAAGCGATACCTCATGTTCGGTCGATTTTCCGCCAAAAAGGATTCCCACTCTCAGCTTTTTCATAGACGTAATCAGTTACGTACTACAACTCATGCATCTCCTCGACATGGTTTTCTAACACCGAGTCACCATCGCCAAACAAAAACTTCGTCCGAAATTTCTTACCGACCAAAAAAACTGGCAGCCAGTGGATATCATCTGGCCACATCTCATCATAGGGAATGGCATCGGTCGTGAACCACTGCGGTCGCATTTCTTCGGTTTCGCTCGGTTCGCCCGTCCAGGTATCCACCCGAAAAACATGCACCTCTAAAACCTCCTCTGGCCTGGATTGAAAAACAAACTCATGGATACCAACTTTTTCCATTTCCATGATCTCGACACCACATTCCTCCTGCATCTCTCGCTTGGCCGCTTCTTCAATCGTTTCTCCAGCTTCCACTTTCCCGCCAAATCCATTCCACCGTCCCGCTCCGAAGCCTCGCTTTTTCATACCAAGCAGAATCTTCCCTTCATTCAAAACCAAGCAGAGTGTCAGTATTTTTCTCATATTTTATAGCGCATACAAGCCTTTTTTAACTGATCCTATTGTACCATAGAATAACTTCGTGCTATATTGGTGATACGGGGCTGGGGGATTCTGAGAGGACGCTGGTATTCGCTTGAATACCACAATTACACAACAACGTTCTGTAACCTTTCTCCTCCTCCCCTTCTCCCTTTTTGCGCAATGCGCACCCACACTGGCCTTTGGTTCCCACCAAGGCCTTTTACATTTTTTCGACCTATTTTTGTTTCGCCAGTAACTCTTCGACCTTGTCTCTCAAACCAAAAGTGCCCGTAATGAAGTTCTTACCCCGGAGACCGAGCTGAACTTCCCGAATCCGTCGAATGAGCTCTTCTCGAGGAAATACCTCTTGAGTACCTTGAATATCCGGGGCATTCTGAAGTGCCGAGCAGAGCTCATCAAAAGATTGCGCGAGCGATATCTTGAGTTTGACGGCATCGAATGAATCCGGAGTTTTTTCTTGCCTCGCCGGCTGCTGTGCCCCGCGTCCGAAGAGTCTCTGAGCGATTGAACCGAATCGCCCCTTCACTCCGCGGCTGGATAGTTTTTTATAGATCGAACCCGACAGATCTTCTTCTATCTGGCGATATCCATGCTCATAGTGCTTCTCCCAGTCAGCCACAACAGCAACCTCACCAGTGGCGCTCCATTTGTATCCTTTGTCAATCCGGGTATTCCTGGTGATGAGATGCCGCTCTTTCTGACTCTCAAGAAAGGCCTTACCTTTCATCTCTGTTATCCCCGTATAATGGCCTTTAAGGTACGAGGGGGCATCGGCCCGATTAAATACATCATACGGCCAGAGTTTCCGATCCGACCAAGTGTCTCCCATTTTGCCAGTATTGCACATTTTCCCATTCACCGAGCCCCCTGTGCCATCGGTAATAAGTTCTCCGGCAAGGTGTCGCGCAGCATCCAGCACAAATTTCCGCTCTCTCCCTGCTTTTGAATCTTGCGTCGAAACAGCAGCCCAAGCATGGCCGAATCTCTCGTTATTCTTGTAAGCAATATTGGAGCCGAATTGGACCCGCGTTCCTTGAGGAAAGATTCCCGTATCAATCAATTTTTCAATGATGAGCGACGCGAGCAGTGCCTGCTGTCGACACACTCCCTTACCACCACTCTTATGGAGATAATTAGTAAGCGCAGCCTTATTTGTATCCACCCGACCATCTAAGGCGTCCTCATTCAAAGAGCCTTTTTCATAGTCATCAACCCAATTCAAATCGTAGGGCATTGCCGTTTTGACAGCCTCAAAAACCTCATCAATGAGCAACTCAACCGACGGACGACGGTCAATCTCCAGACTATTAATATACTGCTTCAGCTCGACGAACGAGACTGGTTTCTTTCGCTCAGACTGATTTTCTTTGGTTGCCTGTACTGGAGGATCATTCTCATACATAGCCCAAATTATTAAAGTTGATTGATGAGTTTCGCAAAAGAGAGAAGTTTCTGGAGCATAGCTATTCTATTGAAATAATCTGGATACCCAGCCTGTCCACCTCTTCTTTTGAATTAAAGGTGTAAATATCTTCCAGCTTGAAACGACTAACTTCGGTCACCTGTTTCACAATTTCCCTTCCGGTATACTCTTTCTTTTCTTTATCCCATTCACGTAAAACGAGGGTATCGCCCTCGGCCACCTCAAAATCATTGAGGCGGAGCTCGTACTTTTTCTTACCAGAGACCACCTGATCAAAATACTCTGACCACAATTTTTTCTCAATCCGCGCCATAGTTATATCTTTACCCCGAACTTTTCAATCATCTTCAACTGATCTTTGAATGCTGAGTGGAGAGGCTTGGGTAATTTTGTCAAAGGAAACCAGGAAAGCTCTTCCATTTTTTCCGGTTCACCGATATGCACTTTTTTCGGATTCACTTGCGCCACAAAGAGAAAGGCCACCCAGTGCGTCTCCGTATCACCGTTCATTCGAAGCACGTTACGCACCCCGCAAAACTGCAATTTCTTCGGCTTCACACAGTATTCCTCTTCTATTTCACGAACTACCGTCTGTTCTGGTGTCTCACCAAATTCCATCGATCCTGACCCAGTATCCCACCGACCAATCTCATCACGGCAATTTTTACTGCGCTTGTGCATAAGCAAATTCCCCTGCCCATCATGACAAAAAAATACACAGGTCACCCCGATAAAATCCACACCTTTCTTCAGATCGAACGTTTTTTTCATACCTATGCTCCATGGCACTTCTTATACTTCTTACCCGAACCATCACAGCACCAAAAGATATTGGTGCTGGACTCCGCTTACGATTCCGCTCCTTATCTAACTCTTTCCATGGCAATGTTTGTACTTCATTTTCGAACCATCGGGTTTCGTCGCTCCGCACGGGCAAGGGTCGTTGCGACCGGTCACTTCTTCGTTGACAATAGGAGTCTGCTTAGGGGCTTCACCCGCTTGGACGCTGCCTCCCCCAGCCTGAGCCTCGCCCTTGAGCGTCGCAAACTGCTCGATATCTTCGCTGGCACCACGAAATTGCATCTCGCGCGGTTTTTCTTCTGCCAACGCACCATTATTATTTTTCTGTTCGACTTTCAAAATCGTCATAAGATACGTCTTCCGCACCGTATCCATGAGTCCGAGAAACAAATCAAAAGCCTCACGCTTGTACTCAATAAGCGGATCGCGCTGGCCGTAACCCCGCAGCCCGATGCCCTGACGCAGGTAGTCAATCTCATCCAAATGATTCATCCACAGGGTATCGAGCGAACGCAGGTATAGCGATTTTTGAATGGCATTCCACGTGTCTTCCCCAATGACTGACTCTTTCTGATTGTAGACTTTCTTCGCCTCACCGAGCAGATACTCAAGTATCAGCCCGCGCTTCTCAATCTCATCCTTGGAACGATCATCACGGATGGCCTCAAGTTTTTTGAGCGCGTCCTTCTCATTCAAGCTGGAAAACATGGCATTGGCCTCATTCACGATCTCTTGTACATTCCACTCGCCCTCTTCCACGGCAGTGTGAAACCCGATAACATGATCAAGCTCTTCGGAAATAAGGTGGAGGGTTTCGTTTTCAAAGCTCCCCATTTCAAGAACGGCGCGGCGCTTACGATACACCACCTCGCGCTGTTTGTTCATGACATCGTCATAGTCGAGGACGTGTTTGCGAATATCAAAGTTGAAACCCTCAATCTTCGACTGAGCGCTTTCGATAGTCTTGGAAATGATAGCATTCTGAATCGGCTCATTATCCGGCAATCCCAAAGTGGTCATCATACTCTTCATCTTCTCCCCACCAAAACGACGCATCAGTTCGTCTTCAAGCGACACAAAAAACTGCGACGCTCCGGGGTCACCCTGCCGACCGGCGCGCCCACGAAGCTGATTGTCAATACGGCGCGCCTCATGCCGTTCGGTTCCGATGATGAGCAGTCCGCCGACTTCCCGCACTCCGATCCCCAGTTTGATGTCAGTCCCGCGACCGGCCATGTTGGTGGCAATCGTAATCGAGCCCTTCTGCCCGGCATTGGCGATAATATGAGCTTCCCGTTCGTGATTCTTGGCATTGAGCACCTCGTGGAGAATACCCTCTTGTTGCAAGAGCGTGCTCAGGTACTCTGATTTTTCAATAGCCACCGTACCGATAAGAGCCGGCTGTCCGGTCGCATGAATCTCTTTGACATGCTCCACGATAGCGTGAAATTTTGCTTCTTCGGTCTTATAGATGATATCCGGCAAATCCTTCCGAGTCATCGGACGATTGGTCGGGATCTCCAAAACGTCCAACTTGTACACCTTGGCCAATTCCTCAGCCGACGTGGTAGCGGTTCCGGTCATACCGGCCAATTTTTCATAGAGTCGAAAATAATTCTGGAAGGTGATGGTGGCCAGTGTCCGGCTCTCGCGCTGCACCGTCACCCCTTCTTTAGCCTCGATGGCTTGATGCAGTCCTTCACTATAGCGCCGTCCCGGCATAATACGACCCGTAAAATCATCAACGATAATCACCTGATCATCTTTCACCACGTAATCACGATCCAATTTGAAAATAATATGTGCCTTGAGTGATTGTTCCAAGTGGTGGACATATTGCACGTTGCCGGAAGCATAGATGTTTTCCATCCCCAAAAGCCGCTCCACGTTATTCATACCCTCATCGGTGAGCGTTACCGCTTTCATCTTCTCATCCACGGCATAATCCTTCTCCGGCTGAAGCAGCGGAACAATTTTAGCAAAACGCTCATAGAGTTTGGTCGACTCACTGTCCGGGGCCGAAATGATGAGCGGGGTACGCGCCTCATCGATCAAAATCGAGTCTACTTCATCGACGATGGCAAAATGCAGTTTGCGCTGAGTCATATCTTCGAGAGAGGTGACCATATTGTCACGCAGATAGTCGAACCCGAACTCGTTGTTGGTCCCGTAGGTGATGTCGGAAGCATAGGCTTCCCGGCGCGTCAGAGAGACCAGATTCTCCATCTCCACGGTCGTTTCGTCATGATCCTCGACGTTGGATGTATAACGATAGGAGACTCCTTGACCGACAATACAGGCCGTCGTGAGGCCAAGTGCCTCATAGACTCTCCCCATCCAATTACAATCACGCTTGGCGAGATAATCATTGACCGTCACTACGTGGACGCCCTTGCCAGTCAAAGCATTGAGATAAATAGGGAGCGTCGAGGTCAGAGTCTTTCCTTCACCGGTTTTCATTTCGGCAATTTTCCCATGATGAAGCGCGATACCGCCCAAAAGCTGTACGTCATAATGCCGTTCGCCAATGACCCGCTTGGCGACTTCTCGCACGACCGCATAGGCCTCCGGAAGGAGGTCGTCAAGCGTCTCACCAGCAACCAGACGTTTTTTAAAATCTTCCGTCTTCCCCTTTAGATCGTCGGAAGAGAGGTTCTGAAGTGCCGACTCGAAAGAATTAATCTTTTCTACCAGCGGATGGAACCTTTTTACCTCGCGCTCATTGGAACCAAAAAGTTTTTCGAGAAAAGACATACGAATCAGGTATTAGTCCGCCAGCTGGCGGATGAGGGGTTAGGGGTGAGCGTGAGAAAACGAGACAGAAAAAATCCCGCCACACAGTCAAGAACCATTTCATTGTAGCAAAAAATGAAGACTCCGTCAAAAAGAAAATCCCGTTACGATAACAGGATTTTCCGCTATTATAAGCCTTAAAACCGAGCTGATTCATCAACGACCAACTTTTTTTTGATAGAACGATTGCCACGGAGTTTCAGATCGCGGTTCTTATTTTTCTTCTTGTCGACTTGAACTTCTAATTCATCAATCGCGATATCCGTCGAACCCTCAATACTTTCAGTCGTTTCTTCCGCCCGATACAGGTTATGCGGCGTTTTGACCATGATTTCTACGCGAAATTTCCCCTGCTTATTCTGGTCGATTTCTATAGAAAACTCACTCACTGGATCCACTAATTTTTCCACACGCATCAGGCGTTTTGAAACATATTCTCTCGTACGATCATCGATTTCCACTCCCTTGAATAAGAATCGCATATTCATAGCATTGTCTGTGATTACGGAATTATACTGAAAGTATAGCACAAACCGATTACAGCCCGTAGGCGGTTGAAAAAGTACTCAAAAAAAATGGAACGGCAAAAACGAGGCCGATAAGCGGTAAAACAAACATCACTATCGTCCCGATCATCGTCCACAAGAAGTATTTCCGTGTCTTCTCCGCGGACTGATAGATCTGTTCCAGCTTCTCGTCCTGCGCCTGCAGTTTTTGTAAGAGTTCCGTATCCATATTCATCAGTATAGCACGAGAAAAACAACGAGTATTCCCAGATTTTACCCGCTTCGATTCGAATCGAACTAAAATCCTACGAACTGCACTTCTTCCTGCAGGCGTATATGAAATTCATCCCGTACCCGTGTCTTAATCAAGCTTGCCAGAGTAATAATGTCTGCGGCCGTCGCTTCACCGGTATTCAAAAGATAATTCGGATGCATCAGGCTCACCTGAGCTCCTCCGATTTTTTTGCCTCGCAACCCAGCATGATCGATAAGCCAGCCAGCCGGCAACTTACCATCTCTTGAAGGATTCCCCGTATCCTTTTCAAATTCTTTTAACAAGTGTTCATCGGTAACAACCGGATTCATAAAGAACGACCCGGCACACAAGGCGCTCTGCGGGTGCTTGGCCTCACGCGTCGCCACCGTTTCTTTGATAATACGATCAATATCCTCTTTCTCCCCGGGCTGCAGCCGTATTTCTGCCGAAACGATAACTATCTTCGGATTTTTCTTAAAGAAACTGCTCCGATACTCAAAGGCGCATTGCGACTGACTGTATTCGGAAACCATACCAGAATGAGGGTCAAGTACCTTGACCGATACGACGTACTGGCCAATTTCCGTACCGAACGCCCCAGCATTGCCGCGAACGGCACCTCCGAACGATCCAGGTATGCCAGCCAATTTCTCGATCCCCTGAAGCGAAGCATCTTTGGCAGCCAAAACCACATCAAAAAGCGGCACTCCTGCCCCAGCAATAATTTTTTCACCCACCACCTTTATGCCGCCACCATTCATACGGACGACTATCCCTGAAAATCCCTTATCAGAAAACAAAACGTTGCTCCCTCCGCCGAGCACGTGGAGCGAGAGACCATTCTTTTCAGCGTATTCGAAAATTTCTGCCAATTCCAGGGCTCCGGAAGCTTCAGCATAGTACCGCGCCACCCCACCGATTCGAAAGGTTGAGAGTGGAGCCAGAGGAACATTTTCTCGAAGAAACATATTTTTGTATTTCTTTTCTTATCACTTCACATGGGCGAGGGCGTGCGATATTTCCCACACATTCCCCGCTCCCAAAGTAATAATAACATCTTGCCGGCCCATTGTTTTTTTAATATCGGCGATCAGATTTCCGATGTCGGAAACATACTCCGCCTTCCCAGGAAAAAAGCGATTAATAAGATCTGTCATATCACCGGATGAAACTCCGCCTTGTTCTTCACGGGCGCTCCCATAGATATCGAGAACCATCACCCGGTCAGCGTCATCGAAGCTCTGGGCAAAATCGGTAAGAAAGGCCTTTGTCCGTGTAAACGTATGAGGATGAAAAATAACGGAAAGTTTTTTTTCAGGGTAAAGGTCTCGGAAAGCACGTAGCGTGGCGCGAATCTCTTCTGGATGATGAGCATAATCATCATAGAGAAGCGCCCCGTGGCGCTCACCAATATACTCGAAACGCCGCTCTGTTCCAGAGAAACGCTCGAACGCTCCCGGAATCCGGTCATTATCCTGTTTTAAAACGCTAAGAAGAGCAAAGACGGCCGTGGCATTGAGCGCGTTATGGACACCGGCTAATTTCAGCCGAAAAGAAGCAACTTTCTGCCCCTGATGCAATACAGAAAAAGACTGTCGAAACACTTCTTTTTCAGCAATGAAGCCCATCTTTTCAGGAGTATAGTCAACTACCTGAAAGTCCGCCTCCGAAAGTGTTCCGTAAGAAACTTTCCGACAACGAGCATGCGCGGCGACTCGTCCGACACTGGCGGAGTCGGCACAGTACACTAAAACACCATGGGCCGGAATACGGGCCACAAATTCAGAAAAAACTTGCTCGTAGCTCTCCCTGTCCGGAAAGAAATCAGGGTGATCCCAATCGACGCTCGTCAGAATGACTGCAAATGGATCATAATGAACCAATTTGTTCTGGTACTCGTCCGCTTCGATGACCAGATAATCACCCGCACCGGAAAGGGCGCTGCCGCTCCAATTCATAATGCGACTCCCCACGATAGCCGAAGGATCTTTCCCTAGGTACCGGAGCGTATCGGCCAAAAGCGCACTCGTCGTCGTTTTGCCATGGGTTCCGCAGACCGCCAGGGTCAGCTTCTCTTTCGTCAATGCTCCCAAAGCCTCCGGGTAGCTCAATACAGGAATCTGACCTTCCAAAGCGGCGGCGAGTTCTTGATTCTTTTCCTGAGTATAGGCGGTCGAATAAATAATCAGATCAGCATCAGCGGGAATGTTTTTCGGACTGAAGGACTCATTCACCGTGATACCAAGTTTCTTTAAGATAGCATCAGTAAAAAAAACTTCAGCGCTGTCAGAACCGGTCACCCGCACCCCGAGATGAAGTAAAAGTTCAGAGAGAGCGGTCATTCCCGCTCCCTTGATGCCAATCATATGAACCCGCTTGAAACGTGTCAGGTGTTCAGAAAACATAAATATTTCTTAATGCCCGATAAGAGTACGTACACCGGTAGCGATGGCAGTAGAGGCATCAGGATGGTAGAACTGCCTTATTCTCTCCCCCATAGCCGCTCGAAGCTCGGTGTCTCGCATCAACTCGATAATTTTCTGCAAAAGAATATGTTCTCCAAGATTCGGTTCTTCAAGTACGAGAGCTCCACCGATTTTCGCTATATCGTAGGCATTCATCCGCTGCTCATCATTCGCCGCGCTTGGAAGCGGCACAAGAATGACAGCCTTCTTAGTGGCTGCCAATTCAGAAATAGAATTGGCACCGGCGCGTGACAAAACTAAGGAAGAAAGCGCTAACACATCCGCCAGCTCGTCGACCGGGAAAAAATCACGCACCACATATCCGCCTCCCGGAACATCCAGACCATATTCTTTCTGTATGTTAGCGATAGCCTCATAATTCTCGTGACCCGTCTGATGAATCACTTGGATACCGGCCTTGATCAGCTCTGGCAAAATATGGAGCAGCGATTCGTTGAGAAAAGTGGCCCCCTGACTTCCTCCCAAAACAGCCAGTATTGGCCTGTCTGACGTCAGTCCGAAGCGCTCAGCCGCACGTACGGCATCACCTCCTAAAATTTCCTCTCGAACAGGGTTGCCTGTCAACGCCGTTTTGCTTTCCGGAAAGTACTTCCGGGCGGACGGATAAGCGATGGCAATACGGGTGGCGAAACTGGAAAGAAACCGGTTGGCTCTGCCAGCCACAGCATCGGAATCATGAATCACGATCGGGATACGATACAGAAAAGCGGCCAACACTACCGGTACCGAAGCCGAACCGCCTTTGGCAAAAACGGCGTCTGGCATGAAAATAAATAACTTCCACAAGGACTGGATGAACCCGATAGGCACTTTGAAAGGGTCGATAAAATTCTTCAGGGAAAAGTACCGACGAAACTTCCCTGTGAGGACATACTGAGCATCGATTCCTTCGGCGGCCATGGCTTCGCTCTCAAAGTGCCCTTTAGATCCGATAAAAAGAAACTCGACTCCTTCAGGAAACTGCTTTCGCAGGGCACGTGCAACAGCAATGAGAGGGAATGTGTGTCCACCGGAGACACCCCCGGAAAGTACAATACGAGGAATAGACATAGTAAGGATAAGGGGTAAGTGATACAGGATAGGAAGAGAAAAATCTTTACATCTCTTATCAATTATCCAGCATCAGACATTATTTTACCCTTTTAGTGTAGAATGTTTGGAAATATTAAGCAATATTCCCATAGCCGCCAAGAGCACTGCCAGAGAGGTACCCCCATAACTAATGAAAGGAAGCGGGATACCCGTAAGCGGAATGAGCCCGGTGATGGCAGAAATGTTGATGAATGCCTGAAGTACCACCCATGAAACGATACCGATAGCCAGCAGACGGCCGAACTCATCAGGAGCTCCCAACGCGATACGGACTCCCCTCCATGCCAAAAAGAGAAATAATCCGACCACGATTACTGTTCCCATCAAACCGAGTTCTTCTCCTAAAATGGCGAAAACAGAGTCCGTAACCGGCTCTGGAAGATAATTGAATTTCTGGCGACTTTGCCCTAAACCGACCCCAAAAATTCCTCCCGAACCGATAGCCAAAAGTGCCTGAGTCATCTGATATCCGAAGCCCAAAGGATCGTGATCCGGATTCATAAAGACAAGAAAACGCTGCATGCGGTAGGGAGCTACCTTTATCAAGATAAAGAGAAAAAGAAATCCGCCGGCAAACAACGAAAAAATATGCATGATGTTAGCACCAGAAGCGAAAAAAATAGCAAGCGAGATGAGAAAAATAAGGCCCAGCGTTCCAGTATCCGGCTGCTTGATAATGAGAAAGCCTACCACCGAAAGCAGTGCTAAAAACGGAACCAATCCCTCATAAAAATCCGAAGTTTTCTTTTGACCTCTGCCCGAAAGCCACGCCGAAAGATAGAGAATTATAGAGAACTTCATCACTTCCGAGGGCTGGAAAGAAAGTGGTCCGAGTTCAACCCAGCGCGCTGCCCCGTAGACCGTCGTCCCGAAACCAGGAATAAACACCAAAATAAGGAGGATAAGAGCGAGGATAAAAATAGGAACCACGAAACGCTGCCACACCCTGTAGTGAATTCTCTGAAAGATGTACAGAAGAACCAGTCCGACACCAAGCCCGAGCAACTGCTGTTTCAAAAAATAGTAGTCGTCACCAAAACGCACTCTACCGTAGACTACTCCGGCGGAAGCAATCGTAATCAGTCCGATGCCGAGCAAAGTCAGTAGAACGAAAAAAAGGGAACGATCAAAGGTGAGTTTCTGTAGTTTCATTTTTCTTTGTTGATGTTTTTTGCCGCCATTTCTCAATCTCTCCGTGATGTCCAGAGAGAAGTACCTCTGGAACGCTCATTCCCTGCCAAACTTCGGGTTTGGTGTACTGGGGATGCTCGAGCGTGCCTAAAACCGAATGCGATTCCGTTTCGGCGCTCTCCGGATTACCGAGTACACCGGACACTAACCGTGAAACCGCGTCAACGACAACCATAGCTGGAAGTTCACCTCCCGTCAGAACAAACTCACCAATGGAAAGCTCTTCGTCAATCAGGTGAAGGGCGACACGCTCATCAACACCCTCATAACGCCCGCACAACAAAATCAGACGATCATAGCCAGCCAAACGTTTCACGTCTTCTTGAGAAAGAATTTTCCCTTTGGCAGAAAAGAGAATGATCCGCGTGCTCACGTTGGGCACCAGCGATTTCACATGCTCAAGCGCTTCGGTAATCGGCTCGACTTTGAGTACCATTCCAGCTCCACCACCATAGGGCGTGTCATCGACCGTCTTGTGCTTGTCGTGAGCAAAGTCGCGCAACTGGTGGGTATGAATCGTTATCAGAGCTTTCTCTTGCGCCCGCTTCAGTATGGATACATCAAAATAAGAAGAAAAGCTTTCCGGAAAAAGGGATATGATATCAAAACGCATACGGGAAGAATAAAAGATGATGGATAAGCGATAAAAGACGGAATTTTTCTCCATCAATTATCATGTATCACATTTTCATTGTAGCACAGCCTATTTTTCCTTTACAAAAAAGAAAAGACCACAAGAACGATGTCTCATGGTCAAAAATCATCCGATCACCCTCGGGTTGGGCGTGCCTGCAGCATAGACTTAGCTGCCAGAGAAGACTCTTGAAGGAGTGAATCTGGATTTTGTCGAAAGCCGACGTACACCCCCAGAAGCGACTCATGATCGGCTTTCGGAACGAGCCCCGCTTCCCTCCAGGACTGGTAGAACACCACCACCGCGTCGGTGGTTTCTTCAACTTGCCGTTGCCCGTAGAAATGAATTGGGAAGAAAAGCTTGGCCCGCTCTTCCGCTCCAGTGGTCGATAAGACCACTGAGAGAATCCGGCCACCGGAGACAAGGTGATTCCCCTTGTAGGGCGGCTCAGGACGATCTTCGATGGAACCGACCAACCGCTTCACGCCAGGGTGGGTAAAAAGTCGGCACTCCTCCAAATCACACCGATATTTCTTCTTATTTTCCGCCGTAACGAAATAGACGATGGCGATCTCGAGAAACACGAGCCCCCCGAGCATCCAGACCCGCTCCGGCCATTGGAAGATGAAAAAAATCGGCGTAATAAGTACGGTGTTCACTGAAAGGAGCACGGATACCCGAAGGATACTTCGGGATGGAGAACTTGCTGCCAGCACCAGTGGCCTGAGAAAATTCTCGCTTCCCCGAAATTCTTCGTGGATATCAGTGATCTCAAAGCTAGGCAATCCGCTCATGTCCCATGTCCGCCAAAAGAGGAACAGGGTAAAAAGGACGAAAAACAGCAACAGCGCCGTCTCAGTTTCATTCATCGATCTTTCTCCTTGCGCCGGGGCGCATTTGGTCACAATTCAATTGGTAAAGAAAGTTTCACCGCCAAACAAAAAGGCAGTAGTGAAGGGGTATCGAAAACACATGCAGGATACCCCTTGGCTACTGCCTCGAAGCGCCGTGGGAGGGACTTCGAAACAGACATCTCTCTTCTTACTCGACTTTGCTCAAAATAGTATTCCTGTTAAGGACAAATTCTTTCTGTTCCTTGGATCCGTCACTTTTGATGATCATCACCGAAACAGGCACATCATTCAGTCCTGGCTGCTTTTCTACTTTCAAATCATACCATGTCCGTTCAATATCTTTCGGAAGAGTATAACGCCATGTCACCGTCTTTTCGGTTCCAAGTGGAACATGAACCAGCGCCCCGAAATACCTCTTGTTCAAAAACTCACCGAAAACCGGTTTAGTCGCGGTGTTCGTCTCTTCCAAAAGAAAACTCCCCTTCGGAACATAGACCCGAAGGAATGTCTGGTAGTCCTTGGTAAACCAGTCTTTTTGTTTCGCAGTATGTTTATAGGTCACCGCGAGCGTCGCCTCCGGGATTTCTTTTGAAAGATCGACCGTATAAGCATAGGAACGCCTCATGAAATAATCGCTTTTAAAAGAGTTCAGATTGGCATCGACTAGGAGCAGATAGTCATCCTTCCAGTCGCCGTCAAGCCGCCCATCCCAACCAGAGGCAACCACATCAGCCTGTAAAGATTCATTCTTGAACAGAAGCTGCACATCCTTCCTGTGAAGGTCATCAAGGACGACTTTAAAGAGCTCATACTTCTTGGGGATGGAAAGCGTTTTGACTCGCTGTAAAATTTCCAATCCGAGAATACCCATGACCGACTTACGTTCACCGAATTCGATATTCTGTTTCAGATAGCCCTGCTCGACCTGGTATTCCAAATCGAGAATGGCATTGTCCTCGCCATAGGTTCCTGGATATCCTTCCAGTTCCACCGGCCCAGTTATCCGTAAAAATGAAGTGAGTACATTGGTCGTGATAGCAACAATGCCATCAAATTTTTCCTCTCCCTTTCCCATGTGATAGAACTCCTCGGCCCACTTGGCGTTTTCTGAAAAATCCGGGGAATAGTTGGAATCCCGCAATTTCCAGGAAGGGATATTGAGCGTTTCTTTCATCGGGTACGGCGGAGCGATAGTATCAGGAATGCGCCCATCAAAATTACCGGTATCATGAACGGCAAAATGAGTAATGCTCCCGTCTCGGATTTTCAGGATCCCGAATGACCCAATAAATCCCCCTCCGGGTCGCAATTCCAGATTATTCTGAAAGAGAATGAGGAATATTTTTTCCTGACCGTCGGTATCAAGAAGCGAATCAGCCAGAGAAATAACCGTGCCGAGATCGGTCTTCATTTCCTGTTTCACCGGCAACAATCCAAGAAGACGCTTGAGGCTCTCCAGGCCATTGGTCCGCACTTCCCAAAAAACAAACCAACCAGTAAGAAAAACAACGGATACTGTGATGAAGGCGAACCAAAATTTCTTCGATAGCTGTTTCATGATGATTGCAAAATGGATTATTACCAAACGAAGCGAGGCGAGTAAAATCAGGTTAAGTGCCCGTTATTTTCCCCCGGACAAAAGCTCATTCAGGCGCCGTTTGTATTCTTCGATAGTTGGTTCACCGGACTTGATTGATGCAGGCGGTACCGACGGTTCCGCTGCCACCGATTCCAGCAAAGGAGGAGCAATTTGTACTTCCTCAAATTCGAAGGGAAGGTTTTCCACGTCCATGCCAGGAAGCATCTTCTCGCTCTGTGACGAAGCGACCGGAAGGTTCACCGGTGCCTGGGCCTTGGTAATCGGCGCGAGAATTTCCTCCCGGATCTGCTGTTCCTCATGCGATGATTCGAAAGACAACGCTTTCGGACGGGTGGGCACAAATTTCCCCGGGTCGATGTACGGAACGGCAGCACCGACAGCAAAATCCTGGTACGGTTTTCCTGTCATTTCGGTTTCTGAGGAGGCAATCCTCAGTGGAACGGCACGAAGCTGTTTTTTCCGAAAGAAAAAAGGCGTCACCGAAAGAAACAAGAAAAAAAGAACAGTCGCTCCGAAGGCGCTTCCGAGACTCGTGGCAGCATACCAGAGAGGCTGAGAAAGGGCCGGCTTGATGATGGTCTCATCCACGACGCGAAGATCGATATCGGTTTTTATATTATAGTAGAATCCCGCCACAGAAAAAAGCGTCTTCACGGTCGCCTCAGCCAGACGTTTCGATTTTTCTTTGGTATCTTGTCGTGCCACCACGATAAGTACGCCGCTCTTCTCACTCCGCTTTACCGTCACAACCTCATTCCAGAGCGCCTTGCGCTTATCCTGTGAATAACCCTCGAAATCATCATCAATCAGATCATTTTCCGAAAGCATCCGCTCATAGAATGAAAGATTGCTCGTCAATTCTGCAAAATTTTCCACAACCTGATCCGTAGCCGCACTCTGAGATTTTGCGATTGTCAGCACCCGCACTTCCGCTTCATAAATACGAAAACTATCAAGCCAAAATAAAAAAGATGCCAAAGTCACAAAAAAAAGCGTCACAAAAAAAGAGCGCCGCCAGGCCGCATAAGGAGACAGGAGATTATTTACTCCGCGAAGACGCATAGTGTTCTTTATAATTGTGTTCCATGGCATCCCGATAAACATCGAGTGTTTTCTTGGCAACTGCGTCCCAGCCGTAGTGTTCACTCACACGCTCCTGTGCCACCTTGCCAAGCGCTGCCACTTCGTCGCCACGATTGATAAAATAAGCCAGCTCTTTCTTCAAACCATCAACATCCTTTACCGGAAAATAGGCACCCGTGTTGCTTACCGCTTCCCGATGCGGTTCGATGTCACTCACGAGCGGCATGAGTCCGTGTCCCATAGCCTCAAGAAGCGCCAGTGACAACCCTTCGTTTTCCGAGGGCTGTACATAAAGATAGGCGTGCGAATAGAGGGTTTCCATAGCCTTTCCTATCTGTTCCCCAACCAGAAGAATATTGGGGCGGCCTTCGGCCAAGTGCCTCAAGAATTTTTCATACTCCTCAGTATTGGCATGGGTACCTACGATTACCAGCTTGAAATTATTGGGAATCCTGTTGGTATCCTCGAGATCCCTAAATGCCTTAATAAGATAGTGCGTCCCTTTGTGCGGAACCAGACGATGCACAGCCAAAAGATAGCGCTTCGAACGAAGACCAAATTGATTGAGCGCTGCCGTATCTTCCTCAAAGGCCACTTCGGCACCGCTCGGAATAAACGTGACATCGCGCCCATACGCCTCTTTAACGTAATCGACCAGCGTCTCGCTTGAGACAATCGTCCGTTCCGGAACACGACAGGTGATGTACTCGGCCACATGGAGAAAAGCTCTCGCCAGTACTCCCCACTTCTGGTGAAAGTAGTCACGACTATGAAAGGTCGCTATGACATGTGCTTTCGGTTTGAGAAGGCGCGGAATGACTGAGAGTAGGCTCGGGCCGATCGACTGGAAATGAATGATGTCGTATGAAACGAAAAGAGCGTGCACCGTCGCGGACAGCGTGTGCGTGATGGCATCGAGATGTTTGGTATTGATGCTCGGAACATGCACGAGCTTGACACCGTCAAATTCATGGAGAGTCGCGCTCGTATAGTGTGAACGGACATACACGGTCACGTCGTGTCCCTGAGCCGCCAGCCGAGTCGCCAGTTTTTCGACGTGCTTCTCAACGCCACCAGAAACAGCAGGAATGCCTTTTTGTCCGATGAAAGCAATTCTCATAACTGCGTATGATTAAGGCTCAAGAAAGATCCGCCTCTCTATTTAGAAACCACGCAGTATAGGGGAGGTGCCAGCAATGCTGTTTCCTTCGATACGGTTATCATTCACTCCGGTCCCCAGGATAATTCCGCCAAAAGATTTCTGTCCGGCGACGGTACGAGCCACACGGGCGATACCATACCGGCCGTTGCCAATAAGATCAGCCTTTTTCAAGCCGAAATTTCCAGCAATGCCGTAGGCATTCACTTCGACGCCTTCGCGTTTGTTGTTTCGTATACTATTCGATTTGGTCCAGACGGAAGCCTGATCCAAAATGACTTTCATCCCGCTTCCGGTATTATCGTTGATGCGATTCCCCTCAAGCCATGCTTCCATGCCGGCCGCAAAATCGATACCGTCGCTCCTGTTATGATGAATATTACTGTTGATGATAACGATATCGCGCTTTTCGGAAAAAATACCTGAACGCGCACTTTTCGAAATCTCGACGTCGTCGATCAGCGCCCGATGCTTCTTATCACGTGGTGCGGAATCGATATGGATACCATCGCGACCGCTCTCTTTGATTTTCACTTTGTAAATTTTTGCCTTGGCATTTTCGAGAATGCGCACGCCGTGACGTCCGCCCTGAATCGTGAGAAAATTCAGCTCCGTCTGATGCTTCATGGTGACAGTGGGCTGATCCTCATTATCTGCCTTGATGACGACATCGCCCATATCTTTTTTCTTTCCAAAAAGCTTCACGCCTTTCGGCAGAGTGATATTCTCCTTGTAAGTACCCTTACTAATATGGACATCAGTACCCTCTTTGGCATTTTTCAAAGCCTTGGAAATACTGTGATAGGGATGATTCGTGGTTCCCTCTTCGGAACCGTGAGCATTTTTGTCAACATAAATCTGCTTACTGCCACCAAAAACAATCACCGGTACCGCAATCAGTACAGCGAATGAAAAACCGAGAATTACCTCTTTAGAGAGCCAAAAATTTCGAGATGACATGCCTGGTAAAAGATGAATTTTTAGACCTTTTATCCTAGCAAACTTTGTGATCTTTGTCAAGAGGTCAATTTTCCGCTAGAATAGAGTTGTTCAAGCCTTTTTTACAGGATTTTCTGGAAAAAATTTTTCGTTTTTCCGTCCAGGAAAGATTCACTCCTGACTGAGGCTTGATTAAAACCAATATATTCTACAAATTTATGCACCTTGAGTCTCTTTTTTCTCCTCATTCCATTGCTGTCATCGGAGCCTCGACCAAGCCCGGAAGTGTCGGTAATAGTCTCACGGAAAATCTCCTCTCCTACGGATACGCAGGAAAAATATATCCCGTCAACCCGAAAACCGAAACTCTCTTCAACCTCCGTTGCTACAAAAACATCGGCGACATCAAAGATGAGGTTGACCTCGCCATCATCATCATTCCCGCCCTTGCTGTACCAGAGGCCCTGCGCGATGCTGGAAAAAAAGGCGTGCGAGCCGCTATCATTATCTCTTCTGGATTTAAGGAAACCGGCGAAACTGGAAAAAAACTTGAAAATGAAATCACTGATATAGCCAAACATTTTGACATCGCCCTTCTCGGTCCCAACTGTCTCGGATTCCTTCATCCAAAAATCGGACTCAACGCCTCCTTTGCCAAGGGTATGCCCGAACCGGGAAATATCGCTTTCTTCTCGCAAAGCGGCGCGCTCTGTACCGCGCTCCTCGATCTCACCGCCGGAAATCTCGGCTTCTCGTCTTTCGTGAGCGATGGAAACAAGAGTGTCTTGGGAGAAAATGAGCTACTTCGTCACTTCGCTTCCGACAAGGAGACGGCTGTCATCGGTTTTTATACCGAAGGTATAAGCGACGCCGAAAAAATAATCGAGACCGGAAAAGCTATTCTCTCGCGACCCGAACCAAAACCGGTGATCGCTCTCAAATCAGGTACGACTGTGGCCGGCACCCAGGCATCGAGTTCCCATACCGGAGCGCTCGCCGGAAGTGATGCTGCTTATCAGGCGCTTTTCAAACAGGCTCGCATCATTCGAGCGCATGATTTGGAAGCCCTTTCCGACCTACTCTCTGTTTTCTCTCAAAATCCCCTCCCGCAAGGAAAAAATATCGGTATCGTCACCAATGCCGGTGGCTTGGGAGTGCTCGCCACCGATGCTGCCGTACGGCACGGCCTGAACATCGCCGAACTTTCCCCAGAAACCAAGGAAAAGCTCCAGAGTCTGCCGGCAGCGGCTGGACATAACAACCCAGTCGATGTCTTGGGTGACGCCCTTGCTGACCGCTACCACTTGGCCATCGAAGCCCTCGCCACCGATCGCAAAGTTGACATGCTCCTCGTCATTGTCACTCCGCAAACCATGACTGAGGCCAAAAAAACAGCGGAAGTCATTGCCGATGCCAAGAACCACTCTGGTAAACCGGTCGTGGCCGTTTTTTCCGGCAAAGCCGCTTTTGAGGAGGGATTTTCGGTACTGAAAAAAAACCAGGTCGCTACCCTCGCTTACCCAGAAGCAGGCGCTAAAGCCTTATCTGCGCTGGCAAAAGTGGCAAACTGGCGAGCAAATCAATTGGCCACCCCTTTTATTTTTGATGACATCAATCAGGAAGATGCTAAAAAAATCATCGAGAAAGTGAAAAAAGAGAAACGAATCACCCTGTATGAAACGGAGGTCTGGGACATTCTTTCGGCCTACGGTTTCCGGTTTTTAAACAGTCTCACAGCATCAAGTAAAGAAGAAGCTGCTGAAAAGGCAAAGTTTTTTACCGGTCCCATGGCTCTCAAAATCATCTCACCCGATATCACTCACAAATCCGATGCCGGCGGAGTGCTCTTAAACGTGCTCCCTAGAGAAGCTAGTGAAAAATACACCGAGCTATTGAAACGTGTTCATGAAAAAGTGCCCTCAGCGCGCTTGGAAGGAGCGCTGATGGTAGAGATGGCACCTCAGGGTGGTCGAGAAATCATCCTCGGTATGAAGCATGAACCAGGATTAGGCAGGCTCATCATGGCCGGCTTAGGTGGCATCTTTGTGGAAACCTTCAAGGACGTTTCCTTCCGTTTCTGTCCCCTGACCGAAGAAGATGCGGAGGAGATGATTGGGGAACTAAAAAGTCTTCCGCTCCTAGCAGGGACGCGCGGTCAAGATGGTATCGACCTCGATGCCCTCGTGGCCACTATCGGCCGACTCTCACTGGTTATTCGTGACTTTCCAGAAATCGAGGAACTCGATATCAATCCGCTTCTCTGTTTCAAAAATGGTCCCTCTTTTCGCGTTCTCGATGCCCGAATCAGCCTGAAAAAAGAATAGGAGAATTAAAAAAAACAGCCGACCGAAGTTTCGGTGGCTGGCAGTGAGATGGTCTTCGGTTAAGCGATCATGGGGGTTGACCACGAAAAATCGAAGTTGGGTTTTGGCCGAGGCCGGGTCAACCGCTTCTGATGCAAAATGACCCACTCGTCAACCACCTTCAGGAACTCTTCCGGCGTATCAGCTGAGGTGTAGAAGAAATTCGGACTGTCGCCGTCCCACATGGCCGCCGACCAACATTCGACCTTGAAGGTCGCCCCCTCCAGGTCCTTTTCCTTCCATTCGATCAGGAAGGCCGTGCACTTGGCCAGATACGGACCAGTGTCACTGCTTCGCATTGGTCGAAAAGAATTCGCCAGGAGCTGCTTCAGCCCGCGAAGCTTCTGCTGCCCTTCCTTCGTCTTCGGCCGATCAAAGGCCATCTCGACTTGGATATTCTTCCACTCGCCCCCCTTCTTCGGGAGAAGAACGGTGGAGTCATCCGCCCAAACGACATGACTGATAAGAACGGCTAGAAAAACGGCCACAAACCTGCTGATCTGCTTCATGTTCCCCTCCTCAGGGTGTTGGTGAATGAAAATGTTAAACAACAAACCAAAAATTCAGGGCAATGATTTTACACCCTGTTCCATTTTATGAACTTAGCAATGTTCATATCAAACCATGGACGATGAGCCACCGGCTCATGCGCGTATTTTTCTTTCAGATAGGCATAGGTCTTTTCAAGACCGACCTCGAGACTCGTCATCGGATAAAATCCGAATTCTTCACTCGCGCGGCTAATATCGAGTACAATCTTCTGCACGTCGAACGGACGCTTTTCCAAACGCCTGATTTTCGGTATCGACTGAGTAGTCTTTGATAACATCAGCACCAATTCAAAAAGCGCCACACCTCGACCGCTTCCTACGTTGTACGTCGAGTTGGTATGTATCTGTTCGAAATTCTCCGCCATGAAACCGGTCACGTCTTTCACGTACACATAATCACGCACGGTATTGCCGTAAACATCGAGCGCTTCATGCTTCATCATACGCTTCATGAAAACCGGAATCGCCCCCTGAATACCATCGGGATTCTGGCGTTCGCCGTACGGATTGGCAATGCGGTAGATGACGAACGGGAGCCCGTACTGGCGGCGATAGAAATGCAGGTGTTCTTCGATGGACAGCTTGGTTACCGCATACGGCGACACCGGCCGTGGCTGAGCGGTCTCATCGACGATTTCTTCCAGGGCGTTACCATAGACAGCGCCCCCAGAAGACGGGTAGATCACTTTTTTCACGCCGTGTTTCACGCACAAATCGAGAAGCCTGAGCGTCCCTTCCAGATTGAAACGGATTTCAGTATGAGGATCATTGGCCGTCGAGGCCGGCGTACTGAGCGACACGAAATGAAAAACGTAATCACTCCCCTTGACGGCTCGAGACAGGTGCCATTTATTGAGAAAATTTCCCTTATAGAATTCGATCTTCCCCTTCAAATGGTTCAGGTTCTTGATACGTCCTTTGCGAAAACGATCAAACACGCGTACTTCATAGCCGCGTGCGAGTAAATCATCTACCAGGTGACTGCCCAAAAAACCGTCACCACCGACTACCAGGCACTTCTTGCCCATAAAAAATAGACCCATTACTGTTAACGAGCCATAGTACATTATTTCTTTCGTTTTGTCAACCCCGCACCTTTTAGTCTTGAATGACTCGTTTTTTTAGCTCTGATAAGCCTTTCCCATGATTTTTTAGTTTCGCTTCCCTGTTTTTTGCCAGTGCTAAAGAGGAATAAGCCTCGTAGTACACGAGTTCCCAAGGCATATATTTTTTGGTATGAAATGATTTTCCCTCATTATGCTGAGAGAGTCTCTTCCTTAAATCATTTGTATGACCAATATAAAACTGACTAAGTTCCTTCGTACTTCGAAGCAAATAAAGATAATACATAAGACTAAAAGGTGCGGGGTCAAACCCTTTTTCTATTTTGTATGAGGGAGGAATAAAGACCGAGAAGTTCCTTGAGGTACCTATTCTGATCAAGATCCAAAACACTTTTTCGAGCATTTTCTTGAAGTTCCGGAAGAGAAGTATTTTCCAAAGCGCGAATTTTCTCCGCCAAATCATGGGCATCACCGGGGATAAAAAGAAAACCATTATAGCCGTCCCGTATCCGTTCCGGTAGGCTTCCGATTCGAGCGGCGATAACTGGCGTTCCGGAGGCGAGGGTTTCGAGAAGCGCATACGGAGTATTCTCGTACCACTCCGATGGCACCACTACGGCTCGCGCCTGCGCCAAAAGCTTCTGCAGATTGTCACCATATATCGGACCAAGAAACTTCACCTTATCCTCAAGTTGTAATTCTTTTGCCAACGTTCGCAATCGCTCTTCTTCCGGGCCGAAGCCGACGATCGAGAGCGTCTCATCATTATGGAGTTCGGTAAAAGAACGAATCAGGGTGGCGATTCCCTTTTCATAAGAAAGACGGCCGAAATACAAAAAATTCTTACCGGTTTTTTCCAGAACCGGCAGCGAAAGATCAGGTAGTGGAAAAAGTGGTTGTGGCAAAAGTCGGATGGAATAGGAAAAGCCCAGCCGCCTATAGGTATCGATGAGAAACTGACTGAGACCGATATAGACGTTTACCTTGCCATAAGTGCCCAAAGCTGCGTGCAGCCACTGTTCCAAAACACAAACGAGACTCTTCCCGAAAGAATCCTTGACACAGCGATCAATAAGACAGCGTAAGCCTGAGGAATGCTCCCAAACCTTCCCCCGAACAAACAAATTGTAGTTTGGTGAAATGAGCTTATAATCGCAGAGCGTCATCACCATCGGAACGTCATGTTTCTTGAGCGCCCAGATAATCGATGGCGAAAGCTGATGATAGGTGACAAAAAGGTGTGCCACGTCGGGCTTAAATTCCGCGATGAGCGCTTCCAATTTTTGCTTGGCAGTGAAGTTCCAGATGATATTTTGCGCCACTTTCAGTTTTTGCCACAGTGTCAGGTGAGTCGCTGCTTCATAATCTACTTGCTCGACAAAATATTTGCTCCACTCGGTGGGTTCATTTTTGGGATGATGCATCGAAAAAAAGGCCACCTCGTGACCCTGCTCGCGCAAGAGCTTAGCCGTATCGAAATAAAGGCGCTGCGGACCGGCATATTGACGATGAAACTTGTCGATGAGGAGAATGCGCATTTTTTGACTTTTTGGCTTAATAATGGCATTATACAGAAAAGTATTCCTCTTCGCAATATGGTTTCACTCATCGAAAAAATAGCCTACTCTATTTCGGCCAAGAGTCGCGCCAAGAAATTTTCCCAATTCCTGACCCTGACCACTCCTACGGCCGAAGAAACTATCGTCGATGTCGGCGTCAACACTACTGAATATTCAGCCACCGATAACTATTTGGAAAAATTTTATCCCCACCCGGAAAAAATTACCGCTGTTGGTCTGGGCGACCTCACCGCTTTCAAAGAGCGCTACCCTCTGGTAACCGCCATCGAAGGCGACGGACGGACTCTTCCTTTCGTCGACAACGCCTTCGCTATCGCCTATTCCAATGCCGTCATCGAACATGTCGGCAACCATGATGATCAGCGCCGCTTCCTGTCCGAACTCTATCGTGTCAGTTCTCGAGGCTACCTCACCACCCCCAACCGCCTGTTTCCCATCGAACTGCACACTCGAATTCCTCTTTTACATCTGCTCCTCTCCAAAAAAAACTTCGATACCGTTGCCACAAAAATCGGCAAAGGTTGGGCGGCCGGAGACTACATGACACTTCTTTCTGAGAGGGAGCTCCGAAGTCTCCTTTCCGAAGCCGGAATGTCACGCTATACCCTTGTTAAAAACCGCTTCTGGGGATTCCCGATGACCTTCACCATTCTCTGGCAGAAGACAAGCGAGTAATACACCTTCTAGAATCATAAGGCATGAACCACCAAACGACCCTCAATCCGCTTCACGAGCCCATCCTTTGGGTTTTCTTGATTGCCGTGACCGCCTTCACTGCCGTTGCCAGCTTTCTTCTTCACCTTTCTCTTTTTCTTCCACTTCTTCTCGTCGGTGGTATTCTCGCCCTCATTCTCCTCTTTCGGGATCCGATACTCCTCCTCTTCGGACTCATCATCGTGCGCATGTCGCTTGATTATTCATCACAGTATTTCAGCATCACCCTGTATGACATCACTCTCTCTCTTTCCCAATTTTTGGGTGTCGGCATCGCCCTGCTTGGTCTTATGCTTCTCATTCTGAAACGGAAACAATTGGCTACCTTTCCTCTTATCATCCCCTTCCTTATCATCTTCCTCTGGGGCAGCATGACCCTGTTTTATTCCCTCTCCACAAAAGCAACCCTCCAGGAACTGCTCCGAGTCTTCGACCTGTTCGCTCTCGGCTTTCTCGCCTATGTCACTATACGAACCACCAAAGACTTCAGACATCTGCTCCAAACCTTCTTCATAGCCAGCGTTCTGCCGGTCGCCTTCGGTCTCTATCAGTTCGTATCCCATATCGGACTCCAGGATGAAAATGTTTCCGTACTCCGCATCTTTGGCACTTTCAGTCATCCTAACGTCTACAGCCTCTTTCTTTTTTCCGTGATCGTCTTCGGATTTCTCTATCTGATACTTTTTGGAGAAAGCGGCACGAAACGCCTGATGGTACTAATCATTCTCGGCGCACTCTCCGCCATGCTCGTTCTCACTTTCGCCCGAGTAGCCTGGATCGCGTTGTTTCTTTTCATCTTCCTGGTGGCACTCTTCCGCTATCGCCTCCTCCTCTTCCCACTCATCCTCTTTCCCTTCGTCCTCTTCGTTTTCTCGACAAACTTTCAGGAACGCGTTCATGAAAGCTTCCGCTCCGATCCGGACAGCTCCCTGGTCTGGCGACAGACGCTCTGGCAAGATGTCACCCGCTATTCCATCCAGGAAGGACGCCTTCCCTTCGGATCCGGCATGGATACCTTTCCCAAAGTCTCCGAGAGTCTCCGTGGCACGAATCATGGCCCCAACGATCCACATAATGATTTCGTGAAATTCTTCGTCGAGGGCGGAGTGGTCGGAATCACTGCCTTCATTCTCTACCTCTTTTCCCTGGGCTATCTCCTCATTCAGAAATACCGTGAAAGTCAAAAAGGGAGCGCGCTCAAAATCGCTTTCGGTATCATGTTCATCTTCTTTCTCACTCTCGAACTCTCCGCCCTGACCGATAACATCTTCAAAAACACGCCGGTCCAGTGGCTCTTCTTCACCGCCTTCGGCGCTCTCCTAGCGCTTTCGGAAACAAAGCAAAAATTTTCCGAAAAAATCACTTCTTGAGTAAAAAAAGAAGGGCTCCGAAACGTTGCTTACGCATTATTTCGAAACCCTTGTGCTGGAACCGCGTCACGCTGGACGCGAGTCCCTGCCGGCCTGGCCGACTTACTTCTTGGTGGCGAGCGCCGTACGCGTCGCCTGGTCGAGCTTGACCACCGTCGAGCCGTCGAAGCACCAGCCCGTCATGGGACTGCCATTGACGTTCTTGGTGGACCACGCCGCCGGATGTCCAGACCAGACGCGCTGGCCGTCCGGCAAGACGCCGACCCAGGTCACGACGCGGCAGCGCTCTTCGCCCTTCTGGAAGGTCATCGTCACCGCGCCGTCAGCGAGCTTGCCGCTCGCCTTGGCCTTGTCGACCGTGATGGCCATGAGCTCTTCGCTCATTTCGCCCCAGTCACGACCGAGGCCCATGGCGTAGATGGTCGTGCCGGCGGGCAACGTGTACAGACTGACTTGCTTCTTCGTCGGCGCATCTTGCGCCTTCTTCATGGGCTTCATGCCCTTCAAGTCGGTGAACGAGACGCCGATGACGCCGGTCAGGGTGACGGTGTAGGCATTGTCCTTGACAGCGGATGCCGTCAAGCCGATGCCACCGCCGCCAGCCGGGTCGTACCCTGCAACACCGGACAGCGGGTCCGCGGCCATGACGGCTGCGGAGACGGAGATGATCGCCAGAGCGATCAGGCTTTTGGGAACGAACTTCGTCTTCATATCGTGCTCCTTCGCACAGTGGTTGGGTGATGAGATGTGCCTGACACATCGACCCAACCGAGGTTGGATGTTCAGGCACATTTCAAACCTTGTCGGTCGGTATCTCTTGCAAGACACCATCTGGACTCATCACTATACACCCATTTCCATTTTCTGTCAAGATGTCACTTTTTGCTCTATAAAGCCAATATTTCCTCTATCTTGCATCTGAAAATATGGCTGTTAGTGCCAGTAGGCCTTGGGCACTCGAATGGTCAAAAACCGACCACCCGTATCTCCGAACCAGTCAGACATCCAGGCCTCGCAGTTGTTGGCCGGGTTGTCGCTTCGGTTCTTCCGGCTCTCTGGGTTCTGGCACTCCGGATCGAAACCCGTATAGCCGTCACCCATACCCCGCCACCAGTCGAGACCGATCTGCAGCCTGGCCGCTCCGGAGATCCTGACCTCCATTTCGACCAGGTAGCGCGCTCCCGGCTTGTTATCCAACCGTGGATCGCTCCAGTTGTGAAAAAGCCGCCGGGCAATTTTTCCGGGGTCGACGTTATACGCCGCCTCTTCATAATCGTAGACCAGCTCGCTCTCACCGGTACCGTCCGTCTCGCCGAACCACTGTTCGACGTCCCGACCATTTCTGGTAAGTGTCCTCGGAAAGATGCCACCACTCCCGACGCCGTCCGTCCCCTTGCCGTCAAAGGTGATGGTCTGCACCAGCTTCGGAGCAGACGTGCCCACCTGCTCGTAGACCTTCCACGAACGGATAGAGACCTTGGATTCTCCTACAGCACAGGACAAGGCATTTGCCACGGTGATGTGACTGATGACCGTATGGAAATACGGTGGCGGCGTTGCTCTGCCTGGATGATGGTGCTCTCCCTTCCAGATGGCGCCTTGCGGAACCAGAGGCAAAGTGTTCACCAATGTCCCTGGCGGACAGACCTGCGTCACGGGGTTGGCCCACAGTGACGCAGTGCACAAGAGCCAAGCTATGGCTATCAACAACCTTGTCATTGTGAACCTCCTTCTGCGGTTGAGATCAGCAGCCAGAAGACTGCAGGTTTTTGATGATGAGCTCGCCGTCGACCCCTTGCAGGCCGATGCGAACCACGACGTCCGACATGTTGGGCGGAAAGATCCATTCCCGCTTGATAGCACGGAATTCATCCGTCGGACCGGCACGCCAGTCGGATGCCCACTTCTGGGACCCGCCGGCCATCATCTCGTAGTCGAAATGGACGCCGTGGTAGGACTTGCTCCCACCCTTGACGCCCATCGCCTTGTACTCGGCCGAAAGCGTGAACTTCTTGCCGGCACAGTTCTGAGGAACCAGGCGCAGACCCGGGAATTCATCACCCCCAGACGCACCGGTGATGGTGTAGGTGTCGCCGTCCTTCTTGACAGCGCCTTCCGTCTGCCACGCATCGGCAGCGAAAGCGCTCGCCGCAGCGAAGAAAAGGGGGAAAAGAGCGAATGCTGGAAAAGAGGCGGTTCTCATGTGAAACTCCTGTTGGTAAGGGGCTGGGAATCATTTCGTCCGCACGTCGCGAACCGTACAGTATAGCAAAAAATAGGTATTTTGTCAAGCCGAGTAAACACATTTCTGCTCTTAAAAAATCGTGTAAAAAAGATCAAGGGCAGGTCGTTCGGATGAACTTCCTGCCCTGTGATTGCGAATGATGTCGCTGACTTCCTTCTCTCTTTGAACCGGTACGTCACCGCGTGCTCCTGTATTGCTACAGTGCATGTTGGCGCATACCCTTTTTATAGTCTCATAAGAGAGCGTGTTCAGTCAGTCGATCGCAACGCCCAGAGCTTCAAGGCTCCGGATCATCGCGTTCCACCGTTCTTCCTGCACATGGAGCTTGTAGTGCCGCCCAGCGCCGTAGGTGAGCGTCGCTCCGAGGGTGTTGCCGATATCGGCGAAGTGGGGCCCTGCTCCCAGCCCCCACACCTTATTGACAGTCCGGAGACCGACATAGGCATGACCAGAAGTAGGATTAGGCGCCGTTTTGTTGGCACCGACTTCCACGAAAGGCTGCAGTTTGGCTGCCAGACCTTGGTTGCCCAAGTTCTTCGACAAGAACACTCGCCCGCCGACGCCCAGGATGTACTTCGTATCCGGAATCGTCGATGCATCAAGTGCTTTGCCTTCCCAGCTGTGCGACTTCGTTTGTGAGAACGGGTCGCAAAAGCTGGCCCAAAGCTGCCATTCGGGAACCCACTTCTCGCCATCCTTTTCACGGGAGGCGTCAGTGTAGCTCGCCGATGCACACCACAGGCTCGTGTACCGTTTTTGCTGGTACTGGCCGCTTGCGTCATGACCCCGCTCCCACAGGCCACCGATCATGGGAAACTTGATCCCCACGTCACGACGGTTGTTGAAGCTGAACTTCTGAGCGAGGCCAAAGGCAGCCGTCTCACCGCTGTAGCGATACCCATCGGGGGTACCACCATTCCAAAGGCTAAACGATCCGCCACCGCCGAGCGCGTAGCGTCCCCAGTCGTAATACTTGATGACCGGGTAGCCCGCCCCTTCGCCGCCGGCATAGCGCACGTCTTTGTCACCACCGATGAAGAAGCCTAAGTCCCAATCATAGTCGCGGGCGACCTGTTCGGCCTCCTGCTCTTGCAGTGGAACAACAGGCTCCTCCGGTCGAACCATTGTCGGAACGAGTTCCGGTTCCGGTACTTTCGAAACCGTTACCGGAGGCGGAGCAATCACCACCTTGGTGAAGGTCGAGGGATTGCCACAGCGACGCGGATCAGCAAGGAAGATTCCTCCGCCCAAGTCGTATGTGTCCATGACTTCCGGCTGCCCACCTTCTTCAGGAGAACAAATCGGCTTGTCATGAATGTGCACCACCTTACCGGTCTTGCTCTGGTACAGCATTTCATTGAAGATCTGCCTTCCCACAAGCTCCTTGCTTGTCGCCTTCTCGCCAAGGACAACCTTCTCCTTCGCCACCGCCTTTTGTTCCGGCGAGAGCGTCGTCAATAGGTCGATTCCTTGGAGCGTCCGTGCCAGATTGTGTTCCGGATTGAACGGAGCCACACCAAGCGTGATGCACGCCTGTGACACAGCAGGTTGAGATGATCTCTTCATGGCGACGTCACGACCCGGGAACCGGATCGTTTGGCCGACCGTAATGAGGTTGCAGTTGGCAAGACCGTTGTAGGAGCAAAGCCCCTTCCAGTCGTAGCCTGCCTGCTTCGCGATCGTGCCGAGCGTCTCGCCCGACACGACCTTATGAGCCGCTTCTCCGGCCCACGCACCACTCGCCCCGAAGAGCAAAGCGGTGGCGAGTAGCCACTTCTTGTTCATGATGATCCTTCCATAGGTTTAGGGTGAGCTGCTCGGAAGCAGCCCGGTGTGGACTACTTCTTTCTGCATAGCACCTTTCTCCTTGGTGCGGAACGACAAACGCTCTTTCAGAAGATCGAGCGCTTCCCACAATGCCTTCACGCGTGGCACGATCGCTTCGCCGATTTCCCAACCGGACTTGCGTCCGTCGAAATCGAGATCGAAGGAAACATTTCTCGAGGACGAATCCCCGAGATACTGCTCCAGATCGCTCTTCAGCGAGTTGTACCCGCGCAAGTACCGACCCAGGGCTGCATTGGCCTCGGGTGCCGAGTACTGCCGTTCCCCGAAGGGCCCGACGTACAGGTCTTCACCGGTACTCGCCAGTGCGACACCGACCGAAATCGCCGTGCCAATCACCGAAGGGATGGCAATGGTCAGACCTCGCTCGGCAATGCGTTCGCCTTGGGTGACCTGGCGCAAATCGCCCACGACTTGCGGACGGAGCGCCAGCGGGTGGATGGAATAGACCCGGCCATCGCTTTGCAGCGACGCCTTGGAAAAATCCGCCCGAATACCGGAGAGGAGCCGTTCCCCTGCCCCAGTATCTTTCACTTCGTGAGCACGAGCCTCGGAAGGAAATGTCTGCAGAAACGCTGCATCCACTATCCCAAGGCAATTCTTGCTCGGTGGCAGCCTGAGTAGATCGCCGGAGACGGTGAGAAGCTTGGTGTACGCGCCCGAAGACACGTACACGTTCACTGGCTCACCGGCCGGCACCACCAGGTCAGACATGACCACAGTAAGCACCGGAGAGGTCAAGGGGTTTTTCATGATGGCAGGAAAGAATCGCTTCTCTCCGGTGCGCTTGTTCATCACAAACGCTTGCCACACATAGCGCGGGTAGTGTTCCTGAGTGCGAGCTTCCTCGCCCTCCACGAACCATCCCAGCGCATCCCCGATCCACTCCGGTGGGATCCGTACCTGAACCACCGTCGCTTTGGTCAGCGACCGAGTGTCAACACCTTGGAGCGCGAGCGCTTTCCAGTGTTGCGGTACTTCACACACCTGTTCACCGGTAATCTTGCCCGAGGGCAGTTCATCGCCGGTGAACCGAACATTTGTGGCACACCCCGAGAGGAGTGCCAGCACGATCGCGAACAAAACGCGATAACTCATGTCGCTCTCCTGGGTTGGGTTGCATTTCCTCTATCCGACGGACAGAGGCACTAAACTAACTAAACTAACTGAACACAAATTGGTAAAGATCAAAAACGAAACAATCCTAGGAAGAAAGCAGTGATGACGATAACGCCGCACCGCTCTCTTCCTAAGAACCCAGCACCAAAACTCTGGTGCTGGGTGACACGAACAAGTTACACCAACATCTCATTCAAAGGGACTTCGTCATCTCTCGAAGCATACCGGGGACTCGATTCGAATTTGACGACGATAAAGAAGGCTGAGAGAAACACTCCGGCCAAAAAAGCAGCAAAGGTTACTTTCAGCATCTTGGAAAAGTCGGGATTTTCGGAAAGAATTGGTCCGGAAAGAATGCGGATCTCCACGCTCTTCTCATCACCGCCACGGAACAGGGTATTCTTCTCGGTCAGCACGATGGCAATGCCATCCATGACACGAGCAATATCGCGTTCGCGATCGCCTTTAACCGTGACACTCAAGATACCAAGCTCAAGGTTATTTTCTACGGCGACCATCTTTTTCCAGGCAATCAGACGCCGTCCCTTATCAAAGGGTAGAAATTCTTTGTTGACCTTGCCGGTTTCTACCAGCGCATCAACGAAACGCTCACTATAGAGCGCTTCACCCAAAACCTTCCCCAGGTACTCAGAAGATTTGAACTGAGTATAGAAGTCCTGATTGGTAGCATTCGTCTGGACAACCAAAAAGTCCATCTTGGTCTGGAAGGGCCTCTCCGTCATAATAAGACCGAAGAATCCCAAGGCGCCAAAAAGGAGACCCCAAATAATAAGGGTTCCAATCTTCGACCGCAACAACACGAACAGATACTGATTTCCCATAGGTGTACACACAATTTATAGACCTTGCATACTACCAAAAAATGAGAGAAATGTCAACCCCCTGACTCCGGTGTTTGATTTTTCCCCTATGAAAGGGAAAAAATGACGTTCCTTACCCGTCCCGTATCGTGAGTCGACGATGAAAACCAGAGGGGCTTTCCAAATCAAAAACCCCTCACAGGGAGGGGTCCTTTGAAGCAATTTCTTCTCTAAAAAATCCGGCTAATCTTGTCGAGGATTTGAAACTGGGAAAAATCACGGATGGTCACAAAAAGCATGAGGAGGAGGAGCAAAATGAATCCGATCTGATGGATCATTCCTTCTACCCGATGACTGACCGGACTGCCCTTTAGTTTTTCGATCAGGATAAAAAGAATACGTCCCCCATCAAGAGCTGGAATAGGCAGGATATTTATGATTCCAAGGTTAATCGAAAGCAACGCGGCAAACTGGAGAAGATATGGCAACCCGAGATCACTCATCTGTTTCGTCAAGTAAACAATACCCACCGGACCCGTCACATCAAGCGCTATTTTCTCAGTACTCCAAAGAGAGGCAATCATATTACCGAAAGCTCCAAAAATCGCCACGGTAATATTATAGGTGGCCAACCCTCCTTCATAGATGGCCTCATACCAGGGGTATGACACCACGGCCGTTTCCGAAAAAGAAATCCCCAGCGACCCTTCGTTTGCCGGATACTCCTTGCGCGGCGTCCCCAAGAGGGAAAACTTCTCACCAAAACGATCGACACCGATGACGATTTCCTGTCCTTTGTGACCGGAAATTTCTTGGGAAACCTGTTCCAGAGTTGTGATTTTGACCCCGTTGATGGAAAGAATGGCATCCCCCATTCTGAGTCCCATGGTTTCGGCCGGAGTCCCCTTGACGATGCTCAATATCTGAATTTTGGCATTTTCATACTTTCCATGTTCACTGGGGTCAATCGGCTGAGGCAGCCCCAACATGAAAACGATTGAGATAAGAAACCAGGCAAAAAGAAAATTCATAAACACCCCAGCTGCCAAAACCTTGATGCGTACCCAGGCGGATTTCCCCCCGAAACTCGTCGGATCACTCGTATCATGACCATCCTCACCGGCAATCTTCACAAATCCTCCAAGTGGAATCCAGTTGAGCGAATAGACGGTTCGGCTGCTTGGCACCTCCTGGTTCCCCCAGACGATTCGATATTTTCCTGTAGCCTCATCTTGCACGAAGCCGACCAGTCTTGGAGGAAAGCCGAAACCGAATTCGTCTACCCGAATGCCATTTCTTCTGGCAACAAGAAAATGCCCCAATTCATGAACAAATACCAATAGTCCGAGAAGAACGACAAAAATCAGGATAGTCATCATAAAAAAATAAGTTTTTAGTTATTAGTCTATAGCCCCTAGCAGAATCCTTTACAATACCAATTTCTTCCTAACAACTCACTCCTAACGACTAAAGGCTAGACAGTCAGTATTTCTTCCTCTTTTTTCTTGCGCGAAACTTCCAATCTCTGATTATATTCATCCACTACTTTCTGCAGCTCGTCTTTTCCGGAGAACTTATCATCCTCCGAAATTTCACCGGCTTTCTCAAATTCCTGAATGTCCTTCCAGATCTCCTCCCTAATATTTCGCACGGCGATACGCGCTTCCTCGGCACGCTGATTCAGTGCTTTGACGAGATTCTTACGGGTTTCCTCAGTGAGCGCCGGCAAAGTAATCCGTAATGCTACCCCATCGTTACCCGGATTCAATCCCAAATCTGCTTCACGGATAGCCGCCTCAATCAATACCAAACTCCCCTTATCCCAGGGTGAAATGAGAATTTGTCGCGCCTCTGGGATACTGATGCTGGCAATCTGGCGAAGCGGTGTCCGCGTACCATAATAATCCACCATGAGATTCTCCACCAGTCCCGGGTGCGCGCGACCGGTCCGAATCTTGGCTGCCTCATCGGAAAAATGGGCAACCGCATTTTCAAAACTCTGTTTCTTTTCTTCGATAACTTCCTTGATCATAGGTATGTTATTAGATTTCTTTCAATATTTACAGTTTGCGGAGAGCCATATATATGACAGAGGGGTCTTCTGGATCGTAAGCGAGCAGAGAAACACTCCGATCAATAAACAGATCAATAACCGACCAGGTATCACCACCATTTTTTGATTTATAGAAAGCAGAGCCGGCAGCGAAGGCGATTTCATTGGAATCATGAGGGCTGACTACGACCGCCCGAACAGGAAACTTTTCGGCACTCTCGATGATGTTGATTTTCGCCCAATTTTTTCCGAAATCATTACTACGGTAAAGACCACCATTTCTACTTCCGTATACCCTCCCAGAAACATTCGGATCGGCGGTGAGGGAAAGGAGGGAGCTTGGCATCGTTTTCTCCTGTTCCACCTTCTGTTCCTCGGGCGTCAAAGCTACAGAGAGCGTTCCTGAACTGCTTTTCTCCTGCTGTTTCACCACTTCCCAATCAATCCACTTCAAACCACCATCGGAAGAGTAATATACTTTGGTATTGAAACTGAATGCGTAAAGAGAAAGGGGTCTGACGGCATCGAAAACAATATCGGTAATCGGGCCATCCAGAGTTCCTCCAATATTCTTCCATGTTTCGCCGCTATCCGTACTCTTGACCACCGTTCCGGCACTGGTTCCGGCAAAAATGACGTTCATATCACGCGGATGCTGCGCCAAGGTAGTGACTGTCACCCCTTCTCCTGGTTCCGTATAGACGACGTGCCATTCATCGCCTCCGTTATCGGTCCGGAAAATTTTACCAAACTTGCCGATTGTTCCCGAAGCGAACATGCGCTCATCGGGACGATTCTTATCGAGGATAAAACTATAGATTTTCTTCGGCGGAAAGACGATTTGCTGCCAATATTCTCCACCGTCAGTTGTCTTGAAGATACCATGATCTACCGTTCCGACATAAATGGTATTGTGATCCGTCGGATGAAAGGAAAGCGCTAAAACATCGGCCTTGGTGATAACCTGCTTCTCGTCGACCCGGGACTGTACGGAAAACACTTGTCCGCCATCAAGGCTCTTCCAAATACTTCCTGGCTGCACTTTCTGATTGAACGCATTGGCTTCCTCGCTTTCCCCATCCGATGCGGGGGTTCCGCCCGGAAGTCTCACCGTACACCCGGATAAAGTCAGGGCAAAAATTGCTAGAACCAAGTATTTTTTTATCATATTTGTGTGTAATTTCTTTGCTTAGTATAGCAGAAAAAGTGGCACAGGAAAAGAAAAAACCATCAAAAAAACGATAAAAACCCACAAAATAGGTGGGTTTTCATTCTCTTTGGTGGGTGCGGGGGGAATCCTCCTCGCTCCGACTCGGAGCCTGGGCGCTACACACAGAAAGCTTCGTACACTCGCTTTCTACTCGCGCCCTTCGATTCCTTAGGGTGGGTGCGGGGGGAATCGAACCCTCGACCGTTGGCTTAAAAGGCCACTGCTCTACCGACTGAGCTACGCACCCATTTTTCAATCAACAGACAACATTAAACAGTTAACAGGAAAATGAGAGAAAAATCAAGCTACGAAGAGAATTCTTTATTTTCTGTTATTTATTGATTGCTCATTGCTTTTTGTCTTAATGACCTCTTTTCCGACAAACGGTCGCAATACTTCCGGCACCACCACGCTTCCGTCCGCCTGCTGGTAGTTCTCAAGAATGGCAATAAAGATGCGCGGGCTGGGGAGAGCGGTGTTGTTGATCATGTAGACGTGTTTCTTCTCACCGGTCTTGGCGTCCTTATACTTCACATTGAGGCGCCGGGATTGCCAATCAAGGAAGCTCGAGGCCGAGCCGGTTTCGCCATAACGGTTCATACCCGGCATCCAAGCCTCCAAATCAAAGGCGCGATACTTTCCAGCGCTCATGTCGCCACTGCAAATCTGAATCTTACGATATGACAGTCCAAGCTCCCGGTGCATTTCCTCGGAAATGGCGATCATTTCATCCTGCATCGTGTTAGCCACTTCGATATCAGCCGGAACCAACACTACTTGTTCCACCTTCATGAACTCATGAACCCGATACATGCCCTTGGTATCCTTGCCGTAACTCCCGATTTCGCTCCGATAACACTGGCTGTATCCAGCCAGACGCAGCGGCAAATCCTTTTCTTCGAGTACCTCATCAGCATGATAGGCCAAGAGCGATGGTTCAGCTGTTCCAACGAGAAATTTTGACTCTTTGGAAGTACTCCCATCGACTTCCTTGTCCGAAGTCGCGACCTGATAGATCTCATCGATACCACCATCATACTCCGCCCCCCTAAAATAGCCACTCCCAAAAAGCGGAAAGCTCTTCACTAAAGTCGGCGGAATCATCGGTGTATAACCCTTGGATATCAATTTCTGGATAGCGTAGAACATCAGCCCCATAACGAGAAGCGTTCCTTCATTTTTCAAGTAGTATCCACGATACCCAGAAACCTTGGTTCCTCGTTCCAGATCGAGGATATCGAGCATCTTGCCAAGTTCGATATGAGTTCGTGGCTCAAAATCAAATGATCGAATCTCACCGCACTTCTCGATCTCAACATTTTCCGCGTCACTTTTCCCCCGGGGTGTATCAGGAGAAATGATATTGGGCACCTGTGCCATCAGTACATCAAATTCCTGTTTCACCGAAGAGAAACGTGGCTCAAGTTCGTCTATCTTTTCCTTTATCTCCTTGCCCTTCCCGATGATTTCCGTCCGCTCTTCATCGGTCTTGACCTCTTTGATCAGGTCATTAATATCGTTCTTGAGCGATTTCAACTCTTCGAGTTCCTGAAGCAGCGTCACTCGTTCAGTATCTTTAGTGAGCAAAACATCGATGTCAAGCGACAAATTTTTCGCCGTCACCGCCTCTTTGACGGCATCAGTATTGGAACGGATGAATTGGATATCGAGCATAAGGACAGCTTATTAGCTTTTAGTTTCACTAGCTTCTTAGATTTCTAAAACTCTTGGTGGATGATACTGGATTCCCAGCCCGCAGAAGCTACGCTTCAAGCGTTGCTGGCAGGGAACCAGTGACCCCGAGCAACCTGCCCCGCACCAAATTTAAACAAACACTACGCTAAAGAATACGGTGGTCGCACCTGGACTCGAACCAGGGACCTCTGCAATGTGAATGCAGCATTCT
>CAZATJ010000004.1:0-20371 GCA_964488025.1 uncultured Bdellovibrionales bacterium
CACTTAAAAATGGCTTAAATAAAGCAAAAAAGGAGAGGTGGCCGAGCGGCTGAAGGCACCACACTGCTAACGTGGCGGGGCGTTAAAACCCTCGAGAGTTCGAATCTCGCCCTCTCCGCAGTGAGCAGAGTGAACGAGGAGAGAGGTGGTTGGATATGATTATTTTTTAAGAAAAGAGTTATGGAACAAGGAATACCGAAGGCGGAAGAAAAAGCAGAGGAAGCGGTAACGAAAGAAGCGGTTATGGTCGAAGGGGGGAAGGAGACGTCGGAACCAGTGGTTGCCAAGCCGTCATTTTTGATGAGTATTCGTCCGTTTTTGAATTATGTGACGAAAATAGACCGGACAACCAAAGTGTTTTTGGTAGTTTTTATTATTTTCGGATTTTTGTTTTGGGGATTCTCTCTTTTTAAGGGTATGTTTGTTGCGGCACAGGTCAATGGCAGCCCTATAAGTCGGCTGAGTGTTGTCCAAGAACTGGAAAAGCAGGCCGGGAAGAATGTCCTGGATACGATGATTACCAAAAAGCTTATCAATGATGAGATAAAGAAGCGGGGAGTGGTCGTGACCGCCGAGGAAATTGATGCCGAAATCAAAAAAACGGAAACCCAGATTAGTGCCCAGGGAGGAACACTCGAAATGGCTTTGGCCGGACAAGGCATGACTCTCGATGACCTGAAGGAGCAGATTATGATTAACAAGGCATTGGAGCAGATTTTGGCCGATAAAATTACGGTCAGTGATGAGGAAGTGAACCAGTATCTGAGTACGGCCAAGGCTCCTGCCGCCCAAGGACTGAGTTCTACTGATCAGGCTGATCAGGCCCGAGAACAGTTGAAGGGACAGAAATTCAGCAAGGAGGCCACCCAGTGGGTAAAAGACCTGAAGGACAAGGCCGTTATTGATTATTACGTGCAATACGAATAAGCAAGAAGGATTTTCTTTTTAGGCAGAAAGAGTTACGTAATAGATTACGTAACTCTTTTGTTATCCGGCGAGTACGATGCCGAATACAGACTTGGCGCCATTTCTTTTCAGAACAGCGGCACATTCCTTGAGGGTAGTGCCGGTAGTGGTGACGTCGTCGATGAGCCAGAGTGATTTTCCGTGAATCATTGATTCTTTCCCTTTTGTTATGGCGAAGGCATTTTTCAGGTTGGTCAGCCGTTCTTCTCGGGAATCCGTTTTCATCTGAGGTCTGGTGAAGCGGATGCGGACGAGCGTGTTCGTAAGGAGCGGCAGTTCAAGTCCAGGAGTCAGTGTTTGAGAGAGTGCGTGGGCCAGGAGTTCGGATTGGTTGAAGCCACGGAAACGTAGGCGTCTGGGGTGGAGCGGCACCGCGATGAGGGCATCCGGTAGAGGGATAAGGCTTTTTTCAAGAGCGCTCCGGAGAATATCGGCGAGTGGCGGGGCGAGGTCGGGGATAAAACGGTATTTGAAAGTATGAATGGCACGTGAGACGAGAGGGTCACGGTAGGGTGAGGCGGAAAATATGCCATCGAGGTCGGGAGCGGCAGTATCCCGGCAACTGAAACAGACTTCCCCGGAAGGCGTGATATGCCGGAAACATTCGGGGCAATGTTGTTCGAGGTGTCGCGGGATACGGAGAGAACATCGGTCGCATATCCAGGCGCCCTTCTTTTCGCAGCCCAGGCAGCGCACCGGGAACAGGGTGTCAAGCAGCCATCTATTGGTCGCGTGCCAGAAAGATATGAGAGTCGTTTGGTTTATGAGCACAAGACAGTATCGCCTTTGACGGTGAGACGCAGGGATTTTTTCTTGGTGAGTGGGGAGAGCGCGAGGAGTTTTTTGGCGACCAGCTTTTCGATGAGATTCTGGATATTCTTTCGTACCAAGCGGGCGCCCTGTTCCGGCGCGAAGCTTTTTTTGGCTATGTGGGCGACAATTTTTTTATCGTAAGAGAGAGTGATACCTTTGCTTTTCAAGCGCTGCGTCAGTGTTTCCATTTCGAGGGAGGCGATATGTTCGATTGCTTCTTTGGTAAGTGGCTGAAAGACAATTATCTGATCGAGACGGGCGAGCAGTTCGGGGCGGAGCTCTTTCTTGAGCTCGCCTAAGACATCCCGTTTGATCCCCTCGAACTGTTCCTCGATATTTTTCGTCCCCAGGTGCTTGTCGAAGCCGATGCGGGCTTCTCTGGTGAACGCGGCCGTGCCGATGTTCGAAGTAAGAATAATGAGCGTATTCTTGAAGCTGACACTGCGACCTTCGGCGTCGGTGAGCGTTCCCTCATCGAGGATTTGGAGGAGGATATTGAACACGTCGGGATGAGCTTTTTCAATTTCATCGAAGAGAACGACACTGTAGGGTTTTCGGCGGATAGTTTCGGTCAACTTTCCTCCTTCGCCGTGACCAACATAGCCAGCCGGGGCGCCGAGAATCTGGGCCACGCTATGACGTTCCATGAATTCGCTCATGTCGAGCCGGATAAGTGCCTGACGGTTGCCGAAAAACTCTTCCGCCAGGAGTTTGGCGATATAGGTCTTGCCGACCCCGGTGGGACCGAGAAAGAGAAACGAACCTAAGGGACGATCGGGATCACCAATGTTACTGACGGAACGCGTCAGCGTCTCTTCGAGGGCGTTTACGGCTTCGGTCTGTCCGATAAGGCGTTTGGCGAAGGCATTGTGGAGATGTGTCAGTCGTTCGCCCGGATTTTTTTGGGAGAGTTTTTCAAAGGGGATGCCGGTCATGTGGGCGGTAGTCTCTAGGATGTGTTCAACGCTGACGATTTTGGTATGACGCGCGGCTTCTTCGCGGTGTTTTTTCTTGAGAGCCGTAATTTTCTTCGTAATCATCTGTTCGCGGGTGTACCATTTGGCGGCATCATCATAGTTTTCTTGCTTGATGAGGGATTCTTTGAGTGAAGTGGCAACCCGAAGTTCTTCCTCAAGTTGGAAGAGAGCAGTCGCGAAGGGGGACTTGTCTTTCCCTTGTTTGGCCAGTGCCGAGGCCTCATCGATGATGTCGAAGGCTTTATCAGGGAGGAAACGATCCGGAATGTGACGAATCGAGAGGTCGACGGCGAGGTCGATGATTGGTTGCGAAAGCGTGACGTTATGGAATGTCTCGTAGCTTGCTTTGACCGAACCGAGGATATGTTTGGTCTCTTCGGCGGTCGGTTCGGCTACCACGAGCGACTGGAAGCGCCGATCGAGAGCGGGATCTTTTTCTATGTGGCGCTTATATTCCGAAAGGGTGGTAGCTCCGATGCACTGGATATCACCACGGGAGAGGGATGGTTTCAGGATATTGGCTGCGTCGAGACCTCCTGACGTATTGCCGGCGCCGACGATGGTGTGAATTTCATCAATGAAAAGGATGACATCTTTGTTTTGGGTGGCTTCGCGAATGATTTCTTTCAGGCGCGCTTCGAATTCGCCGCGGAAGTTGGTGCCGGCTACGACCAGCGTCAGATCGAGCGAAAGAATGCGTTTGCCGAAGAGGGAGTGTGGAACATCACCGCGGCTGATTTTTTTGGCCAGTGCCGCGACGAGGGCGGTCTTACCGACCCCTGGTTCGCCGATGAGCAGTGGGTTGTTCTTATTCTTTCGGGTCAGGATCTGGATTATGCGATCAAGTTCCTTCTTGCGCCCGATGAGGAGGTTCTGACTCGCTGAACCGTCTTTTCCCATGTCGAGCGTGAACTGATCGAGCGACGGAGTGGCCCGCCCGCCCTTCTTAGTGTTTTCCAGGGCGAGAGTCTCTGGTAAGTCGAGCATTTTAGAAAGCTGTGGAAAATGATCGAAGTTCATGTGCGCTTCGATAGCGGATTGGATTCTCTTCTCTTTGATTTTGAGCGTGGTCAGGATATGATCGAGAGCACTATTTTTTGATTCGAGCAGCGCGTAGATCAAATGTTCGGTTCCGACATAGGGGTAATGGAATTCGCTGGCCAGAGAATAAGCTCGCCTCAGATTTTCTTTGAGAGTATGTGAGAGCGGCAGAGGGTGTCCTTTGGGGAGGATTTTGCTCCCAGGCCTTTTTTTCAGGCACAGTTTGGCTAAACTTTCTTTTTCAAATCCGATATTTTCCAGAAGAATACTTCCGAGGCTGCCATTCTCAAGAAAAATAGCCAGAAGCAGATGCTCTGGCTCGATGGCCGTGTAGCGGGTATAGTGAGCGATTTCCCGAGCCTCCTTGAGGCTATGACGGGCGTGGAGGGTCAGTTTTTGATTGAAGGTCGTTTCGAGCATAGTGGAGTTGCTAATCAATGGAATCCTCTACCTATTCTAGGGTTTTCTTCTAGCTACTGTCAACCGTAACTTCCAGACTCAGATTCTCTTTGAAAAAAATGTATCAGTATGGTATGCTGTAGAGGAAGAAGTATAAATAAAAGACAAAAATAAAAGGGCATGTTTTTTGGTAGAAGAAAACCCTATTTCTTTGGTATTGATTTTGGCACTTCTCTCATCAAGGCGGTGGAATTGACGCTTGAGGACGGGAAGCCGAAACTTTTTAATTACGGCCAGGTTGATTTGGCTCAGTTGGAAAGCGGGGTCGTCACTGACGGCAACTCGTATGATGATGAGCTTGTTTTGTATGTGCGCGCCTTACTCGATCGCTTCCAACCGAAAAGCCATTCGGTCTATGTGGCTATGCCGGCATTTATCGGGCTTATTTCTCTGATTGAATTTCCGGAGATGAGTGAAGATGAATTGAAAAATGCTATCCGTTTGGAGTCTCACAAATATATCCCTTTACCACTTGAGGATGTGACACTGAGCTGGGAAGTGGTCGGTATGCACGAAGGAGTCGGTGATGAGGCGAGAAAAATGGAAATTCTTCTGGTCGCAGCCCTCAATAAAGAGGTGAACCGTTATCGTAAGTATGTTGATATGGCCGGCCTCAAGATGGATTTTTTGGAGCTGGAGACATTCTCTTTGGCTCGTTCCATCATCGGACAGCGGGAGGGGCTCTATCTTCTCATCGATATCGGATCCCGAGCCACCAATCTGATTCTGGTGGATAATGGTCTCGTGAAAATGAGTCGCAACCTTGATGTTGGTGGCAAAGAGGTTACCTATACGCTTCATGAGGGTCTTGATGTGACTGTGGAACGTGCCGAAGCCCTGAAAAAAAGCTCCAAGAATTTTCTGTCGGCTCCCGAATCGAAACTGATTTTTCCGGCATTGGAAATGATAGCGAACGAAGGGAAGCGGATGCTTTCTTCTTATGCTGCCAAGTACCCGGAGATTTCCTGCCAGGGAGTGGTTCTTTCCGGTGGAACGGCGCAGATGGTTGGCTTGGTAGATTACTATACTGGAGTGTTCGGTTTGCCTGTGAACATTGGTGATCCGTGGCACCGTATTTCGTACGATCCGAGCGTTGCGGACGATGTCAAGAAGCTTGGAACTTCCTTTTCTGTGGCTCTCGGTTTGGCTCTGTCTGGAATCGATGCTTTGGATAATAAGAAGAATCAGCCTTTTGGAAAAAAACCTTTTTCCTTGAAGGAATTGCTCAGCAAGGAACTCTAATTTTCTAAGATAAAAAAATGGCCGGTGTCAATCTCTCACAATCGATGGCGAGTCAGGAAGAAAAGTCCGAAAAGCGGTTGTTTTCCGTTTCCGGTTTCCCTATGAGCATTGCCCTTTTAGTCCTGACGCTTCTCGGCTGGGGCGGACTACGCTTTTATATCCATACCTTTGATGTGAAAATCACCCAATTGGAGACAGCTCTCACTTCGGATGTTGATAAGCTTCATGGGGAACACATCGATCGGGTGACTGATTTTGACAATCGGCTGACATTGCTGGGGGCTGATCCGGCAGAGTTCATTGATCCCGGAACTCTTCTGTCGCTTCTCGAAACGCTTATGGTCCCACAAGTCGTTCTGACCCAATACAAATATAACGAAAAGGAAAAAGTAATCACTCTTGTCGGAGAAACGGATAGCTTCCGCTACCTTGCCGAACAGATTATCAGTCTCAAATCTGACCCACTTTTTTCCCAGACCCAGGTAGATGCCGTTGAGCGGACCGAGAATCAAAAAATACGGTTTACATTAAAGTCTCGTCTCTAAAACAAAAAATATATTCCTATGGGTTTAAAACTTTTGGTGATTCCTAGTTCCATCCTGATAATGTTAGTGGCCATAATCGGTTTCGTGAAGCCGGATTTGACGACACTAGAGGAGAAGAAAGATTTGTATGAAGCGAAACTTGATCAGTCGAGAAACATGAGCGCTCTTTTGAGTAATATCAACAGTCTTACTGCCTCACTCAACAGCAGTGATGAAAATGAACGGTTCGTTCAGAATTATTTCCCTAAAAAAATAGATCAGGGACGGGTTATTGATATGTTCAATTTTCTTGCCTCCCAGTCCGGCGTGGTTGTCAGTATCATGGATTTGGCGGAAGTGGAGAAGGAGAGTATTCCTACAGAGGAAGTGTTTGTGGATCCTGCTGCCCTGGTACCGCCCGTACCGGTGGTCAGTCCAAAATCTTTTTCCGTCATCGTGACGGTAGGGGGGCAGTATGAGAATATCAAGGATTTTTTCCAGCGTGTGGCTCATATGAATCGGATGCATAAGACACAGAATTTTTCCATCGCGACACCAGAAAAGGATCAGTCGGGGGAGGAGAAAACAGACACGGGAACTCTGGTAGGAAAGTTCGAGGCAAATTTCGATTATTTTGATGTGGTGAAGGTTGAGAACGCTCTTTCTGTACCGGTGTTCGCTCGGGAGAGATTTGATACTACTCATCTTGATGTGATAACGAATTGGGTGACAAGCACGGTGCCTCCACTCGAAAAACCGGACACGGGTCGTGCCAATCCTTTCCGGTAGTGGTAAGTTGCACGATACATTCCTTTTTTCACTGATCGATTGTTTTTATGGTTCAGCAACAGGCAGCAGCGGTAAAGAAGATGTCTGACATAGAGGCCCAGGCGGCGTCTTTGGGCATCCCGTTTTTGGAGGCGATGCCAGAAAATGTCGATAAGGCGGTTCTGACGATTATTCCGGAGGATGCTGCCAGAAAATACCGAATGACGGCCTTTCAAAGGGAAGGGGATACGCTTTGCGTGGCTATGGTGGACCCTCAGGATTTTGAGGCTTTCAATGTGCTCCGTTTTTTGGCCGAGAAAGAGCACCTGGGGATTGATATTTTCCTGGTTTCCGAGAAGGTTTTTGACGAAATGGTCAAGGCCTATACTGGTACCGATCGGGTACTCAAAGAGGCTATCTTGTCACTGAAAAAAGAAGATCAGGTTGTTGAAGTAAACAAGGAAAAGAAACAGTCGACGAATACCGGTATTTTTCAGGACGCACCGATAGCCAAACTAGTCGAAGTGATCGTAAAACATGCGATCGAGGGTCATGCCAGCGATATCCACATCGAACCTATTGACGGAAATTTCCGTGCCCGTTTTCGTGTCGACGGTCTGCTCCGGTCGGACCTTGTGTTTCCGAAAGATGTCGGTCGAGCGGTCATTTCCCGCATCAAAATTCTTTCCAATCTGAAAATCGATGAGAGTCGTAAACCTCAGGATGGACGTTTCCGTTTCGAAGTAAATAATGATGACTACGTCGATTTGCGCGTTTCGAGTCTGCCCGTTATGGAGGGAGAAAAAATCGTTATGCGCGTGTTGGAAAAAAACGGGAACGCCGGAGATCTGGAAAACCTTGGGTTATGGGGAAGGAATCGCTCCATTTTGGAAAAGAAGATTCGTGAACCTTTCGGCATTATTCTTATTACTGGACCAACTGGTTCCGGTAAGTCGACGTCACTCTATTCGTTTTTACAGATTTTGAATAAGGAAGATCGTAACATCATTACACTGGAAGATCCGGTGGAATATTACATGGACGGTATCAATCAGAGCCAAGTGCGTCCGGAAATTGGCTATACCTTTGCCAACGGTTTGCGCTCTGTGCTCCGTCAGGATCCGAATGTTATCATGGTTGGTGAGATTCGCGATGGCGAAACGGCGGAGCTGGCCATTCACGCCGCCCTTACGGGGCATCTGGTACTTTCAACGCTTCATACGAATGACGCTATCGGAGCTATCCCCCGTCTGGTTGATATGGGTATCGAACCGTTTCTTCTTTCTTCATCCATGCAGGCGGTAGCTGCTCAGCGCCTGGTACGTCGCATATGTGGGGCATGCAAAGAGGAACAATTGATCTCAGATGTTCAGACGGCTCGGGTCAAGGAACTGTTCCAGGCTATTCCAAAACAGGAGATTGAGGCGTATGGTCTGAAAGAAAAGATGAAACTGGTTTTTTTTCGCGGCAAAGGATGCGGAAAGTGTAATAAGACTGGATATAAAGGAAGAATTGCTCTTTACGAAACGATCGATGTTGACGATACCATGCATACTGTTATTGCTGATCAGCATGGGAACGAAGGGGCGGTCAAGGCAGCTGCTGTGGCACAGGGGATGCTTTCGATGAAACAGGATGGTTTGCTCAAGGTACTCAAAGGTATTACGACGCTTTCCGAGATAGAGCGGGTGACGGAGGGGGTGATTTTGATCGATGAGGAGTAACGAATTTTTTAATCAAAGGGAGTAGCCTATCACATTGACACCTTATGGAAACATTGCGCATCGAACAGCGTTTGAAAAGCCTTCTCTTGCTCGTTGGCCAGCAGGGGGCTTCCGATTTACACCTGGTCGTGGGACGGTACCCGACGCTACGTATCGATGGTAAGCTCCAGCCAGTTACTCAGGAAAAGATTTTGACGCCCGCCGATACCAAGGCGATGAGCGATGTTTTGTTGACCGATGAGAAGAAAGAAGAGTTGGTCGCGGTAGGACAGACGGATTTTTCCTATAATTTTGAAGACAAGGTACGTTTTCGTACCAACGTTTTTTTTCAGAAGGGCTATGTCAGCATCACCATGCGTTTCGTCATGGATCGTCTGCGTAATCTTGAGGAACTGAGTGTTCCTGAAAAACTCTATGAATTTACGGGACACAGCCAGGGGTTGGTTTTAGTGACCGGACCAGTTGGTCACGGCAAATCGACGACGCTCGCTGCTATCATTGACCACATCAATCACACCCAGGAGAAGCATATCGTCACGATTGAAGACCCGATCGAATTTGTCTACAATCAGGATCGCTGCATCATCAATCAGCGTGAGATCGGTCGCGATGCCAAGACGTTCCCCGACGCCCTGCGAGCTATTTTCCGCGAGGATGTGAATGTCGTACTTTTGGGAGAACTCCGCGATCTCGAAACGATTACTACTGCCATGACCGCGGCTGAAACGGGACACCTCATTTTCGCGACGCTCCATACGAACGATAGCGCACAGACCATCGACCGTATCGTCGATGTCTTTCCGGCTCATCAGCAGAATCAGATTCGTTCCCAGTTGGCGAGCGTGCTTTTGGGAGTTATTTCCCAACGGCTGCTTCCGCAGACGAGCGGCGGCCGTATTCCTGCCGTCGAAATTATGCTCAAGAATCACGCCATCGAGAACCTGATCCGAGAAAACAAAGATCATCAGCTTGATTCGGTGATCGAAACCAGTATGAAGGAGGGGATGGTGTCTCTGGATCGGGCTCTGGCCGAACTGGTGCTCCGCGGCAAGGTGACTGTTGATGACGCCTTCATGTATTCGAAAAATCGCGACTACCTGCAGATGCTTCTTTCTAAAAAATAAAACAATGTCATTCAAAAGCGTATGAAGTTTGTTTTCAAAGCCAAAAATAATCAGGGTCGGGTGCACGAGGGCATAGTAGAAGCGACTGATCCCGCTGCGGCAGCCGATATTCTCAGACGTAACGATTTGGTACCGATTTCTCTTGAGGAAGAGAAAAAAGTTTTCGGTCTCTGGAAGGAGTTTCAGAAAATGTGGGAAGGCGTTTCACAGAAAGAACTGGTTATTTTTTTTCAGCAGCTTTCCACCCTGATTGAAGCCCATGTTCCAGTGGTTTCTTCTCTGCGTACCATTGAGGATCAGACGGCCAATCGATTCTTCCGCATCATTCTGAAAGAAATGGCTGACGACATCGAGGATGGTCTGCAGTTTTCGGTTGCCATCGAAAAGCACCCGGACATTTTTTCGCCACTGGTCACCAGTATGCTCCGTTCCGGCGAAGCTTCAGGGGAGCTGCAGCGCGCTATCGATACCATTGCCAAGAATATTGAGAAAAATTACCAACTGGCCGCCAAAATCAAGGGAGCGCTTTATTACCCGGTTTTTGTCCTGGTCGTCGCCGGTATTATCGGCTTTCTGGTGGTCACTTTCATTCTGCCGAAGATCACGATAATGATTAAGGAACTGAATGTGCCAGTACCCTGGTACACGGCAGCACTCATCTGGCTCGGAGATTTCATGAACGCCTACTGGTGGGCGGTTCTCATTGCTTTGGCGGGAGTGGTCGGTGGCATTTCTTATTACGCGAAGACGCCGGCCGGTAAGCGCGAATGGGAACAGGTGTTGTTGAAACTGCCGGTCATCGGAGCGCTCGCTCGGAGCATCTATATCACCCGGTTCGCGGAAAATTTCGGAGCACTTTTGAGTGGCGGTATTCCGGTTGTCCGGGCTCTCATTATCACCAGTCAGGTTATCGGCAATCATGTCTTTGAAAAAGTCGTTTTGCAGGCGGCGGATGAGGTGAAATCCGGGGGGACTATTAGTACGGTTTTCATCACTTCAAAGGAGTTCCCCCCGATTGTCGCCCAGATGGTCCGTATCGGGGAAGAGACGGGATCACTCTCCACGGTACTTACCAGTGTCGCTCGTTTCTACAATCAGGAAGTTGAGACGACGACTCGGAGTCTGACCACTCTTATCGAGCCGATTCTTATCGTGGCGCTCGGTATCGGTGTCGGCATCCTGGTGGTGGGAGTACTTCTGCCGATTTACAATATTGCTGGCCAACTCTAGAGCGTTGAAGGAAAATGTGCTATACTGAAAACGTGAACAAAAAAGAAAATGAAATATAAATATAAACATAAAAATAAGAAGGAGGTGAGTGTATGAAAAAAACTTTACGAGGTTTTACTTTGATTGAGCTTTTGATTGTCATCGCTATTATTGGTATTTTGGCCTCTATCGTGTTGGTCAGTCTCGGGAACGCGAGAATCAAGGCGCAGCGGGCGGCTTTTAAGTCTGAGGTAGCCGGAGCAGTAGGAAGTTTCACGCTCGAATGTGATACAGCTGATCCGACACCGCCAGCTGATACGGGATCAACCGATTGGGATGCTGCTTTCGCTGCGTCGCCGAGTTGCGGTGCGAGCGGCGCGGGGACGTTTTCTATCGGAGCGGTACCGGTTTCTGCCGGACTGATTGCTGATGGCTGTACGGGAGCCACGGTTTCCGAGACCGGTCCTGATTTTGCTCTTTGTCCCTAGTCTCTAATTATTTAAAAATTAATATCTAAGGAGGTGAATACTATGAAAAAATCATTGAAAGGTTTTACCCTGATTGAACTCTTAATTGTTATCGCCATCATCGGTATTTTGGCCTCGATCGTGTTGGTCAGTCTCTCCGGTGCTCGGAACAAAGCCAACCGGGCGGCGTTTGCGGCTGAGGTGGCTGGTGCCGTGGCGGCGCTTGTTATCCAGTGCGATACGGCAGTTCCGACTTTGCCGACAGATACTGGTAACGTGAACTGGGGAGCGGTAGGTGCTAACTCTTGTGGGACTTCCGGTTCCGGAACGTTTACCGTGACGGCTACGAACATCAAGTCATTTGGTGCGACAGCGGCTGGTGCTTGTGCTGTCAACGTCACCGATGGCGGCGTGCTGGTTGGTGCAGCTCCGTTTGTGGCTCAGTGTCCAAGCAACTAGCGGTTCATTTCGTGTGTTTATCGTGATGCACGACACGAAAACAAAAAGCGCGGTGTAAACTGCGCTTTTTGTTTTGTGGTATACTGTCAGTATGATTATTCCTCTTTTCTTCATTCTCGGTCTTATCATTGGGAGTTTTCTCAATGTGGTGGTGTGTCGGCTGAAAGAGGCGGAGACGCTTCTGGGTCGGTCTTTTTGTCGATCCTGCAAAAAGCAGATTCGCTGGTACGACAACATCCCGCTCTTGAGCTTTCTTTTTCTCCAGGGTCGCTGTCGTGATTGTCGAGAGAGGATTTCCTGGCAGTATCCACTTCTGGAACTTACGACCGCGCTGTGTTTCGCTTTGGTGGGAGCTTTTTTCTTTGTTTCTGATGATCGGGGTACCTGGATTGAAACGGCTTGGCTCTTGGGAGTAGTCAGTCTCCTTCTCTCTATCGCGGTCTATGACCTGGTGCATATGGAGATTCCGGTATCGCTCCTTGTCATCAGTGTCCTGTGGACCGGTCTTTTTTTGGGAATCGATTTTTTTGTTCAAAATTCTTGGCAGCTCTTGTGGTGGGAGAGTCGTTTGGCCCAGGGTGTTTTGGGCGGGGGTATCGTGGCGTTGTTCTTTTTTTCACTGGTGTATGCCTCTCGGGAAACCTGGATGGGTTGGGGGGATGTCTGGCTCGGAGGTATAGTAGGGTTGGTGGTGGGTTTTCATGCGGTATTGTTCATGCTCACGCTTTCTTTTGGTCTGGGGGCGTTTCTCGGGCTACTTTTGATAGCTCTCAAGAAGAAAGGGATGAAGAGTCAGTTGCCGTTCGCGCCGTACCTGGTGCTTGGTACGCTTTCTACCTTGTTTCTGCCGAGACTGTTTCCTGATTCGGTTATATGGCTCCTGCTCTTTTATTGATACAGAACCCGCGTCGATTTCAGACAAAAACAAGCACATGGAAAAAACAAAAACAAATCTTTTCGCCTTTACGCTTATCGAGCTGTTGGTCGTGGTGGCGATTATGGGAATCGCGGCGACCATTATTCTGGTCGACTGGAGCGGTGCTCGGACGAAACAGCAGCTTGATACTTCCGCGAGAGAAGTGGAGGCATTGATACGGGAAGGTCAGAACTATGCTTTAACCGGATTTCAGAGAGTCGCGGGAAGCGAACCCTGCGCTTTTCGGGTGACTTGGGGCGGGTCGGACTATTCCTTGACTTATCGGTATAAGTCGGCTGGTGCCTGTACTCAGTCTTTGGTATTGCAGTCGTACACACTTGCGAATGGCATTACTTTTTCTGCCGCATCAAGTGTGGATTTTACCCTCCCACACGGTGATTTTAGTGGAGCGACACGCACCATTGTCCTCTCTAAACTCAGTACCTTTCATACCGTTTGCGTGTATACCAATGGGCTGATAAATAATATTCCCGGAGCGGCTTGTCCGTAAGAGTCTTTTTTCTATGTTTTTATTCCATCTAACGAAAACTCCGAGGGGCTTTTCCATGCCAGAAGTGCTGCTTTCTCTTTTCGTACTAACAGTCGGATTGATAACGATTGTCTCCGTGATGGCTGGAAGCTTGCGTTATTCCTATATGACTCGTGATACGATTATTGCGGCGGAATTGGCTCAGGAAGGCGTGGAACTGGTGCGCAATGTCAGGGATAACGATTTTATTTCCGGGACGGGATTCGCTGATTTTGATGTGGCCAAGCCGCACTGTCGTGCCGATTGGGTCGATGCCAGTTTTGTCTGTTGGCCAAATCAGAATCCTCCCTCACGCTATTATATGCAGTATTCCGGCGGACTGTACTCTCATGTGACCGGTGTCAAAGAACGTTATTCTCGATACATTTATATCAATTATAATGATACTGTTGGCAGTGAGCGAGCCACTGTTCGAAGCTTTGTTTACTGGGGAACCTATATGCCGCCGGATACCGGAAACCCGGCCGGTTGCAATACGGCCAGTAAGTGCGTGTACGCGGAAACTTTTTTGACAGCCTGGAAATAACATATAAACCTTCTCCGGTTTCGTATCTATGCATCCTCATTATCTCCGCACAACTCAGAAAGGATTTACACTGACAGAAATGCTGGTGTCCCTCTTTGTTTTCGGACTGGCGATGACGGGAGTGGCTCAGATTTTTTCCTCTTCTTTTTCCAGCTATCGGGTCAATCGGGCGGTGCAGTATGACGTCGAGACTGCCCAGCATACGCTTAATATCATGGCCAAGGAACTCCGTACCAGTTCCGTAGTCAGCGCCTCGGGGTCCCAGCAATTTGTCCAGTTTTATGATCATTCGCAGGGAAAATGTTTTCGCTATCGCATCAGTGGAGCCGCTTTACAGGTGGCGTCAGCTACCTCGACCGGAGTATCAAATTGCAATGGTATGAGCTTGACATCCTTTACAACGATCAGTACAGGGACGGTCACGGGGTCGTTTCAGGTCACACCGTCGACAGCCGTTGGCGGACCTCCGACCAAGGTTGGGAAAGTGACGATTTTTCTCCAGATAGCGGAAGATACCACGCATCAGGCTCGTATCCAGACGACAGTATCACTCCGTGATTTCGGAAATATCGGTCTTTAAGTAATACAGAGGGCTATGAAAAAAATGAGACGACAACCAAGGGGATCGGTACTTGCCCTTTCTCTTCTGATATTGAGTATGTTGCTTGCCATTGCGGTGAGCGGAGCGATGGTGGTGGTCGTGACAAAAAAAAGTGCCCGCGCGACCGAAAAATCGATGCTTGCTTTTCAAATTGCCGACGGTGCGGCGGAAAATATTTTGAAGAGAGTCTACAAGAACACGGATGCGACGCTCAGTATTTTAGCGACGAATCTTTATACGGGTGCTGGTACCCCATCCTGCAATGCCGGAGTAATAAGCGGAACGCTCCCCTCGGGTTCCGGAATATACACGGCGACTCTGTACCAGAATGATGGTAGCAAACTGAGTTGCAGTGGCTCAGGATACAGTACCTACGCCGAGTGGCGCTCCAAGCTGGTACACATGGTGGTTTCGGGGAGTTTTGCCGGTACGATGCGGGCCATTGATGTCGGTGTGAGGCCTTAATTCTGATTATACTTTTTTCCCTTAGATAGGTCTTTTTTCTCCTGACAAGCGGTGCTACAATGGAAAACATGGAAGAAAGAGTAAGAAGAGAACAAGCAAAAAAGCGCATGGAGAGCTTGAGCCAGGAGATCGATACTCATAGGCAGGCTTATCATGTCACCGACCAGCCAATCATTTCCGACGAGGCCTATGACTCGCTTTTTTCAGAGTTGGTCGAACTGGAGCGTCTTTACCCTGAGTATATTTCCTCAACCAGCCCGACACAGCGTATCGGCGGTGAGCCACTGAAGGCCTTCCGCAAAGTGAAACACGTCACTCAACAGTGGTCGTTTGATGATGTCTTCGACCATGACGAACTTGTCGCGTGGGACAAGAAAGTGAAGCGTCTGTTACAAAAAGAAATTAAAGAAAGTAAGCTAGAAGCTAATCTGGAATATGTTTGTGAGCTCAAAATTGATGGTTTGAAAATGATCCTGACTTATGAGCGGGGGGTCTTGGTTCGGGGAGCGACCCGGGGCGATGGTGTGGTTGGAGAGGAAGTGACTGAAAACCTCCGCACGATCAAAAGTGTTCCTTTGGAACTGAATCAGGATATGGTTTCGGGAATTTTTATCGGAGAGGTGTGGTTGCCCGGGAAAGAATTGGCGCGTATCAATAAGGAACGAGTCAAAAATGATGAGCCGCCCTTTGCCAATCCGCGCAATGCCGCTGCCGGATCGATTCGTCAGCTCGATTCGAAGGTGACGGCATCGCGAAGGCTCGATTCCTTCGTATACGACATTGATCAAATAACAATCAGCAATCAGCAATCGGAGAAAAACAAGGCATTTCCAGAAACGCAAATGGCGGAATTGGAACTTTTAAAGAAATTAGGGTTTCAAGTGAATGAACACTTTCGTCTTTGTCGTGATATCAAAGAAATTGAAAGTTATTACCAGGAATGGAATGCTAAACGCCATACCCTGCCGTATGGACTTGACGGTATCGTTATTAAGGTCAATCAGAAATCTTTGCAGGATGCCCTGGGCTATACCGGCAAGGCACCGCGTTTTGGGGTGGCCTATAAATTTCCAGCAGAGCAGGCGACGACGGTTGTGGAGGATGTTTCGGTGCAGATCGGCCGTACGGGAGTGCTGACCCCGGTGGCGCATTTGCGACCGGTCCGTATTGCTGGATCGGTGGTCAGTCGCGCGACGCTCCATAATTATGATGAAATCAGGCGTCTGGGCGTCCGAATCGGCGATACGGTTATTCTTCAGAAAGCAGGAGACATTATTCCGGAGATTGTCTCGGTTATAGAGAATCTACGTACCGGAAAGGAAAAGAAAGTAAGCACTCCCCGTGCCTGTCCTATCTGCGGTTCGAATGTTGAAAGGAAAATTATTGGAGAAAAATCAAAAATCAGAAATTCTGAACGAAAGATACAAGAAAGCGCGGCCCTGTACTGTTCCAATGAGCGCTGTTTCGCCATCGAAAAGGAATATCTTATCCATGCTGTTTCAAAGAAAGGTCTCGATATTCCGGGTTTGGGGGAAAAAATCGTCGAACAACTCATGAATGAGGGATTGGTAAAGGATTTGGCGGATATTTTTGCTCTGACAGCCGGTGATCTGGCGCCGCTTGAACGTTTCGCTGAAAAATCAGCGGTCAAACTGACGGATTCGGTCGCTCACGCCAAACAGGTGCCGGGGGCTAAGTTCATTTTCGCTCTCGGGATCCATCATGTCGGTGAAGAAACGGCGGAATTGATAGTAGCTTTCTTGATGGGACGGAAAAATATTTCTCCGCTGAAGACTCCGGAAGATCTGATAAAAGCGTTTGCCGCTTTAACACAAGAAGATCTGCTTTCGATTAAGGGGATTGGCGAGGCAGTTGCCTTAAGCGTGATGGAATGGTTCGCTACCGAGCAAAACAGGGAACTTTTATCGAAATTAACGGAAGAGGGGGTCACAATTGTTTTCCCTGAAGTGAAACTCGCGGCGACGCTTTCCTGGCAAGGCAGGGTGTTCGTTTTGACCGGAGAGCTTGCTTCCTTTACAAGAGATGAAGCCAAGGCTATGATTAAGGAAAAAGGAGGATCAGTTTCGTCTTCAGTGAGCCGAAAAACCGACTACGTGGTCGCTGGTGTCCATCCGGGGAGCAAGTATGACGCGGCTAAAGAGTTGGGAGTGAAAATAGTGGATGAGGAAGAGTTTAAGAAGATGCTTCAGGAATAAAATCTTCAAGTTTCAATTCACAATTTTTAATCAATGATACAATGATGGGAATTTTGAAATTGAGGATTGTTTAGAAGTTAGAAATTGGTAATGAGAAATTGCGTCAATATGCTTTCCGAAGAAGAGGTGAAAAATATCGCGTTGCTCAGTCGTATCGGGCTGAAAGAGGAGGAGATTCCGCAGTATCAGAAAGACCTGTCGGCGGTTTTTGATTTTTTTCGTGAGCTTCAAACGTTACCGACGGACAATGTCGCCCCTATCGGCCATATTACCGGAAGAACCGATGTCATGCGCGGTGATCTGCATGAAGATTTCGGTCAGACGGGGAAGGATCAGATACTGAAGAATGCCCCCGATACCAAAGAAAATTTCCTCAAAGTCCGATCAGTCTTTTAGTTTATGATTCGAGCTCTGCACGAAAAACTGGTGACGCGGCAGTGTAGCGCTGTTTCTTTGGTGGAACAGTATTTTTCTGTTATTGAAAAAAGGGATCCGGAAATTCTTGCTTATCTGACGCCGCTTCAGGAACAGGCGCTCGCGGAAGCCCGTGAAGTGGATGAGCAGATTGCGCGAGGAGAGAGTATTGATTTGCTTTCTGGTATTCCCGGAGCCATCAAGGATAATATCCTGATGGAGGGGATTCGGGCGACATCGGCCTCTAAGATACTTGATAGCTATATCGCTCCGTATGATGCGACGGTCGTTGCGAAACTGAAGGCCGTTCATGTGCCAATCCTCGGAAAGACCAATATGGATGAGTTCGCGCTTGGTTCGTCTACGGAAAATAGCGCCTATCAGATAACCAAAAATCCCCACGATGTGACACGTGTTCCTGGTGGTACTTCCGGAGGTTCGGCAGCCGCGGTGGCGGCAGGGGAAGCGGTGTTTGCTCTCGGGTCGGATACTGGAGGCTCAATTCGTCAGCCAGCCGCATTTTGTGGTGTCGTGGGACTCAAGCCGACGTATGGCCGGGTCAGTCGCTATGGGTTAATGGCTGGGGCATCCAGTTTGGATCAGATCGGTCCTATCGCACAGACTGTTGAGGATGTGGCCATTGTCTTTTCTCGGATTGCCGGATACGACCCGCATGATGCCACGACTGCTGACAGCGGGCATGGCAAGCGATATGAGGATTATTTGGGCAATGACGTGCGTGGGAAAAAAATCGGTATCCCAAAGGAATATTTTTCGGAAAATCTCGATCCGCGCATCCGCACCCTTTGTGACGCCGCCCTGGAACGCTTCAAATCTCTCGATATGGAAGTGATTGAGATATCTTTGCCGCACAGTGCTTTCGCTTTGCCGGCTTACTATATTATTCAGCCCTGCGAAGTCAGTTCGAATCTGGCCCGTTATGACGGCATTCGTTATGGACTGTCCATCAATGATGAGAAGGACTCGACCGAGAAAAGCAGCACGCTTTTGGAAACCTATCTTGATACCCGTCGTCACGGATTCGGGCCGGAAGTGAAGCGACGTATCATGCTGGGAACCTATAGCCTGTCATCGGGCTACTACGATGCCTATTATCTCAAGGCACAGAAAGTACGGGCGCTCATCAAGCAGGATTTCGAAAAGGCGTTCGAGACAGTGGACTTCATTTTTTCGCCAACGGCGCCGGAACCCGCTTTCAAGATTGGTGAAAAAACAACTGACCCCCTCAAGATGTATCTCGGCGACATCTATACCGTGACAGCGAACCTGACCGGTGTTCCGGCTATTTCTTTTCCTATTGGCACCGTGGAAGAAGGGGGCAAGTCACTTCCTATCGGAGGACAGTTGATGGGAAAATGGTTTGATGAAGAGACGTTACTCTGTGTCGCACACGCTTTCGAAACAGAAAACAAGAAACAACAAGCAGAAAACAAATAACAAAGCGCGTGAACAGAAGCAGTGGTTTTGGATAGTGTGATGACTGCTGGCTGTTTGCTGATAACTGATATAGGTATGGAGGTTGATTTGACTCAAATGGCAATACTGTTCTGGTCCAAGGGGGCTCAATTTTTTGACCAGTCTTTCCTTTGGCTGGCAGTAAAGTTCTTTCTTTTTGTCTATGTTGTGGTGCTTTTTGTGGATATCGTACTTCTCTTAGTGTTGAAGGGCCTCTCTTCCGACCTGAAGACAGCCCTCTACGGAACTGACCGGCCGATGACTTCCAAAAATACCCTGATCAAGCGTTGGGAGGCGATTTTGAGTCGCACCGAAAGTAATAATCCTTCGCAATATAAGGTGGCGGTACTTGAGGCGGATGCTCTGGCGGATGAAATTCTTGATGGTATCGGGTACGCCGGAGCGACGATGGCGGAAAGACTCGAAGCGGTGCGGGGAGGACAGCTCGAAACCAAAACATTATTAATCGAGGCGCATGAGGCTCGTAATCAGATTATTCATGATCCTCGTTTCTCTCTCACGCGCGATGAGGCGCGCCGCTACCTCGGTTATTTCGAGAAATTTTTTGATGAAGTCGAGCTTTTCTAGGTTGAAGCTGTCTTGGGAGAACCCAATTGACACTTTCCCTCTTTCCTGATATCTTTATTTCTACAAAGCCCTCGGGGCTTTTTTTAAGAGGCAAAAAAGAAAGAAGAAATATGACTGCTATCCTGACGTTTCTCCGTGAAGCCAAAGTGGAGCTTTCTCGGGTAAATTGGCCATCGCAGAAGGAAGTGATCCGATACACGGTTTTAGTCGTAATCATCAGCCTGGCGGTAGCGGCCTTTTTGGGTAGCCTGGACTTTCTGTTCAGTTTTCTGGTAGAAAAATATCTCCTTACCTAATCTTTGACGCAGCATTTCGTATGGCAAAGCAAACGCAACATCATGGTCGGGCCTGGTACGTCCTTCATACCTATTCCGGTTATGAAGATAATGTCGCCCGCAATCTGAAGCAGCGTATCGAGTCCATGGATATGCAGGAGCTTATCTTCGATGTTCTGGTACCAAAGGAAAAGAAGATTAAGATTAAGGGTGGCAAACGGACAGTGGTGGAAGAACGCATCTATCCTGGCTACGTGCTGGTTGATATGATGGTGACCGATGCCTCCTGGTACGTGGTGCGCAATACGCCGAACGTCACTGGTTTTATTGGACTTGGAACGACTCCGACTCCGATTGATGGCAAGGAAATCGATGCCCTGAAGAAGCGCATGGGTGTGGCCGAACCGAAATACAAGATTGATGTTCATGTTGGTGACGCGGTCAAGATTATCGACGGACCATTCAAGGAATTCGAAGGAAGGATTCAGGAGGTTGACGAAGAGAAGGGGAAGGTCAAGGTACTGGTCTCCATTTTTGGTCGTGAAACTCCGGTGGAGCTAGACTTTCTCCA
>CAZATJ010000004.1:20471-68112 GCA_964488025.1 uncultured Bdellovibrionales bacterium
AGGTACTGGTCTCCATTTTTGGTCGTGAAACTCCGGTGGAGCTAGACTTTCTCCAGGTGAAGAAAGGGTAGTACGAATAATTGATTTTTGAGAATACTATGGCTAAGACAATCAAAACCGTTATCAAGTTGCAGATCCCGGCCGGCAAGGCCAATCCGGCTCCTCCAGTCGGACCGGCGCTTGGCCAGCACGGACTGAATATTCAGGATTTTTGCAGCAAGTTCAACGCCGCGACACAGGATCGCATGGGCGATGTCGTTCCGGCAGAAATTACGGTGTTCGAAGACCGCACTTTTTCGTTTGTACTCAAAACCTCTCCCGCTTCGGATCTTTTGAAGAAAGCCGCTGGCATCGCCAAGGCAGCTGCCAATCCCTTGAAGGATAAAGCTGGTCAGGTGACGCAGGCTCAGATTCGTGAGATTGCCGAAAAGAAAATGTCTGATCTTTCAGCGAACGATGTCGAGGCGGCCATGAAGATTATCACCGGTTCTGCCCGTTCCATGGGAATCAAAGTAGTAGACTAATTATTTTTTGATGTGGGAGTCCGCAAGCCGGCGGACGTCTGAACCACGTATAATACTATGTACAGAGGAAAAACCTATCGCAATGTCGTTGCCAAGATGGAAGGAAGCAAGGAGTATACTCCAGAGGAAGCACTGGCGTTTTTGAAAGAGAACAAGACAGCCAAGTTTGATGAATCAGTCGAGGTGCACGTGCGCCTCGGGATTAACCCAAAGAAGTCCGACGAAATGGTCCGGGCGACTGTTATCCTGCCCCATGGTACTGGCCGTGCCCAAAAAGTGGCTGTTATTACCAGTACCAAGGAAAAAGAGGCCGAGGAAGCTCAGGCTGACCTTGTTGGCGGTGAAGAAATTATTGCCGACATTAAAAGCGGCAAACTTTCCCCAGGAACGGACTTTGATGTGATTCTGGCAACGCCGGAGATGATGCCGAAATTGGCTGTTATCGCCAAGATTCTTGGGCCGAAGGGCATGATGCCATCACCCAAGACCGAAACCGTCACGGTTAAGATTAAGGAGGCCGTGGAAATGCTCAAAAAAGGCAAGAAAGTAAGTTTCAAGAATGATGATACTGGCAATGTCCACCAGGTGATTGGTAAGGTGTCATTTACTGTGGAACAGTTGGCTGAAAACTTTAAGACCCTGAAAGAAACACTCGATAAGTCCAAGCCAGAAAACATGAAAGGGCGGTTTATCAAGAAATTGTATGTTTCCTCAACCATGGGCCCAAGTCTGACTCTCAAAGCGTAATTGTAAAGAAGGGAATTCTGGTTTATTATCTAACGAAGTGAGTGAAGCGAAAACTTGTTTTCGTTTCCGAGCGAGTGCCGACCCGCTTCGCCCGCCTAGCCGTCGAGGCTGGCCGAGGAAAGGAACGAACATCAGTTCGTTTTTGGGTCCAGGGCTCGCCTGCCCGAATCGCTACGCGAATCGTTGCGGGCGGGCCCTGGGGTGAATACCTGTTATTTTGCTAAAAGCTAGCGAAGCTAAGAAGCTAATGAAGCTGTCCCTATGATTCTTTCCGATAGAGATATCATCAAAGAAATTAAAGCAGGAGAAATTACTTTTAAACCGTATAAGCGAGAAAGTGTTCAGCCTGCTAGTATTGACTTACACCTTGACCGTCATTTTCTGGTCTTTGATACTACAAAAAACTTTGTCATTGATCCCAAGACTCCAACAAAAGAACTCATGAAGCCAGTAGAAATTAAAGGCGAGGAACCTTTCATTCTTCATCCGAAAGAGTTTGCTCTTGGACTGATTCTTGAAGAGACGGGGGTATCGGATAAGTTAGTGGGTCGTCTTGAGGGCAAGAGCTCGCTGGGTCGTTTGGGATTAATTATCCACACGACGGCAGGATACCTTGACCCAGGTAATTCACTGAAAATGACGCTTGAATTGTACAACGCCGGTTCTATCCCGATTAAATTGTATTACAAGATGCCTATTGGTCAGATGGCCTTCGAATATCTGTCCTCGCCCTGTGATCGTCCGTATGGCTCCAAGGGGCTCAACAGCAAGTACCTGGGAGACAGGAAGCCCGAAGCCTCAAAAATGCACCTCAATTTCAAAAAAACCAAGAAAAAAAGCCTCTCCCAGTGAGAGGTTTTTCTTTTGGGAGCGTTGGTTTGCGGAAGTCTGTTTTGTGCGATAAAATGGGGTATCGGTGGATAATTTTTTCTGAATGTACCCTTATGGCAAAAGTGTTTCTGTATGATGAATTTACTCCAGAAGATGTAGCGATGATGCAGGCTTTGTATTCACGGAGTGCTGAAAGCGTTGTCAAACATGCTGAGAAAGTGAAAGCGAGCGGGTCGGGGAAGTTTATGGAGCGTTTTTATGTCGGCTATGGACATCAAAGTATCGCTGACTGCGGCAGTACGACACTTTTTATCGAAGGCGTGAGCATGCTCTGTGACAAGGTGATTCAAGATTGGCCACTGTATGCCGGACAAGAAGTGAGCACTCGATATATCGACATGAGCAGACAGCCGATTTATGATCCGATAAAGACGAAAACGTCACAGGGTATCCTGAAGCGTTGGATGGATTTCTATATTTCTTCCGGTTCTGTTTTGGAAAAGCATCTGAAGGAAAAATATCCACGAAAAGAAAGTGAGGACGAAAAGGTCTACGACAAGGCTATCAAGGCGCGATCGTTTGATATTCTGCGTGGTTTTTTGCCAGCTGGTATGACGACTCAGTTATCGTGGCACACCAATCTGCGTCAGGCGTGGGATAAGCTTTCCAACGTACGTCATCACCCGTTGGAAGAGGTCAGGATCGTGAGTGAGCAGATTTGGAAAGAGTTGAAGTCTCACTACCCAAATAGCTTCAGTCATAAGTTGTATGAAGAGCAAGAAGTCTATCGGCGCGAAATCCTGGGAAGTCATACTTATTTTGCTCCAAAAAGTTTTTCGAAACGATTTTCAGCCAAGTTAAATATAGAGCAAAAAATGCTGAGACCGTATGCCGATATTCTGAAAAAACGACCCATAAAAACGACCCTACCATTTTTTATGCGCAGTCTGGGAACATTTACTTTCGATTTTCTCCTCGATTTCGGCTCATTTCGTGACCTTCAGCGTCATCGAGCCAGTATTTATCAAATGCCACTTCTTTCAACTGAGTACGGATTTCAACAGTGGTATCTCGAACAGTTACCTGAGTCACTTTACAAAAAAGCAGAAAAACTGATAGCAACGCAAGTACAGGCCATTGGAAAGCTTAAGGTAACGGAAGAAGAACGGCAGTATTTTGTGGCGATGGGATTTTTAGTACCATGCCGATTTACTTTTGATCTTCCCGCACTTGTGTATTTCATTGAGCTACGTTCTGGAAAACTCGTACACCCAACACTTCGGGTGATTGCGCACGCTATGCATCATGCCGTACGAAAAGCGTTGCCATTAGTAAAGTTGTATACGGATCTCGATTTGGATGACTGGGACGTACGACGGGGTTTGCAGGACATCGTAAGGAAATAATAAGAGATTAGTTATGCCAAAGGTTATTGCGGTGCTCGGGATGCCGGGGAGTGGAAAGTCGGAGGCTATCGAGTATCTGATGGCGAAATACCAGTGGCCGAAAGCGTATTTTGGCGACGTGACGTTCAATGAGATGAAGGCGCGCGGACTTGACCGAACCCAGGCTAATGAGCGCCTGGTACGGGAGGATTTGCGCAACATGCATGGTGATGATTATTATGCCCAGGAGGTGATCAAGATGATCGAATCTCTCGGGGATGTCCCGGTGGTACTGGTCGAGAGTCTCTATAGTGGCGACGAGTACCGAGTACTCAAGCATCGTTTTTTGGAAAGCTTCTCCGCCATCGCTATTCATGCACGTCCGAGCGTTCGTCATGAACGGCTGCTCCACCGTCCAGACCGGCCGTTGTCGCAACGGGAATCAGAGGAGCGTGATTGGGCACAGCTCAATCGCTTGACTCAAGGGACGCCGATTGCGCTGGCAGACTTTGTGATTGTGAACGAAGGGTCGAAGGAAAAGCTGTGTGAACATCTCGATGAGGTTATCGGAAAAATATAACGTGCACGAAACAGGTGGAGCGGGTTTGTAAATAATCAAAAAGTATGCCAAAAATTATTATCGGTGTAGCGGGGGAGGTGGCTTCCGGAAAAGATACGGTTGGGAAGTATATTGCGGAAAAATACCAAGCGCAGGCACTGCGATTCTCTCAGGTACTCCGGGATATTTTGGATCGCATGAACTTGGAGCAAAGTCAGGAAAATATGGGCAAACTCTCCATGTATCTCCGCAAAGCGTTTGGGGAGGATATCCTTTCTAAGGGCTTAGTCACTCAGGCAGAGAAGAGTCAGAGTGAGTTGGTGATCGTCGATGGTGTACGCCGTCTGCCGGATATCATTCAAATGGAAGCGAGTGAGCAATTTTACTTCATCTACGTCGAGGCTTCACCGGAGAAGCGTTATGAACGGTTGATTATGAGACATAACAATACTGATGATGCCGGGAAGACCATGGCTCAGTTCGAGAAAGACGCTCTCCTGGAGGCGGAATCGCAGATCCGTGATTTGAAAGAACACGCGGACTTTGTTATCAATAATGACGGAACGCTCGAAGAGTTGCAGCGGCAGATCGACGACATCATCACACAGGTAAAAAGTAAATAACCGCCATGAAAAAAGGGAAATTGATAGTATTGGATGGTACGGATGGGTCGGGCAAGGCGACGCAGGTCAAGCTCTTGCTGGCTCGCTTGAAAAAAGGAGGGTATAAAGTGCGTATACTTGATTTCCCGCAGTACGAGAAGAATTTTTTTGGGAAGTTGATCGGTGAATGTCTGGCTGGCAAGTACGGAGATTTTATCGCTATTGATCCGCACATTGCTTCGGCACTTTATGCGGCCGACCGTTTCGAGTCTAAGGTGACAATAGAGAAGTGGCTCAGTGCCGGTTATGTCGTAGTGCTTGATCGCTATGTCAGTGCCAACCAGATCCACCAGGGTGGCAAGATCACTGATCCGAAGAAACGAAAAGAGTTTCTCAGATGGCTCGATACCCTGGAGTTTAAGGTTTATGGCATCCCACGCCCGCATCTCGTGTGTTATCTTGATGTCCCTCGAGCAATTTCTGATCGGTTGTTGACACAGAGGCGCCAAGGACGTTCGACAAATCGTTCGCTCAAAGGAAGAAGAGATCTGGCTGAGAAAAACAAAACCCATCTCGACGCCTCGCGTGAAAGTGCCTTGAAGATTGTAAAACAGAGCAATTCCTGGGAACGGATTGCTTGTGCCCCGAAGGGCGAGCTTCTATCTCGTGAAGAAATTTCCGAACTGATTTGGAATAAAGTTAAAAAAGTAGTATGAAATTATCGGTCAAAAAATTACATCCGGATGCGAAGTTGCCGACTCGGGCTCATGCCGACGATGCCGGTTTGGATATCTACTCGCTTGAAGCGGTGACGATTGCTCCTGGGGAGAAAGTAGCACTCAAAACCGGTATTGCCATGGCTATTCCAACTGGGTATGTCGGTCTTGTGTGGGATAAGGGGAGCGTTGGAGTGAAAGGCGGTGTTAAAACACTGGGTGGAGTGGTTGATGCAGCGTATCGCGGAGAGCTCATCATCGGACTAGTCAATCTTTCACGGGAACCGTATGTATTCGAAAAAGGTGCTAAAATAAGCCAATTATTGATACAAAAAGTGGAATTGCCCGAAGTGTGTGAAGTTTCGGAATTAGATGATACCATACGAGGTGTTGGTGGTTTCGGGAGTACCGGCACTCATTAGAAGAAAATGTATGAAGTATAACGTCACTATCGGCATGGAAGTGCACGCGGAACTCAAGACGAGTTCCAAGATGTTTTGCGCGTGCAAAAATGGCTTGGGTATGGAGATGGTGCCGAACGTCAATATCTGTCCGGTCTGTACCGCACAACCAGGGTCACTGCCGGTGCCTAATGTGACCGCTATCGAAGCCGTCCAGCGCGTTGGATTGGCACTGGGTTGTACGATTCGTCTGACCTCGAAATTTGATCGCAAAAATTATTTTTATCCTGACTTACCAAAGGGATACCAGATTTCTCAGTTTGATCAACCCTTCTGCGAACAAGGGACGATGGTGGTTGGCGATAAGTCGATTCGTATCACTCGTATTCACCTGGAGGAGGATACGGGTAAATCGATGCATCCGGCTGGTGCCGACTATACGCTGGTTGACTACAATCGCGCCGGCGTGCCACTTATGGAGTTGGTCACGGAGGCTGACTTTACCAATAGTCGTGACGTTGGCATGTTTTGTCAGAAATTGCGCCAGATATTGCGTTACCTTGATGCCTCCAATGCTGATATGGAGAAGGGGCAGATGCGCTGTGAGGTGAACATTTCGCTGTACCCAGATGGGGCTGATCGTTTGTCGGGGACTAAGGTAGAGGTGAAAAATATCAATTCGTTTCGCTCTGTGGAACGATCGATTGAATATGAGATAACACGACAGACTGAAGCGTTGGAACGGGGCGAAAAATTAGTGCAGGAAACACGCGGGTGGGATGAGAACAAAAATATCACCGTTTCTCAACGTAAAAAAGAGTCCGCTCACGACTATCGTTATTTTCCGGAGCCCGATATCCCGCCGTTCGAGTTCACTTCCGAGTATGTAGAAAAACTGCGAATGACGTTACCGGAACTGCCAGATGCTAAATTGAAACGCTTTATCGAAGAATATGGTCTTCCTGAAAAAGATGCGGTCATTTTGACTGAGGAACGGAGGTTCTCGGCGTACTTTGAGGCGGCGGTAAGTGAGCTGGATGCTAAAGCGCTGTCACACGAGATAGTAGCTCCTCTCGAGCGGGCGGTTAAATTGGCTGCCAACTATATGCTGACGGAGTTACGAAAACACTTGGTAGAAAACAATCAGTCAATTGAAGAAATACCCATTACTGCGGAAAATTATGCCGAATTTATCGGTATTGTCGCTGATGGCAAGATTAACTCGAGTGCTGCCCAGACGGTACTCGCGGAAATGTACGCGAATAAGGATGGCGATACTGATCCGTCGCATATCATTGATCGGCTTAACTTGGGCCAGGTGAATGATTCTGAAGCTTTGGAGAAAGCCGTGGATATGGTTCTGGAACGCAATGAACAGTCGATCGCAGACTTTAAAGCTGGCAAGCAAAACGCCCTGCAGTATCTGATGGGTCAGGTGATGAAAGAATCAAAAGGCAAAGCCAATCCGCAGATGGTAATGGAGCTTTTGAGGAAGAAACTTGCATAGTAAAAAACTCCGGATAATCCGGAGTTTTTTGTTACGTAATTTGTTACGTAATTAATTTTTCGGTTTCTTCGGGATAAGTAATCCAATGAAGGGGAATGGTTTTTTCGAAACGACGGAGCCAGGTGAGCTGGCGTTTGGCATAGTGGCGGATTTCGAATTCCAGCCGTTCTTTCATCTCATCTTCTGTAATCTTTTGTTGAAGTAAGAGGGCAATATATTTGTACTCAAGGCCGAAGCTTTCCAGTTTCTTCCAACTGAGTCCTTCGGCGCGTAGGTGTTTCACCTCGGCTATCATGCCCTGTTGCAGTCTTTTTTCCAGGCGTGTGGCAATATTTTTATAGAGGATTTCTTGTGATGGGTTGAGGACGATGACGAGAAAGTCTTGATGATTGATGAGGGATGATTGATGAGGGATAGGGACGGTGCCGAGGGAGGCACAGATTTCGAGGGCGCGGATAAGTCGGATTTTATTTTGAGGATCAATGTTGTGGGCTCGGGCAGGGTCTTTTTTCTCGAGTTCTGCAAAGAGTTCTTCGACTGAAAGTTTTCCGAGTGTTTGGCGCAGTTTTGGATTGGGTTTGACGGACGGGAAAGCACTCCCTTCGATGAGGGCTTGGATCCAAAATCCGGTACCACCACAAATGATGGGGGTTTTGCCGCGCTTCTTGATATCAGCTATGGCCCGTTTGGCATCGCGGACGAAGTGGGTGACATTATAACTTCTCTTTGGCGATGCCACATCGAGGAGATGATGTCTCACGCCCTCAGAAAAGTATGCCTCCTGTTTTTTGTTGACTGTTGATTGCTGATTGTCTCTTGGCACTTTCCCGGTACCTATATCCATATCACGGTACACTTGGCGGCTGTCGGCGGAAACGATTTCACCATGGTATTTTCGTGCCAGAAGAATGGCTAAATCCGACTTGCCAGAGGCCGTCGGTCCCATGATGACGATAGTTTTTTTGGGTGTCTTTAACATCGCGCCAGTATGGCAAATTATTCTCTTTTTGGCAAAGAAGGAGCTGGTTATTATCAAATTATTTTCTTTCTCCGGGTACCGTCGGCCAGCCTCGCCGAGTCTAGGCGGGTAACATTTTTGATGAGTAAGCCGGTAACAGTCGAGCGTAGGCAGGATGATCTCGACTCGACCGCTCCCTGTTCGGCGGAGCGAGTCAGAAATGTTCGATGGTCACGAAAGGGTAAGAAAAGGGAAAGAGTAAGGAAATACCCAATTCATGAAACAGACTCCACCCCATCGATGGCCCCGATCTGTGCGAGTTGTTCGGTTGAGGGGTCGATGGAAAACGTCGTCTCGATGACTGTCATCCCGATTTTCACGGAGACTTTTTGTTCTCCTTCCGGAATGGTTTTCAGATATTCCGAAAGCGACCGGATCGTCTGGGTCGGATTGGTGGTGTCGATAGCAATAGTGATTTTGTTGCGGGAGGATATTGCTTCTCTTTCTTCCGCTTGTGGTGTCGGGCGGGCGAGCTTGGTGCGAGTGGCTTCGCCACGGGCGAATTGGTGGAGCGTATTTGGAGAGACTTTCTCGACGCCCTCGGCAACGCATTTAAGGTCGCCGTCTTTGTGTGAGAGACGGGCATCGACGATGACGACTTCGCCTGGAATCCAAGATTCTCCGGTGCGTTCAGCTGCTTTACCAAAGACCAGCATCTCGATACGGCCGGTCATGTCTTCGAGACCGACGAAGTACATGATACTGCCAGTTTTGGTCAGTACCTTGCGTACGGTCGTAATGACGCCACCAAGACGAACACGGGCGCCGTCGCTTTGTTTTTCGAGAGTGCCGAGCGGGGTGGCTGTTTTGTTGAAGTAGGGCTGATATTCGCTTGTCGGGTGATCGCTCACGTAGAGTCCGAGCAGTTCCTTTTCCCAGATGAGGCGCGTTTTCTTGTCCGCCGGATCGGTAGGGATGAGATTGATCCGACTGATCGGCATAGCCATACCCCCAAAGAGACTGTCGGAATGTGTTTCGGAAATAGTTTTTAAATTTTTTCCATGACGGAGAATGACATCAAGATTGGCGAGGAGCAATTGGCGTTCGCCGAAGTCTTCCAGGGCACCGACTTTGATGAGGGCCTCGATGGATTTCTTGTTGAGGTCTTTGGTTTGGACTCGCTCGACGAAATTTTCGAGGGTCGTATACTTTCCACCTTGTTTTCTTACTTCGACGATGTCATGTGCTACGACATGACCGACATTTTTGATAGCGTTGATTCCAAAACGTATACGCTCTTTGCCATCCTCACCTGAAATCACGGCGAACTCCTCGAAACTTTCGTTGATGGATGGCGGAAGCACCTCGATGCCCATTTCTCGGGTCTCGGTCACCTCGATGGCGATGCGGTCGATGTTGTCCTGGTCGGAAGTGAGGAGGGCGGCCATGAATTCGGCCGGATAGTGGGCTTTGAGGTAGGCGGTTTGATATCCGACCAAGGCGTAACAGGCGGCGTGGGAACGGTTAAAGCCGTAGCCGGCGAATGGTTCGATAAAAGCGAAGATCTTTTCGCCGATACTCTTTCCGACGCCCGTATTGATGCAGCCTTCGATGAATTTCTCTCGTTGTTCGGCAACGAGCTCTTTGATTTTCTTGCCGACCGCTTTACGCAGAACGTCGGCTTCTCCGAGTGAAAATCCAGCCAGATCACGAGCGATTTGCATGAGTTGTTCCTGATAGACGGCCACTCCGTAAGTATTTTTGAGAATTGGTTCGAGTTTTTGGTGGAGATATTTGACGGTCTTGGTACCGTGTTTTCCCGAGATGAAATCTGGAATATAGTCCATCGGTCCTGGTCGGTAGAGGGCAACCATGGCGATGATATCCTCGAAGACGGTCGGCTTCAGCTGTTTGAGGTAGCGTTTCATGCCGGAACTTTCCAGCTGGAAGACACCCGTAGTGTGAGCATCCTGCAGGAGTTTGTAGGTGAGTTCATCATCAAGTGGGATCTTTTCGATATTGATATCGATTTTCTTTGTCTTCCGTACGATACGAAGCGTATTCTGGATGATGGTGAGGTTTTTCAATCCCAGGAAGTCCATCTTGAGGAGGCCAATCTTTTCCACAGCGTTCATTTTGGTGGAAGCGGGATATTGGGTAACAACCCCTTCTCGTGAACCTGACACCCGTTGCAGGGGCGTGTAATCGGTGACGGGGTCTTTGGTGATAACCACGCCGCAGGCATGCATCGAAGCGTGTCGTGCCAAGCCCTCTAGTTTTTGGGCAGTATCGATGAGTTTTTTGGCGTCGGCGTTGTTTCCATACCAGGCTTGGAATTCCGGCACCTCATTGAGAGCCTTGCCGATCGAGGTAAACATCGGAATCATTTTTGATGTTTTGTCACACATCTCATAGGGAAAGCCGAGTGCCCGGCCGACATCACGGATTGCGGCTCGGGCCGCCATGGTTCCGAAGGTGATGATCTGGGCCACATGATCGTTTCCGTATTTTTCGCGGACATAGTTGAGCACGTCGTCACGTCGGTCATCGGCGAAGTCCATGTCGACATCCGGCATTGACACGCGTTCCGGGTTAAGAAACCGCTCAAAGAGCAGGTTGTACTTGATGGGGTCAAGGTCGGTGATACCGGTGAGATAGGCCACCAATGACCCGGCAGCCGAACCGCGTCCGGGACCGACGACGACACCGTTTCCTTTCGCCCAGTTGACGAAATCCTGTACGATCAAGAAGTATGAGGCGAAGCCGGTGCTTTTGATGACGTCGAGCTCGTAGTTCAGGCGGGTGGCATATTCCTCGCCCATGTCTGTATCACCGAAACGTTTCCGCATGCCGATTTCGCAGAGTTCGCGCAGGTAGCTGTCGGCGGTTTTCCCTTCCGGAAGCGGGAAAGAGGGGAGGTGGTTTTGACCCATGTGGATAGTGACATTGCAGGCGGCAGCGATTTTTTCAGTGTTTTCCAGGGCTTCCGGAAAATCCCGAAAAATTTCTTCCATTTCCGATGGGGAGCGCAGCGACAGGTCGAATTCCTTCATACTGAACCGTTCATGGTCGGTGACTTTCTTGTTGTCGCGGATGCAGAGGAGAATATCCTGGATTTCGGTATGTTCTTTTTTTACGTAGTGCACGTCGACCGCTGCGACCACCGGAATACCGGTTTCACGGCTGATTTGGACGAGTCCTTGATTGACGGCGAGCTGATTCTCATTTTCGGTGTGAGGACCGAGTTCCAGGTAAAAATTTTCTTTGCCAAAAATATCCTGATATTCGAGAGCAACCACCTTGGCGCGTTCGTAGTTGCCATAGATGATTTCTGACGGTACTTCGCCCTGAAGCGATCCGGAGAGAGCAATCAATCCCTCACTATATTCCCGCAGGAGCTTCTTATCAGCCCGGGCTTTATAATAGAAACCATCAAGCTGGGCGATGGAGATGATTTTCATCAGGTTCTTGTACCCGGTATCGTTCTTGGCGAGGAGTACCAGCTGTGTTCGTCTACGGTCTTCTGAAGTATTATTTTTACTGTTGAGATCTTTGCAGACGAAAATCTCGGCCCCGATGATAGCCTTGATGCCGTACTCCTTGGCTTTGCTATAAAATTCTACGGCGCCGTACATGGCCGAGGTATCGGTGAGCGCGATCGCTGTCATACCGAACTCTTTGGCTTGCGAAAGCAGCTCCTCTATTTTTGGAAGAGCGGTGAGGAGCGAATAGTGGGAGTGAACGTGGAGGTGAGTGAACTGCATAGCTTTTAGCTTCGTCAGCTTTTAGCTTCGTCAGCTTTTTCTAAGAAGCTAATGCCGCTATTGAAGCTAGTGAAGCTGACAATTAAAAAACACCTCTCAATAAGGAAAGGCGTGACATTGAAAACGGTTGAGATATGGCATAGAGCTTGGTTCCCTCATAGCCCGGACATGTCCTTGGGTTTTGCAGGGAGGTTATCTAGCTATAGTATATAATGGAGTTATGGAAACGACAACTTTCGACAGGGAGCGTGAGCTGGCGGCACAGGGAATGCCCTTTGTCATCGGAATTGATGAAGCGGGTCGGGGACCACTCTGCGGGCCGGTGGTGGCCGCCGCCGTGTGTTTTAAGGATCCATTTTTCGTTATTCCAGAGCGATTGATTCAGGAGTTCTCTCTCATTCGCGATTCCAAGAAACTTTCGGAAACGCAGCGTGAAAAGATTTTTGACTTGATTCAGGAGTATTTTCACGTGGGAATCGGCCTGGCAAGAAGCGATGTGATTGATCGTATGAATATCCTGCAGGCTACGTTTCTGGCCATGAGAGGTGCTTTTACCATGCTGCGAAAAAAGCTGCCCCGGGAAATGTTGACCCAAGGTATTTTGCTTATTGATGGGAATCAAGAGATCCCGAATCTTTCATTGAAACAGGAGGCAGTTATCGCAGGGGATAGTACGGTCAAGTCTATCGCGGCGGCATCGATTATCGCCAAAGTGACGCGAGATCGGATGATGCTCGAGTATGACCAACAATATCCACAATATGGATTTGCGAAGCACAAGGGGTATGGCACCAAGGTACATATGGACGCGCTTCGGAAATATGGGCCGACCCCGATCCATCGGATGTCGTTCAAACCAGTCTTGTTGTCGATTCCGGAGAACGCCAACAGACGGTTTTCGAATGTTTTGAAGCCACGGAAGAAATAGCACAGCTGCTGGGATTTTTCTGTCGAGCAATCCTCCAAAGTACCGCTGGTTCGCCCCAGCGTGGCGAACTGCTCTACGTTAAAGTCCTTGCTCTTCCTCCTCCGTCGGAAACCATGCCCGCTCAGCCTTTAAAGTTACTTTGGAAGATTCTCGCCAGAAAATTCAGGACATTGGATAGAGGGGGTGTTGTCAAAAGTGAAAAGGCGTGTTACATTCAATACATCGTAAATTTTTTCAACTGTTATGGCTCTACCAAAGCAAAGACATACCCGTCATCGTCGTGATCGTGCTCGCAAGCAATACGATGTGCAATTGGTGAATACTCAGGAGTGTCCGAAGTGCAAAGCGCCTGTTTTGTCGCACCGTGCTTGTCCTGCTTGTGGCTTTTATAAAGGAAAAGAAGCGGTGAAAATGGCCCCGAAGTTGGAGACTTCCAAAAAATCTGCCTAAGTTATGGATCCCTGCCCGGTTTTTGGGCGGATTGGCTCCTCCTTCGTGGGGGTACTCATACGTTGCTGAGGTGACAAAAATAAAATGGCAAATCGGCATCTTCAAAGATCGGTAGCAATGCAGTCACTCTTCGAGTGGGATTTTTTGGGCAAGCATAATGAGCATGCCCGTGAGATTCTGGGTCACAATATCGCCGAATTCGCTCCTGGATTGGAAGATACTATTTTTGCCGAGCATCTGATGGAGGGGACGCTCCGTGAACGACAGACCATCGATAAGCTCATTGAGAAATGCGCGCCAGAATGGCCGCTTGAACAGGTGACGGTGGTGGATCGCAATGTTTTGCGTCTCGGCATCTACGAACTCATGTTCGGGAATTACGACGAGGTTCCACCAAAGGTTGCTATTAATGAGGCCATCGAATTGGCCAAAACATTCGGGAGCGACGCCAGTCCGCGCTTTGTGAATGGCGTACTCGGTACCATCTATCGCGAAATGGGTGAGCCGATGAAAGATGATACTTCTGATAATCACCAGTCACATAAGAAAGATGGGGTTCCGGGAGAAATTGCTCAAGAGGAGGATGTTTCTGCTCTTGTTGCCGTACCGAAGATGAAAAAGGCTCGCAAGGTGTCCCAGAAGAAAAAAGACAAATGAAGAAAATGAGCGTCATTTCGGCGCTTTTTTCATCAAATTGATAAGAGTACTATGGGGAAGGGAATCGATATTGAAAAATTGAAGGAACGTCTCGATATCGAGGTGCGACAGACGGCTCTATTTCAGGCGGCGCTTACCCATCGTTCGTATTTAAACGAACATAAAGGGTATGAGTATTCGCACAATGAACGTTTGGAGTTTCTCGGGGACGCTGTTTTGGAATTGGTGGTGACGGAAAATCTTTTCCATAACTATGAAAATCCGGAGGGAGAGCTAACCAGTTTTCGGGCGGCGCTGGTCAATGGTGATATGCTGGCCAAAATCGGGAGCGACCTCGGTGTTCAAGACTTTCTTCTGATGAGCCGCGGAGAAGCCAAAGATACTGGTCGGGCCCGTAGCTATCTTGTGGCCAATGCTATGGAGGCAATTATCGGGGCGCTGTACCTCGATCAGGGATACGAAGGAGCCAAGGATTTTATCCTGAAGAATGTCATGAGTCATCTGCCAGAAGTTTTCGAACAGGGGCTTCATACCGACGCCAAGAGTCGTTTTCAGGAATTGGCTCAGGAAAAAACTGGAATAACCCCAAGTTATCGTGTGATCAAGGAATGGGGGCCGGATCATGATCGTCATTTTATTGCCGGAGTATTTTTAGGGGAAGAAAAGATAGCCGAAGGGGAGGGTGCTTCCAAACAAGAATCGCAGCGCGAGGCTGCCAAGCAGGCACTCATCACCAAGGGCTGGGCATAACAGCTTCCTGGCTTTTAGCTTCAATAGTTTGTTAGAGAAAAAAAGAAAGGGGAAGAAAAAAGACAGGATGGAAGGATGAAAGCCTGCTCGCCTACCGGTGGGTAGGTTTTTTTGTTGATAATGACAAGACTCTGTACCGACTCTCGGATCTTTGATCGGTGCCTTCCGTTGCTAGAGCCAGGATACACGATATCCGAGGCTTTTTTCTTTTGGCTGGAAATGGGATATACTGAAACAAAGAGCAATTATCAGTCAACAAATAACAAAAAGACAGCCGGTCTTGTTTTTTGTGAGTTGCTCGTTGTTATCGGTTGATTGTTATTTACTCGTTGTTGTATGTATTTGAAGAGACTCGAAATCAGCGGATTCAAGTCGTTTGCCAATAGGACAACTTTGGATTTTCTGCCGGAATGCAATATTGCTGAGGGTGGAAAATGTGGTATTACGGCGATTGTGGGACCGAACGGTTCTGGCAAGAGTAACGTGGCTGATGCTATCCGTTTTGCCATTGGAGAACAATCATCGAAGAATTTGCGCGGCAAGAAATCGGAGGATGTGATCTTCGCTGGTACCGACAAGAAAGGCCGCCTCGGCACGGCTTCTGTGACGCTTTATTTTGACAATTCCGATAAGCGGATTCCTATTGAATTTGCTGAAGTGTCTATTTCACGGAAAGTGTATCGCAGCGGCGAAAGCGAGTATCTTATCAACGGTTCACGTGTCCGTTTACTCGATATCGTTGACCTTTTGGCCAAAGCGGGTATTGGTAAAGATAGTTACTGCGTCATCACTCAGGGCATGTCGGATTCGGTACTCAATGCGACTGCCATCGAGCGTCGTGCCATATTCGAAGATGCCGCCGGCGTAAAGCAATATCAGATCGAGAAGGAACGGGCTTTGCGGAAATTGGAGAGTACTCGGGAGAATCTGGTGCGTGTCGATGCGTTGACGGCAGAAATCGAACCTCACTTGAAGAATCTGCGCCGTCAGGCTGAAAAGGCATCACAAGGGAAGGATATCGCGCTGAAGCTTCATGAGAAGCAGTTGTTTCTCTATAGTTACCTCTGGGATAATTTTCAGGGTGAACGGGGAAAACTTGCTTCCGAGCGCGATGGGCTGCAGCAGCAGATTTTTGATATCGAAGTGGAAACGAATACCTTGGCTCGAGAAGTGTCAGAGGCTTCGGCGACGATGGAGGATCAGACCAGAGAAGAGAAAGTCAATGTCGAGCTTGGAAAACTTCGTGAGGAGGGGAATAAGCTTTTGCGTAATCGGAGTGTCCTTGAGGGAAAAATCGAGATTGAAAAAGAAAAGCAAAAAGTGGAAGAGGTGATTCGGGTGATTCCGGTAGATTTGAACTACGTTCGACGGGCGCTTGATGAAATCAGGTCTCATCAGGCTGAGTTAATTGAACGTATTCAGAACGTTGAAAAATTGGAGGATTTGCAGGACATACGGGAATTTGCCCAAGTCATCAAGCAGAAACTGTTTGAGCTTGATGAAAAGGCAGGACAGGGGAGTGTTAAAGAAAAGAAGGTTATTGCCCTGCCGGATGACGAGAAGAAGGCGAGTGATGAGCGTTTGGCGCGGTACGGAAAAGAAAAGGAGGAGCTGAACGCGGACCTTGAAAAATTGCAGAAGCTGCTGGGAGAAAAAGAAGCGGAACTGCAGTCGATTCGCGAAGCTGGCCGCACCAGTCGGGAAACATTTTTCGTCAAAGAAAGATTATGGCGCGAAAAGGAACGGAAGCTCATGGAACTCAAGGACAGTTTGAATGAGGTGAAGGTACGCCTGGCTCGCGTCGAAGTGCGCGAGGAGGATTTGGTTCATCTGGTGCGCGAGGAGCTGGCGATGAAGGTGGATGATCTGAAATACGATGCTCCGGCCGGAATGATGGTGGATCGTGAAAAATTGGAGCGTGAAATTTCTCGGCTGAAGGTTGAAGTGGAACATATCGGCACTATTGACCCTCTGGTGGTAGAGGAATATCGCGAAACAGAGGAGCGTTTCCAATTTTTGACTCGCGAGTCGGCTGATTTGAAACAGGCCACCGAATCGTTGCGTATTGTTGTGAAAGAGATGGATCAGAAAATTGACGGTATGTTTCAAGAGGCTTTCAAGGAAATTCGCAAGAAGTTCGAGGCCTATTTCAAGATTATTTTCGGCGGCGGAAAGGCCGAGCTCAGTATGGTGAAAATAAATCGTCGTGTCCGTCAGTTGGCAGAGAGTGGAGAAATTGATCAGGCGGAAGATGAAGGAAATACTGAAGAAGAGGCGGATGAATTCGGTATCGATATTTCAGCTTGTCCTCCGGGGAAGAAAATTTCCAATCTGGCGATGCTCTCGGGCGGGGAACGCTCGCTGACGTCGCTCGCGCTCCTTTTCGCTATTATTTCTCATAATCCGCCTCCGTTTGCGGTACTCGATGAAGTGGAGGCGGCCCTCGATGAGGCTAATTCACGTCGTTTCTCCAAGATGCTCCAGGAACTGTCTGATCATACCCAGTTCATCGCTATTACCCATAACCGAGAGACTATGGCTCAGGCCTCACTTCTGTATGGAGTGACTATGGGTGCTGATGGCGTTTCGCAGCTTCTCTCTATCCGTCTCGATCAAATCGGAGAAGGCGGGAAGTTGGTAGTGAAATGAAATGTCCAATGGATAGATTGACAGAGTTTCATAAATGGGATAAAATGGGTTTTGTATTCGTCTAATGTTGTTTATCTGCTATGTTGGCTATTCGTCTCAACCGCACAGGAAAAAGAAACCGCGCTCATTTCCGCGTGGTGGTACAGGAACATACCAAAGCTCCCGGCAAGCGCCATGTGGAGATTGTGGGAAGCTATGATCCGCACAAGAAAACAACGATTTTGAAAAAGGATCGTATTTTGTATTGGATCAGTCAGGGCGCCCAAGTATCGGATGCCGTACACAATATGCTGGTACGTGAGGGCGTTATTGAAGCTAAGAAAATCGCCAAAAAGATGCCCCGCCCAGCAGTGAAAGAGGTCCCTGCTCCAGAAGCGGTAGTGGAAGCAGCTCCGGTAGCTGAAGTTGCACCGGTAGAGGCGGCTCCTATCGCCCCTGAGGTTGTTTCCGAAGCAGAACCGGCTGCAGCTCCGGTGACACCGGTAGTCGAAGCCCCGGCAGTGGAAACATCGGTTGAAGAGACTCAAAAGGCTTGACCCCGCACCATTTCTGAGAAGAGCTTGAGTTAAAGATAAAACCGGAAGGCGTAGCCGCCTATCGGCTCGTACGGGCAATATCAGGTATTATTGTGTAGAAATAGTGCTGGGGTTGACGGATGGAAGAGAAAGGAGTAGTCTCCCTATACAACTGAATATTCCGTAGACATGAGGCATCCCTTATTCCATCACTAATACAGTGACGGTGGTAGGGGGGTAAGCTCCTCACGAGGACACATTCCCGATGACATTTGAAAAGATAGCATCAGGAGTCTGTTTGTAAGAATTCTCAAGTCTGCGGTTATGCCGCAGATTTTGTTTCATTAAAGGGTTAAAAGTATGCAACATACCAAACAGCAGAAGGAAGCTGTCGTGGCCGAAGTAACACGGAAAATCAAGGATTCTAAGGCACTCGTTTTTGCCAACTATAAGGGTGTGACCGTGAAGGATATTACCACTATCCGTAAAGAGTTGAGGAAGAGCGGATCAAGCTGGCAGGTGTTAAAGAAAACCCTTCTTAATATCGCTCTTAAGAACGCCGGGGTCGTCGTAGATGCGCGAGCTTTGGATGGTCAGGTCGGTGTCGCATTTTCTCATGACGAAGTCGCTGCCGCCAAGGTCATTGCTGATTTTCAGAAAGCGAACAAGGAAGTGACGATTACGATAGAGGGAGGGGCTCTTGGGAGCAAAGCTCTTTCGGCTGATGAGGTGAAGGCACTTTCCAAACTTCCGAGCCAGGACGAGCTTCGTGCCAGACTGGTGGGAACGCTCCAGGCTCCAATTTCCAGTTTTGTTCGAGTATTGGGTGGCAATCTCCGAGGCTTGGTACAGGTGTTGAAGGCGATAGAAGAAAAGAAGGTTTAAGGAGCAGAGGTAAATGATGCGGGATCAGTGATAAGAGAAGCAATCCAAGAGTTATTTATTTAAAGTAATTAATAGTAAGTAATAATCCTATGTCAGAAGAAAAGAAGGAAGCCGTGGTAGTGCCGGAGAAGTTTGCCAAGCTCGTGACCGAGATTGAGAAGATGAGCGTGCTCGATCTTTCCGAACTCGTGAAGGTGCTCGAAGACAAGTTTGGTGTGTCAGCTGCCGCCCCGATGATGATGGGTGCCGCCCCAGCTGCTGCTGCCGAAGCTGCCGAAGAAAAGACTGAGTTCGATGTCGAACTGACTGCTGCCGGTGCTCAGAAGATCAACGTCATCAAGGTCGTTCGCGAAGTGACGGGTCTTGGTTTGAAGGAAGCTAAGGATATGGTAGATGCCGCTCCAAAAGTTATCAAGGAGAAGATTGCCAAGACTGATGCCGACGCTATCCTCAAGAAATTGACCGAAGCCGGTGCGACTGCCGTTCTGAAATAATTCGAACGTGTCTCTTTCGAAGGAGAGTCCCTGTCCGTAAGGGCAGGGATTTCTGTTTTTTGTGAAGTGTCGTATAATGCGTGAAGGAGTAAATATTTTGAATGAATTCGTATGGAATTTTTTGGCATTGATATGGTGGAGGCGATAAAAACCATCGGATATATAGGTCTTTTTTTTATTGTTTTTGCAGAGACAGGACTGTTTCTCGGATTTTTTTTCCCCGGAGACAGTCTGCTTTTTGTGGCGGGAGTGTTGGCGGCACAGGGATTTTTCTCCCTTCCCTTACTCCTCATCATCCTTTTTGTCGCCGCTTTCACCGGAAATATGGTGGGATATTGGTTTGGGGCTTATGTCGGACCGAAGATATTTTCACGTGAAGACTCCTTTCTTTTTCGCAAATCCCACATTCTGAAAGCTCAGGCGTTTTATGAGCGTTATGGCGGGAAAACTATCGTTATTGCCAGATTTATCCCCATTGTTCGAACTTTTGCTCCCATTGTTGCCGGTGTGGCGCGGATGCACTACGGAACCTTTGCCTTTTTCAATTTTATTGGAGCCCTTTTGTGGTCAACGGGACTGACGGTAGCCGCGTACTATTTGGGGAGCCTCATCGAAAATATCGATCGCTACTTACTTCCTATAATTGTCTTTATTATCATCCTTTCTCTTTTGCCGGGAGTATTCGAATATTGGCGGGGTCGGAAAAGTAACCGGAGAATGGGGAGGGAAAATTCTCTGGACAAAGTGTAGGGAAAGGAGTACTGTAGTATGGTAAAAATGACAAGGGTTTCTTTTTGGTTTTGTATTCTGACCGTGTGAAATTTCAAAAATTGGTGATTTTGATGATTTTGTATGTATCGACTGCTTCGAAAAATTATTACTACTCCGCAACTGGTCATTCTGGAAGAGGAGTTGCTCAATCTTGATTCTGTGGCGTTGGGAAAAAAGCTTGATGCCGCCGTAAAGCGGGTTTTTTCCGGTTCCCTTGCTATTCGTGAAGTGGCAGCTGGATCAAGTAATGCCGAAGAGCAGGAGCTGACAGCGCTTGGCAATGTTTATTATGATATTGAACGTTTTGGTATCCATTTTGTGGCATCGCCACGCCATGCGGATATACTTTTGGTGACTGGTCCGGTATCGCGTAATATGGCCGAGGGTTTGCGCCGTACTTATGAGGCAATGCCGACGCCGAAGTGGGTAGTCGCCGTCGGAGACGGAGCTATCGATGGTGGTATCTATCGTGATTCTTACGCCATACACAATAGCGTTGAGGAAATCATTCCGGTTGATTGGAAGATTCCCGGAGATCCGCCATCGCCAAAAGTTGTGCTGGCCTCCCTTCTTCGCATTTTTCAAGATATGGAGTCAGGAAATTTTATGAATCGATAGTCTATGGATTTTCTTCTTTCATCATCCAGCATTATTTCTCTCCTGGCTCTATTTTCTATCGGAGCCGTCGGTTCCCTCTTTCTGAGCCGCTTTCTTGATGATGAGGGGAGATGGGCTGGATACTTCGCTCACGGAATGGCACTGGCAGGGTCGCTTCTGGCTTTGTTTATCGTGTCGGATGTGTTGCTCTCCGGTCAGGGCATCACATTTGTTCTTCCGAGCATAGTACCCGACATGTTTAGTTTTAATTTCCGTCTCGATGGTCTCGCGGCTTTTTTTCTTGGCATCATAGCCATTGTTGCCAGTGCCGCTTCCTTATATGGGTTTTCCTATCAGAAACATTTTTATGGGAAATACGATCTTGGAATGTTCGGATTTTTTTACAATGTTTTCGTGGCAAGCGTCATGTTGGTGACGCTTGCCAATCAGGCACTTTTTTTTCTTCTGGTTTGGGAAGGGATGTCGCTTGCTTCGTATTTTCTTATCATTTTCGAATATCGCAAGAAAGAAAATATTCAGGCTGGATTCCTTTATTTTCTGATGACTCATTTCGGGACATTGCTTATCATGCTGGCATTTTTCTTGGCCTATCAGGCTACGGGGTCGTTTGATTTCGATGTGTGGCGTGCCTCTGCCGGGACTATCGCGCCGAATATACACATGTTCATTCTTTCTTTTGCGCTTCTTGGTTTCGGTATCAAGGCGGGGGTAATTCCGCTTCATATTTGGCTTCCAGGAGCTCATTCAGCCGCTCCGACGCACGTTTCTGCGCTTCTTTCCGGCGTTATGATTAAAACAGCCATCCTCATGTTTATCCGTTTCTTTTTCGATTTTTTTCCCGGGGCACCCCTTGAATGGGGGCTCATATTTCTGGTACTCGGCGGCGTGTCGTCGCTCCTGGGGGTGTTGTATGCGCTTTCAGAGCATGATATCAAGCGGCTTTTGGCTTACCATAGTATTGAAAATATCGGCATCATTCTTTTGGGCATCGGCGCCGGGATTACCTTTTTTGCTCTTGGTTTGGAAACATTTGCTCTTTTCGCTTTGGCAGCGGCACTCTATCATACGATGAATCACGCCATTTTTAAGGCGCTGCTCTTTTTAGGAGCCGGTTCGGTGGTGGCCGCTACCGGGACTCGGGATATGGAAAAATACGGAGGGTTGATCCGTTTCATGCCGTTTACCGCTTTCTTTTTTCTGATTGGATCACTCGCCATTTCCGCCTTCCCCCCCTTTAACGGTTTCGCAAGCGAATGGCTTACTTTTCAGACGCTGTTCGTGGGTATCGGCTCTGCGAGTGTTCTCATAAAAACCGTTTTTATTTTCGCTACCGGAAGTCTTGTTTTCACCGGAGGGTTAGCCGCCGCTTGTTTTGTAAAGGCTTTTGGGGCGACTTTTCTTGCCCGTTCACGGAGCACGGAGCCACGGGTTATTCATGAAAGCGGCTTCTCCACGCTTCTTGCTCTGGGAGTACTGGCATTTTTAACACTGGTGTTGGGAATTTTTTCCACCGGAGTGATTGCCGCCTTGGTCGGTATCGTGGCAAGCATCGGTCTCACGCATCCGCTCACTCTCGAGTTTCCTTTTTCCGAGTTCATTGCCGCTCGTGAACAGTTTGCTCATGTCTTGTCGCTCGATATGGTGGCAACGCTTCTCCTCCTGGTTTTCGTTTTTGTCGGTGGTATTGTTTTCTGGACGACGCGTTCCCGTAAGGTGGTTCTGAGCCGGACTTGGGATTGTGGTACACCTCCGACGGTCCGTACGGAGATAACGACCGCTGGTTTTTCTCGATCACTCGTCACTATTTTTCGTGGTATCTTGCGTCCAACGAGACAAACAGAAGTCGAATATCATGATGAAAATATGCGCTACTTCATAAAATCTCAGGAAATTCGCACCGCTCTTGATGACCCCTACCAGAAAATGTTTTATCGCCCTCTGAATACGGTGCTCCATTTTCTCGCCTCCAAAGCCCGTCATGTTCATGGGGGAAATATCAATCTGTATATTTTGTACATATTCATCACGCTTATCATCCTTTTATTTTGGACAACGCGCTCCTAATGCCTCCTTATGGAAATCCTTATCTTTTTCGGACAATTCATTACGATTCCGCTTCTGGCACCGCTTACGGCCGGCATCATTCGCAAGTGCAAGGCACGGATGCAGAACCGTATGGGTGCTTCCGTGTTTCAACCATATCGGGATCTGTGGAAACTGTTTCATAAGGACGAAGTGATATCGGAGGACGCTTCCTTTATTTTCCGCTTCACCCCCTTTCTTATTTTTTCCGTGACACTGCTTATCGGGGCGAGTGTTCCTCTTATCACCACCGTAGCGCCCTCACTGTTCGGAGAATCTTCTTTTGCTCTTTCTTTCTTTCCGGGAGGGGATTTCATTATCATTCTTTACCTTTTCGCTCTGACGGCTTTTTTCTTGGCTCTGGCTGGCATGGATACGGGAAGCGGTTTCGGTGGTTTCGGATCCAGTCGGGAAATGACTCTGACGGCGCTTGCCGAAGGAGGTCTCTTCTTTTCTCTTCTGGTCGCTTCGGTTATTGCTGATACGGGAAACGTTATGACAATGGTCGAAAGTCTGCAAACAGCGCCCTTTCAGGCTTACATTCCGTTGATGGTAGCTTTTCTCGCTTTCTTCATCGCGCTCCTTGCTGAAAATGCCCGTTTTCCGATTGATAATCCTGCGACTCATCTGGAGCTTACCATGATTCATGAGGCTATGATTCTTGAGTATTCCGGGAAACGTTTGGCACTTATCGAATGGGCGAGTTGGAGCAAGCTCCTTATCTTCATCGCGCTCGGCGCTAATATCTTTTTCCCTTGGGGGGTGGCAACGACTATTCTTCCTGAAGCGGTTCTTGTTTCGATAGTTTGGTTTGCCGGAAAAGCACTCTGCTTTCTTTTCGCCATTGCGTTCATCGAATCGACGATGGCAAAATTCCGCATCTTTCGGGTTCCGGACCTGCTTTTCACCTCATTCGTTCTTTCTGTTATCGCGCTGGCGGTGACCATTACCTTCTAATACGAGTGCTATGTTGGAATATTCCCGTGAAATCTATTACTCCCTCGACCTTATCGCTTTTCTCGCGACTATCGCTTTGCATTTGGTAAAAACCAATCGGAACCTGATTCGTTTATATTTCATGCAGTCATTGGTCGTAGCACTTTTCCTTTTTTGGATTGGCGTGGCGGAAGGGGAACAAAGTCTCATGATTATCGCTCTCTTCACGTTGTGTATCAAAGTTGTTTTGGCGCCTATTTTCTTTTCCCGGCTGATTCATCGTTATGGTACCCGCTTCACCATCAATAACTATCTTTCGACACCGCTGACACTGATAGTTTTGATGTTTTTGGTTCTCTTTTCCTATTCGCATATTTTCTTGCCACTGGGCATTCTCGTGCCGCAGGCGCTTGGTCTCCTGCCCCTCAATCTGGCGATTATTCTCATTTCTATTTTTCTTCTCATTAACCGTCGTGGAGCATTTTCACAGATGATTGGAGTACTTTCTCTGGAAAACAGTATTCTTCTTTTGGCTTCCTTTATCGGGATTAGGCAATCGGTTGCCATAGAGATGGGAATTATTTTCGATATCGTCATCTGGATGATTATCGCTCAGGTATTCATCTCGATGATTTATAAGCAATTTGGCTCGCTGAATGTCACTAAAATGAAGCGTCTCACCGAAGAGTAGTCCACCAAGCTTTTGGCTCAGCCCCGCGTATGAAGGCAGACCAAGATTGATTCTCGTCCGTAAATATATCTACTATGTTGCTCACCTTTCTTATTTCGTTGCCGCTTCTCACCGCCCTTTTTATTCTTCTTCTTCAGGCAAAGCATATCCGCCTGATTGAGAGAGTGGTGATTCTTTCAAGCCTCATCGAGTTTGGCTTCGTATTGACACTTATCCCATCTGTCATAAAATTCGGCTCTGTTGAAGCTTCCCGAATCTTCTCTCTTGATCCCTTAGGGGCATTTATCTCACTCATTATCGCGCTGATCGGTTTCTTCGCCAGTCTGTATTCGATTGGTTATCTGCGAGCTGAGGTGGAAAAAAGTATCATCGGGCCGAATCGGGTCCGTCAGTATTTCCTGTCGCTCAAACTTTTCTTTTTCGCGATGTTTTTGGCCGTAGCGACTATGAGTCCGATTGTCATGTGGATTACCATCGAGGCGACGACGCTTTCGACTGCTTTTCTTATTAGTTTCTACAATAAGCAGTCGGCAATCGAGGCAGCCTGGAAATACCTCATCATCAACTCTCTCGGACTTCTTCTGAGTCTTTTGGGAACCATCCTGTTTCTTGCTTTGCCGGAAGCGCGCGAAGGATTATCGACATGGCAGGCGCTCGCGGAGAATGCCTCTTCGATGCAGCCGCTTATTGTGAAACTCGCCTTTATTTTCATTTTAGTTGGTTATGGTACCAAGGTCGGCCTGGTTCCATTTCATACCTGGAAACCCGATACTTATTCCAAGGCACCGACGCCGATTGCCGCGCTCCTTTCAAGTGTTCTCTTGAACGTGGCCTTTTTAGCTATTCTGCGCTTCAAGGGGTTGACCGATGCGGTTCTCGGTTCGGGCTTCACCGGTGAACTGCTTATATTTTTTGGAACGCTGTCGATTGCGTTTGCAGCTCTCTTGATGTTTGTGCAGAAGAATTACAAACGTTTACTCGCCTACTCGAGCATCGAACACGCCGGACTTCTGGCTCTCGGTTTCGGCTTCGGTGGTCTGGGGATTTTCGCGGCCCTTCTTCATATGCTGTATCACGCTCTTGGTAAGGCGCTGATCTTTTTTGTGGCAGGAAACATATTTCTTAAGTACAGTTCGACCAAGATAACGCATGTTACCGGCATGATGTCGGTACTTCCCCTGACGGCCCCGGTATTTCTTGCAGCATTTCTTGCGGTGCTCGGCTTCCCTCCCTTTGGGTTATTTCTTACGGAGTTTTTTCTTTTGTCATCCGGCATGAAAGAATATCCTTACGTTGTCGCATTCGTTCTCCTTATGCTTGCCGTTATCTTTTTCGGTTTTCTGAAACATCTGGTGAAAATGCTTTTCGGTACCGCGCCGGAAGGGATAGGGCGCGGCGAAGCGAATCGGTTTACTCAGGCGCCTCTTGTGGCGCTTCTTGGCCTGCTCGTTGTTTTCAGTTGGTATCTTCCTGAAACATTGATGACACTGATACAGCTTTCTGTTGATAGCCTTTCTCTTTATCCTTAGTTTTTTTCTATGTCTCACCCCATCAATATACTGAGTCGTTACGGATTGTCATCATATACCCCTGTCAAAGAGGGAAATGTTTATTTGTTCTCCGTTACGGCAGAAAATCTAGAAGAAGTCGTCCGGACACTCAAGCATGGCCATGCTTTGCCGCTCAAGACCGTATCCGCGGCTGATGAGCGTCGGGAACATGACCTTTTCCGCATTTATTATATTTTCGGAGTACCGAAAGAGAATATCTTCATAGTGCCTTTTCTTTCTGTGGACGAATACGCGAAAGCCTTTCCATCGCTTACACCACTTGATCAGGAGTTTTCCCTCTACGAACAGGAAATAAAAACTTTTTTCGGTTTGTTGCCGGTAGGGCATCCGAAGGCGGAACGTATCGTCTTGCATCAGGAAAATTATCCCCCGGATACCTTCCCGTTGCTCAAGGATTTTGCCTGGGATACCAAGGTGGTTGCTCCGGAGCATCCGGTATATCCGACTTTTCAGAGATACGAGGGTGAGGGGGTCTATGAGATTCCGGTCGGCCCCGTGCATGCCGGTATCATCGAGCCAGGGCACTTCCGTTTTAGTGTCCTGGGGGAAGAAATGCTTCGTTTGGAACCGCGCTTGGGTTATGTTCATAAGGGAACGGAGAAACTTTTTGAGCAGCTGCCATTGCCGAAAAAGCTCATTCTTTCAGAGCGTATTTCCGGCGATAGCTCCTATCACCATGCCTTGGCGTTCGCGGGGACGGTAGAGCAATTGGCCGGAGCGGTTATTCCTGTTCGGGCGCGTTTGCTTCGAGTGGTCTACGCCGAGCTTGAGCGTTTGGCAAATCACTTTAATGATTTAGCTTTCATTATGCTTGATACGGGCTTCAGTTTCGGCGGAAGCCATGGGTCCCGTTTGCGTGAGCAGATAATGAGGTGGAATGAACGCCTGACGGGTAGCCGCTTTCTTCGCGGAGCTATCGTCTTCGGGGGTGTTGCTCATGATATTGAACCAGTGGTTCTCGAATCACTTCATGACGCTCTTGAGCTTCTGGAAAAAGACTTTATGGAAGTGATGGCGGTGACTAAGGAAAGTGATTCCGTGCAGAATCGTTTGAAGGGTACTGGATCGCTTGATCCGAAAGTAGCCGAGGATCTTGGGGCGGTCGGTATCGCGAGACGGGCCTGCGGCGTGGAAATAGATGCTCGTGCCGATTACCCCTATGCCGCCTACGATATGGTGCAGTTTGGTATCATGACCGAAAAATCAGGGGATGTTTATGCTCGTTTTCGTGTCCGGGCTCGCGAAGTCACACAATCTTTCCGGCTTCTCAATCAGGTATTGGCTCTTCTCGTGCACGAGCACGGACCAATAGCTGTTTCTGTGAATCCGTTATCAGCGAACAGTCATGCCGTTTCTGTTGTCGAGGGGTGGCGAGGGGATATCGTCTATTTTGTCGTGACGGACAGCGAGGGCGCCATTACACGTGTGAAAGTTCGCGACCCGTCATTTCTGAACTGGACTGTTTTTCCATATGTCATTGGCCAAGACATGGTGCCAGATTTCCCGCTTATCAACAAAAGCTTCAATCTTTCCTATACGGGGAATGATCTTTAGTTTTTTAGTGTTTGAAAAACAGCCTTTGGTGGGGCTGTTTTCGTTTCTGAGCAAGTGCCGGCCCGCTTCGACTCGAATGTTATTGTAGGAGTCGGATCAGGAGCTCTTCTCTGGTATCGACCGTTTCGGCACCGGCTTTCTGTAGCCCCTCTTTATTGTTGAGTCCCCAGGTGACAGCAATAATGTCGAGACCGACCTTGCGGCACGCTTCGACATCACGAACTTCATCACCGACATAGATGGTTTCGGAAAGAATGAAACCTTCCTTTTTGAGCGTTTCTCTCAGCGATTGCGCTTTATTGAAGAGTTTTCCATGATAAACAAAGTCCATGGGCAGGTTATGACGCGCGACGAGAGCTTTGATGGTGTCTTCTCTACTGGAAGAAACAATACCGATGCGGTATCCGCGACCATGAAGTGTTATGAGCAGTTCTTTGATGCTGGGAAAGAGTTCAACATCGGAAACGAGCTGGTTGTAGGCTTCCCGACCGCGCTTGAGCATTTTCGGTAATAAAATAATGCGCCAGCCGAGACGTTTCCAAAGGAGGTTCTTGAGGTGGAATTTTTTGAGAGAGGGGATTTCTTCCTGAGAAAGCGGTGTGTAGCCGAATTCCGGGGCCAGTTCGTTGAATATTCTAAAAAACAAGGGCTCGATATCAACCAGGGTGCCATCGAGGTCGAAGATGATATTTTTTTTCATGGTTCGTGCTGAGAGAGGAATTAATCGGTTGTTAGGCAACCCAGCGAAGAAGCACCACAACAGAGAGAAGGACGAAGATCCAGAAGCTGTAGATAAAGAAGCGGCGGCCGCGTTTTTTGAGATCTTCGTTAATGGAAATTTCTTTCGGGGTAAGACCAAGATCTTTGAAGAGAAAAACGGATTCGTGGAAACGGATGATAACGACCCACGTGATAAAGAGAGTGGCGAGAAGTCCGAGTCCTGGAAGGAAGGGGTGAGCGAGTTCGGCGGTCGCTTTGCCACCCCCCTGAGTGAGCCATTTGACCCAGCCAGGCCATTTCATCGCGTATACATGGATCAGGGTAGCGATAACGGCGAGACGGAGTCCCCAGCGTTGCAAAAACCACCAGCGTCCGGCACCGAGGAGAGTGATAGCCTGTTTGAAAGAAATGAAAAAAAGAAAAGCTAAAAGAGCGGCCCCGACCAGTCCGGCGCCGAATTCGATTGAAGAAAAATCAATCCAAAATCTTGGAAACTTCAGGGGGAGGAGGTAATAACTGACAAGACCGTGAAATATCGCCAGAAAAGCTGCTACGATGCCGATTTCTTTACGATAACCGAGCCATTTATCGAAGCGATCGAAATAACGAACAATGGGACCAATGATGAATGTCAGGGCTAGGAGCGTCATGGCTGTGCCGGCCAGGACTTTGTTCGGGACATAGAGCAAATCGGCCGTAGGAGGAGCGTCGAAAAGATAGCCACGCCGGAAAAAGATATAAAAGCCGAACAATATCATAATCGCACCGGCAATAAGGAAAGCGATAACGTAGTCCCGCAGGCTTGAGGGTTTGTGCATAGGATTGGTGGATGTATGGCTAGTTTAGTTCTCGGAGAATGTCGCGGAAATTTTCGATGCGATCTTTCTCACGGTTTATGACTGTTCATCGTTCAGCTGTAATTTTTTGTGCGCTAAGTAGGAGAGCCAGATAATCGTCGCAAAGACGATGAGCGCCATGAAAGGGATAGTGATGAAGTCGAAGGTGACAATCGGCGAGTTGCTGCAGGAGGGTTCGAGTGGGTTGGTCGAGCAGGGAAGGAGAAAGGGATTGCCGACAACGTATTTCTGGTAATGGCCGTAGTAGTGATAGGCCGCGATAGGGAGGCCGATGCTGGCCAGGATACCGGTGATGAGGTGGTTGCCCTTGGTGCGAGTGTAGAGTGACACCAGAATAATGATTTCCAAAGGAAACATGAAAATACGCTGCCACCAGCACAAGGGGCAAACCGGAGTTGCGTAGACGAACTGGTAGGTGAGCGATCCGAGAGTCGCCAGTCCAGCAAAAAGACCAAGGAGTTTTATCCAGGTGATGTAAGAGACAGCGGTCAATTTCGCACGAATGACTGGAGAGGAGTAATAGCCGAGAACAGAGAGGAGTGTCGCAGCGCCGAGGAGGAGAACCAGAGTGGAGAGGACAACCGAATATGTGGCGAGACTCATAGCAGAAATTCAAGAATTATTGCTTTCAGTATAGCGGTTTTTTAGTATCATGGAAAGAATCGGAGGCAGGACTACTCTATGTCATTCCATTGGCCAGATGCGTCATCATAGTTTGAGACAGTACTCCCGCCCACACATATACCATCCTCTAGTCTTCCGGTATAGTATGCTACTTCTATCACGGTAGCTGATGCGCTCGAATGTTCAAATTTGCCTTTTCGTGTGTATTGGTAAAGATAAGCATCCCCATTTTCATCGGTAGTTGATACTTCGTAGAAGTAAACATCCTTTCCTTCTGCAAAGATTCTTTCTTCTCGCATATTTTTTTGTCCGACTCTTTCGATAAATCCTCTCATTTTGTAACGTATTTCCTCAGGGGATGGGATGTGGGGCTCTCCTTCCGTGGACAATTTTGGGGTGTCGAAGTTCATATTTTTTTGGTCAAAGTTTATACTTTCAGTATAGCTCATTTCTGGAGAATAGTGAGATGTTGATTTTTTGGCTTAGATATGGCATTATGATATTTCTTGGTAGAATACATTTATGGATTACGACGTCATTGTTATTGGGGGTGGGCCAGCTGGAATGATGGCGGCTGGCCGGGCAGCACAGGTACAGAGTGGGGCGCGAGTGGCGCTGCTTGAGAAAAACACGACCCTGGGGACCAAGCTCCTCATCACCGGCGGTGGCCGTTCCAACGTGACCAATGCCGAATTTGACGAGCATTTGTTTCTCTCAAAGTTTGGGGAAGCGGGGAAATTTCTCTATTCCCCACTTTCTCAATTTGGAGTGCGGGATACGCTTGATTTTTTCCATAAGCATGGCATGCCGACCAAAATTGAAGCTGAGAAGCGGGTCTTTCCGGTAAGTGATAGTGCTCAGTCGGTGTGGGATGCATTGGTTGCCTATATGCGAGAAGGGGATGTTACCATACTCACCGATATGGCGGTTGTTGGTTTGGAGACAGACGACGGAAACATTACAGGTGTTCGGATGAAAAACAATACCGTGCTTCAGGCTAGGAACTATATCTTCGCCACAGGTGGACTGTCTCATCCAGAAACAGGCTCAACGGGTGAGGGTTTTCATTTTCTTGAAAAAATTGGTCATACTGTTGTGGCTCCCCGTCCTGCTCTGGTGCCGCTTCGCGTCCGTGAAGCCTGGGTATCAGCATTGGCAGGGGTGAGCTTTTCTGATGTGAAGTGCTCGTATTATCAAAAAGACAAAAAAGTTGAAAGCCAGCGGGGGAAGATGCTCTTTACGCACATTGGTCTCTCTGGCCCACTGGTGCTTAACATGAGTCGCAACATCAGCGAGTTTCTCGAGTACGGTGCTGTGTCGGTGTCGTTTGATTTCCTGCCAAGTAAAAATGTAGGTGAGATTGACCGTGAGATTCAGGCGCTCTTTGAAACGCAAAAAAACAAGCAGGTGAAAAATAGTCTGGATGGATTTTTGGTGCCGGCGATGATCCCGGTGTTTTTGAAATTAGCTGGTATTCATCCGGAGAAGCCAGTACACGGCGTTACCCGTGATGAGCGTATGGCTTTGGCTCGCTTGGCCAAAGATTTTCGTATGACGGTCACCGGACTTTTGGGCACCGACAAGGCCATTGTGACGAGCGGGGGCGTGCCCCTGGAAGAAGTGGACTGCAAATATATGCGTTCCCGGAAATTCGCCAATCTCTATCTGGTTGGCGATGTACTCAATATCGACCGCCCCTCTGGTGGCTACAGTCTGCAACTTTGTTGGACCACTGGATTTGTGGCTGGTACTGCTGTCATGGGGGAAATGAAAGTCCGAGTAACCCCTTGAGGAGAGGATGATATTTCCTTGTGGTATACTCTCCTTGCGGGGGTGCAAGATGGTCTGAGAGTAACCTTTTTTAAAATACAACCATGAACTTTCGTGCGTATATTCTGGAGCTGGTCGTATTCGTTTGCGGTGCGGTCGTCATGGTTTTCGAGTTGGTCGGTTCGCGTATGCTTGGTCCCTATTTCGGGACGTCGATTTTTGTCTGGACCAGCCTGATCGGCATTGTCTTGGGGAGTCTGAGTCTCGGGTACTATATCGGCGGCATCATAGCGGACAAAAAACCTTCTGAGGCCAGCTTGGCTTTCATTATCAGTCTGTCTGCGGCGTTTGTCGGCATCACACTGTTTCTCAAGGACTTTCTACTGATGTATCTCCCGACCCATTTCCCAGATATTCGGATTACCTCTGTTCTCGCCTCGCTCATTCTCTTTTCCCCGGCCAGCGTCCTTTTGGGTATTGTCTCCCCGTATGCCGTGAAGCTGAAATTGAATGACCTGAAGACTTCCGGCGCGACGGTCGGAAACCTGTACGCCATCTCTACGGCTGGCAGCATTTTTGGAACATTTTTGGCGGGATTTTACCTGATTCCGCACTTCGGTACGAACAAGCTGCTCCTGATCCTGGCGCTCTCGCTCCTCGTGGTCGCCGTGCTGCTCTCTCTGAAGAAGAATCGCGTCTTCAATGTATCAGTCCTGGCAACCATATTTTTGAGTTGGACGATACTGAGTATGAGTCTCAACCTGAGAGAAAATGGACTGATCGATATCGATACAGCCTACAATCGCGTTTGGATCTATGACTACGTGTATCCCGAAAACGACCTCCTTACGAAGGTCATGGGTATCAACAACGAGAATCATTCATCTATGTACCTCAGGAGTGACGAGCTGGTCAATGAGTATACCAAGTATTACCGTCTGGCAAGGCACTTTTCCCCCGGACTCAAAACAACACTCATGTTTGGGGGTGCGGCCTATTCGTACCCGCGGGATTTCTTGCGGGAATACCCCTCTGCCACGATCGATGTGGTGGAAATTGATCCGCAACTGACTGAGTTGGCCAGGCGGTACTTCAGGCTAGAGGATAATCCTCGGCTCTCGATCTACCATGAGGACGGGAGGGTGTTTCTGAACAAAGCAACAAAGAAGTATGATGCCATTTTTGGAGACGCGTTCGCTTCACACTATTCCGTGCCGTATCAGCTGACCACTCAGGAAGCGGTACAGAGACAATTCGATATCCTCGAAGATCAGGGGGTGGTTATCTTGAATGTCATTTCCTCGATTGAGGGCGCGCGCGGACAGTTTCTGCGGGCGGAATATGCCACCTATCGCAGTATCTTCCCCCAGGTGTATCTGTTTCCGGTCGGTGATGCGGTCCACGGGACCGTGACTCAGAATATTATGTTGGTGGCGCTGAAGACAGACAAACGGCCGGAAATGTTCTCGCAGGACTATCCGGAATTGAACGCCTATCTTCAGCATCTTTGGAAGAAGGAAGTGGAGGCCGATATGCCGGTTTTGACGGATGATTTCGCTCCGGTAGACAACTACATGAGCCGCGCGATATAGAAACCCGTCAGAGAAACCATGAGACGTCAGATCAGATTCAAGACAGCCTCGATGTTTTCTTCGACGCTTTGTTTGTCGGTGCGAATCGTCGGAACGGAAGGATTCTTGCCCATTTCATACATATCGTAGAGTTCTTTGAAACGTTCGTGGGAAAGGTTCGAGATGCGGATGGTGGGATCAGCTTTGGCTCTGGCTACGCGTTCGTCAAAACGTTTCAGGAGGACGTCGTAGCTGGCTTCGATATTTATTTCAATGGTTTCGTACTGGTGCTTATTGGCGAGCGCCATCAGGTGTTCTCGGTGTTCCCGGATGAGGATGGAATCGCAGATGATATCGTATTTTAGAGCGAATATAGTTTCAGCAACTGCAAACATAACGGTCACAACATCACTCCCGTGTATCTTCGGCGCGTATTGCGAAAATCCCCATTTGAGGGCGTCGTAGGAGAGATAGTAAAGTCGCTCCCGTTGTTTGAGCACCGCCTTGACGAGCGTGCTTTTCCCAGCGCAGGTACTGCCGTTGATGAGGATGAGTTTCATAAAATTGCTGAACTTGTGGGACGAAGTTGGAACTCGTTTATATGATAAATAATCAGACATCCGTTGGAAAAGCGCCGCTTTCTTTTGAAAATCTTCCATCCAAGAAATCCCTCGCTTTGATAACGGCCTTTTTTATTTTTTCTGTTTCTTCACTGCTCAGTCCTTCCAGTGAGGAATTCAATAGAATTTGTTCAATATTTTTTCGCGCATCATCAAATTGCTTATCGAATTTCCTTTCAACGGATATCATATCCCGGATAAACTCAGTGATAACATAATAGAAGGCGGCCTTTCCGTTACGCATAAACAGATCAGTATCAACCAGATACATTCTTGACTGATCGTCATCAGTTTTTGTGCCGTATACGTATTGAGAGGCGCCACTAATATCTGCGAGATATATTTCGCCATCGGGTAACTTAGAAAACTTGTTTATATAATATTGAGATAAGGAAGTGTATAGTTTTTCGACTTGGCTAGCTATTTCTGGCGTAACGTTGATTCTGACTAAATTTTCACCGGTTATTTTTTCTGTAATCCCATAAATGACATCTTTCCTTTGCGCATCCCTCCCTGCTATATATTCGACAGGCACCGGAATATCATAGGTTGTCTCGAGCTCTTTGTAAAGTTTCTTACCAAGACCAGCAAGCGAAACCGGATCAATTTGATTATGGTATATTTTCCTTAGACTATCAAAGCTTATAACTCTGATTATTTTATTAGGATCATTTTCAAATTCATATAGCTTCCCCCGACCTCTATGCACCCCTGAAATTTTACTTTCAACCAGACCATTCTTAAAAGGAATTTGACCTTTTAATTTTTGAGGAAAAAATTCCATAGATACCTTTATTATATATATCCATTACTCCAATATATCAAAAAAATCCGCTTAAATAAAGCATGGGTTTTAACATTGCTATTGGCTGGGGAGGATGGGAAATCCCACTAAAATTCTTGTTGCCCGGGCAGGATTCGGACCTGCGCATAGCGGAGTCAAAGTCCGCTGCCTTACCACTTGGCTACCGGGCAATACGTCATATTCCTAATCCATTGACTATACCAAGATTCCATCCTTTGATCTTCCGGTTAAGGTCGGTGCTCCTTCGCACCTCGATCCTGAGAAGTCCAAAGTACAAATCTTGCGTATTCTTTCTATTCGTTTTCGGACTCCCTTTTTTAAAATATACCTTTTCAATGGTGGTATTGAGAAGATTGCCCCAGAATTCTTTGGCTCGCTCTACGTCTCCGGTCGTGTGGATATAAATGCTGTAGGCAATACCATTTTCTTTCCTTCCGCAAATTTCCTTCATCCACTTATCGAAGAGAAGGATCATTTTTGGATCAGAGTTGTTGAAAGAAACTTTTTGCGAGACAAGGTTCGGCTTCTGTTTACTTCCTTCTGCCCAGTAGAGGGCCGCGCCAATGAGCCAAAATTCTCTTTTACTGATCTTCCCTACCTCTCGCTGAGCCGTGTGAATTATTGCTGTTTCGCGAGTAATCCTGATGTTTCGGCAGGCTTGTTGCGCCTTTTGTTGCGCCGCTCTCCGTTTTTCAGTGAGGCGCTGTTTTTGCGCTTTGGCAAGACCGATATCTTTCAACCAGACTGATAAAGTCGACTTGGCGACAGGTACTTTTTGGAGGATTTCATTATAAGAAAGACCTTGCTTGCGCAAGTTGATGGCCTTCTCCTTTTCTCGCTCTTTGATTACCATAAAAACTAAAGATAACAGCTACAGCTATTATACATTAAGTTCGCATAAATGAAAAGGTTGTCAAAGGACTGTTCTGTCCTAATTTTCTGTCACGACTCTCCCACCGAGCATGCTTAAGGCTTGGCTGATGAGGGGGTTTTGATCAGCTTCTTTAGCCTCGTTTGTCTCTTTAGCTTCAAGCACGATAACCAGCCTCATTTTTTCCCCTAGGATGGTATCAAAGGCTTTTTCCAGTGTCAATTGATTGGCTTTCTCTTCCAGGCGTTCTTTGTGGAAGGGATACTTGACCGCAATAACAATAGTTGATCCTGTCGTTTCAACCGGTCGTGCCGTAGAGAGACCGAGTGAAATGGAAGCATTGAGACGCTTAGCGGTATCGAGAATAGCCAGCCAGTGCTCTTTGATATGGGAGAGATCGAAAAGAGCTTCTTTAGCTTCAAGAGCTTCATTAGCTTTTAGGGATTCATTGCTGCTTGCTTCTGTTTTCGTTGGTGTTTTTATATCAACTTTTTTTTCGTGGATCTCAGTCGGTGTTCCTTCAGAGGGAACGTTTGGAGGTGACGGCTCCCCGCTCTTTGTTGATTGTTGATTGTTGACTGATAGTATTTTCACGATGGCGATTTCAAGGGGCAGTTCAGGAATGACCGCTGTTTTACTTCCTATTTGGGCTATTTGGAACTGTTCGAGCATTTGTACGATTTGCATCGGTGCAAAGAGACCGCTCAGTTCCGTGAGTTGGGATTTTTGTTCGGGGGTGAGTTCATCAAGCAGTGCCAGACCTTTTTCCTGGTTCGTACTCACGAGGAGTAGGTCTCGGAGGAAATGGAGAATGAGCGAAGCGAAGAGCGAAAGATCAGCACCGCTTTCGGCGATTTCTCGTACGAAGGAGAGACTCGGGTAGAGTTCGTTTTTTCCGATGAGACCGATTAACGTGGTGACGTTGGCCTTTTTAGTGGTGCCGAGAGCTTCGATAACGGTATCCTCGGTAATCGGTGTGATACCAAGAGAAACAATCTGCATGAGAAGCGATTCGGCATCGCGCATACCACCCTCGGCAGCGAAGGCAATCGTACGGAGGGCTTCATCGGTAATTTTCAGCTTCTCCTCTTTGGCGATATGAGAAAGTTTTTTGACGATGCCTGTAATAGGGAAGCGGCTGAGGTCGAAGCGCTGGCAGCGTGAGAGGGCGGTGTCAGGAACCTTGTGGAGTGCCGTAGTAGCAAGGATGAACACGACGTGGGCTGGTGGCTCCTCGAGGGTTTTGAGGAGCGCATTCCAAGCTCCGATAGAGAGCATGTGCACCTCATCGATGATGTAAATCTTGTGGGAACCAAGTGATGGCGGGAGGTTGACGGTTTCGCGCAGTTCGCGGATATTATCGACACCGGTATTGGAAGCGGCATCGATTTCGATAACATCAAAACTACGTCCTTCTTCTATAAGGAGACAGTGTGCACATTTTCCGCAGGCTTCAGAACCCTTCCGGTTCGAGCAGTTGATGGCTTTGGCAAAGAGTCTAGCAAGAGTCGTCTTTCCGGTACCGCGCGGTCCGGTGAAGAGGTAGGCTTGCCCGACCTTCCCGAGCTTGAGAGCGTTGGTCAGTGTCGTGACTATGTGCTTCTGTCCGATAACATCAGAAAACTTTTGTGGACGGTATTTGCGGTAGAAGGTAGTGGACATAGGATAAAAAGTCTCAGCCCAAGGCTGATCCGCCTTGGGCGGAAAAATTACAGTAGGAATAAAAAAGAAATAACAAATCTTTCCGGAGAAAGATAAGTATGCGTCTATTATATCACAAACGAAAAACCTCCCTTTTGGGGAGGTTTTTGAAGCTCGAGAGTTACTTTTTGAAGACGATGAATTTGTAGCCGATGAAATTCCAGGCCAGTCCCGATATGCTGCCGACAGCGGCCCCGATGAGAGCCCACTGATCGGCAGTGAGTCCTCCGATTTTGTGGAAGAAGGAAAAAATGAGTGATGAGGCGACAACGTTGATGATGAATCCGATGAAGCTGACGATAAAAAACTGTACGAACTCGGTAGAGGTTTTCTTTTCGTCATTGGCTCCGAAAGTCCAGTATTTGTTCCAAAAGTAACTGTTCACGCTGGCGACAACGAAAGAAATGCTCTTGTACAGGGTAAAGAAGGCAATCGGGACGAAGAGGGTGAATAAGACATCGCTTGAAGCAATCGGATAGCCACTCGTCGAAGCGAGGTACAGCATGTAAGCGAGGGCGCCGATATCGACGAGAGTATTCAGTACCCCGATAACGATGAATTTAGCGAGCTGCCAGATGATAGGAATCATTCGGCTGATCCAAGAAGCGACAACCAGACCAATCAGTACCATGACGGTGAAGACAGGAATGATGATGAACTTAAGAGACTGGAAAAGTTCTGGTCTGGCAGTTTTGAGTATTGGTATGAGAAGGAGGCCGATGAAAAATCCCGAGGCGATACCAAAAAGATAGTCTTTTTTCGACGCAACATGATTCATATTCGCTTACTTTAGTTATATTATGAGGGCGCTGATTTTTTTTAGAATCAGTAGGAAACACAAAGAAGAACCAGCTACTGCTGGTTATTGATTTCTTTTTCAATTTCTTCCATATCGCGTACCCAGGCATCGAGTGGAGTGGCACTTCGAAGCGCGGAGGTATCCTGAGGGGGCGCGGGGTTCTCTGAAAGAGGAAACTCTTCTTTCTTAAGATCTTTTTTCCAATTATTGATAGCGCTGCCCTCGTCTTTGGCCGTAGCCATATCCGTCGCCCAGTCCTTATGGATGCCTTTCTGGAGGATGTTTTCTATGGCTGCCCAGGAACTATCGATATCGCGGGGGAGTACGACCGCTACTTCATCGCCCGGAGTAGCCTTGAAATAGGTGACAGAGGCGAGGAGGACGCGGTGAGGTTTGCCATTGGCTACGACGTAGTAATTGCCGGATTCATCCTGTGTGACGACTCCGAGAGCGTGGCGTCGCTCAATCGGACCGATCTGCTTATAGAGAAAAGTTCCGTTGTCGGTGATGGTGAGTTTGAGCATATCGCCCTCGACGAGTTTTGACTTGGAGGCGTAGTTAGCAGGGACGGGGTATTGCTTCCCGTCGGTACCAATCATAATTTGTCCATCGAATGTTCCCTCAACGACGGTGCCTCCCGCTTCGTCAAGTTCGATTTTTCGAGGCCGGCCTGATTTCTTTTTCCCCTCAAGCTGAAGCAGCATCGCCTTGGCGCCCTGAATCGTTTTTTCGGCATTGTTCACCATGTCGCGAAGCGCCTGAATCTTCATGGATTGATCCGCCTGATCTTTTGTTTCCTCATCAGGGAGGATAGTAGTCTTGGTCATAAACTTTTTTGTATTCCGTTCGCTCCAAATATTTTAAAGGAGGAAACGCTGATTCTTTTTTTGTTTTGCCTGTCTCCAGTATAATGGAAATTATCTCACGAAGCAAGTGGCTGTTCATTGACTCATCATTTTTTTTTGATGCTCCTTGACGAAGAACTCCTTAATTATAACCCAGCAGGAAAACTTAGGATTTTGATGACATTCCCACCTGCTTTTCCATAGGTATTGACAAAATATGGGAATATGCGCTAATATGAAGCGATAGCATAAAAGTTTTATGTATCGCGGTTGAGCTACTATTTTTTAGGAAATGTTTTATTATGGCTACTTTGAAACGTTCCGTTTCTGTCAATACGTCTGATGAGTTGAAGGCGCCGTTTTCTACCGCCTTGCAGGCCGTTTTAGAGCGTTTGCCGGCGCGTTCACGCAGTATTATTGAAGCGCGTTTTGGGATTGGTAATGGCACGCCCAAGACCTTAGAAGAAATTGGCAAGACATATCAGATTACCCGGGAGCGCGTTCGCCAGGTTATTGGGAGTGCCTTGGGGTTTCTTTCGCACGAAAAATCCCACGTCTCTATCGGTCAGGTAGTCGATTCTATCGAGAAGACCCTTAAGGAAAATCATGGGGTGATGAGGGCGGAAAACCTGCTCGGGAAACTCGCTCTGGAGAGCAAGAAGGAGCGTGGCGCTCTGCTCGCTTTTCTTGAGGCTCTGTCTATCGTCAAGGAAGAGAAAGCTACCAAAGAATACGAAAGGCTGTATCGGCTGAAGGACTTCTCACTTTCGTATCTGGAGAATATTAAGGAGACCACTAAGAAAATTCTTGCGGAGGCCGGGGATGCCCTGGAAGCGAAACAATTGTATACCCGTTTCAAAAAGATGCGTCCGGAAATTAGCGAGCAGGAGCTGTTTCACCTTCTTTCGGTGACCAAAGAAATCAAGCAGAATGTTTTTGGCAAGTGGGGATTGTCCGGCTGGAGCGATATCAGACCAAGAGGAACGCGTGAGAAGGCTCACCTGGTTTTGAAAACAGCCAAGAAACCTCTTCATTTTCGCGAGATAGCGAACCTGATCGACAGTTACGGTCTTCAGAAGAAAAAACAAAGTCATCCTCAGACGGTGCACAATGAACTGATTAAGGATAAACGTTTTGTCCTGGTTGGTCGTGGTATCTATGCCCTTTCAGAGTGGGGATATAAACGCGGAACGGTCAAAGAAGTCATTATGGATATCCTGCGCGTTTCCGAGAAACCGCTTTCACGCGAGGAAGTTCTGGTTGAAGTGCTCAAGGTTCGGCAGGTCAAGAAGTCGACGGTCATCATAAATTTGAATACTTTTTTTGCACGCATCGGGAAGAACACGTATACTGTAAGATAGGGGTAGTAGAGAAGGGTCAACCCCGCACCTTTTTAGCACAAGAGTTTTTCGAGAGGTGGTAGGTTAAAATTCTCCAACCAGTTTATTTTTCAGTTTATTTTATAGAGCATCTTTTTAGTCGTTATGGCGCCTGTGGCGCCTGTGCTAAAAAGGTGTGGGGTCAACGTACCCCTTATACCATGGGCATCCTTCTTGCAAATTTTTCAAACATGTTCTCCGCGTTGGGGGATGGGTTCTCAGTCGTCATGAGCGTCTGGTTCATCCTTTTTCCTCCGCTTCTTTATTTTGTTTTCAGGATTTTGTGGATACTGCATGTTCAGGGACACTTCGGGAGTAAGCTTAAGTGGGTGTTGCTTGAAATTATTCCCCCTCGGGACATCGAGGCCAGTCCGTTGCCCATGGAGTCTATTTTTACGGCCTTTGCCGGTGTTATCAAGTCGCATACGGCAGCGGAGGAATTGATTATAGGAGAGTTTCCCACCTCTTTTTCTTTGGAAATTGCCAGTATTGAAGGACAAGTACACTTTTATGTTCGTACCCAGGTAGGGTTTCGCAATCTGGTAGAGGCGCATTTCTATGCCCAGTATCCGAATGTCGAAATCGTGGAGGCGGAAGATTATGTCAATTTGGTACCAAGGACCGTTCCCAACAAGGATTGGGATTTATGGGGTGTCGATTTCAAGCTGTTCAAACCGGACCTGTATCCAATTAAGAGCTACAAGAGTTTCGAGGAAACGGTTACCGGTAAGATGATTGATCCTCTCGCGGGATTGATCGAAACAATGGGGAAGCTTGGCCCCGGCCAGCATCTCTGGCTGCAGTACATCATCACCCCGATTAAGGAGAATTGGTACTCGACCGGCCAAGAGACTGTTGATGAATTCTTAGGGCGGGAAAAGAAAAAACAATCAGGGGTCTTCGGCAGAATCTTTGCCGATATTACTGAGATTTTTTCCAATATTCTTCGAGCCTTGTTTGCTCAGGAGGTAGTTTTTGGAGGAGCTGAAGTAGCTGAGAAAAAAGAGGAGCAGCCGCTCGAATTTCGTCTTTCTCCAGGGGAGAAGGATGTTCTCAAGGCACTTCAGGCCAACTTAGGTAAGCCGATGTACAAAACACGCATGCGCCACCTGTATGTGGGCAAGCGTTCGGTATTCAGTAAGCAAACAGGAGTTTCTTCATTTATCGGAGGCATCAAACAGTTCAACGATCTGAATCTGAACAGCCTTGTTCCGGATGATCTTTCCAAGACGTACGCCGTATATTTTCTCGTTAATGAACGTACTCGTTTTCGCCAGCGGCGTCTTTTCCGTCGTTACATCAAACGCGATTCCGATCCTCAAAGTACTCGTTTCCTTTTCAGCTCCGAAGAACTGGCTACCGTGTTTCATATTCCTGATATGGCGGTTCTCGCCCCGTCCCTGACGCGGGTTTCAGCCAAGCGTGGCGGGGCGCCTTCTAATCTCCCGATACAAGATCTCGAATAATTTTTTCCTATGGCTGAACAGGACGACATCACTTTTTTTGCCAAAACGAACTTCCGTAATCAGGAGCGGGTGTTTGGTATCAAACAGGACGACCGACGGCGTCATATGTACGTTATCGGTAAGACTGGTATGGGTAAAACCAACCTCTTGGAAAACCTGGCTATTCAGGATATCCAGAAGGGTCACGGCATCGCTTTTATCGATCCGCACGGTGACACGGCGGAAAAACTCATCAAGGCCATCCCGTCGAACCGCATCAATGATGTCATCTACTTCAATCCGGCCGATCAGGACTACCCGATCGCCTTCAATGTCATGGAAAAGGTTGCTCCGGAATATCGTCACCTGGTGGCTTCTGGTCTGGTCGGGGTGTTCAAGAAAATCTGGGCTGACTCTTGGGGACCGCGGCTCGAGTATATTTTACGGAATGCTATTTTGGGGTTGCTCGAATATCCCGGGAGTACGCTTCTTGGCGTGACGCGCATTCTGGTCGATAAATCCTATCGGGAGCGGGTGGTGGAGAAGATTACCGACCCCGTGGTGCGCTCTTTTTGGGTGGATGAGTTTTCTAAGTGGGATCCGCGCGTTTTGCAGGAAGTGATTTCACCGATCCAAAATAAAGTCGGTCAGTTTCTTTCGAGCGCCCTTATCCGGAATATCGTCGGTCAGACGGTGTCATCGTTTGACGTGCGCAAGATTATGGACGAACGAAAAATTCTTATCATGAATCTTTCCAAGGGCCGTTTGGGGGAGGATAACAGCGCGCTTTTGGGTGCCATGATGATTACCAAGATTCAGCTCGCGGCCATGGGTCGGGTTGATATTCCCGAAGAGACGCGTGCTGATTTTTATCTTTACGTTGATGAATTCCAGAATTTCGCTACCGAGTCGTTCGCCAATATTTTGTCCGAAGCTCGTAAATACCGCCTTAATCTTATTTTAGCCAATCAGTACGTGACCCAAATCGACGAGGAAGTGCGTGATGCTATTTTCGGGAACGCGGGCAGCATTGTTTCTTTTCGGGTAGGCGCTATGGATGCGGAATTTCTAGAAAAGGAATATGAGCCGGTGTTTATGATGAACGATATTGTCAACCTGCCGAAATATCAGATTTATCTCAAGCTCATGATTGACGGTATCGCCGGAGATGCTTTCAGCGCCAACGTGCTCCCTCCGATCAAAGTCGAAGGAGATCCGGAAACCGAAGCGAAAATCATCAACAGTTCCCGTGAACGCTACACGTCAAAGAAAGAAGATGTCGAAGAGAAAATAAGGCGTTGGAGTGGCATGCTTTCGCCCGAAGAGCGTGAATCCTTGGTGAGGAAAGATATTTCTCCGGCACGGCCCAAGGAAGTTTCTCGTCCGGTTGCCCCCATGACATCAAAAGTGCAGACCCCTTCGAATGCTGTTCGTTCCGGTGAGAAGCGGTCTTCGGTAAGAAAGGCTCCGGAACCGGAGATGAAGAAACCAGCGCCAGCTCCCATGCCACCGGTCACGATAACAAAAATGACAGAACCTTCTTCTGTGGAGCCGCAAGCAAGCGCTCAGTATTCCAAAGATGAGGCATCAGCTGTCTTGCAACCCCTTGTCCGGTCGGTCGTTCCTACCGGAAAACCACAGACGTTCGTACCGCCCCTGGCTCCCAAAAAGTCTTCACCTGTCCTTTCTTTGGATGATTTCGAAAAGGAAGAACGAAAGATGGAAATTGATCAACAACTGGTGGAAGATGTCGCGCCGGCGATGGCGGAAGAAAAAGGCGTATCTGAGGCACCGGAAAAGAAATTGTATCAGGCACAGTGTGCGACCTGTGGGGAAAATATCGAAGTGCCCTTCGAACCGGATGGTACTCGACCGACATTTTGCAAGGATTGCCTCAGGGATTATCAGCGGGCGATGGCTAAGGCACGGAACGAGATAGAGCGTAAAAATCCGGTTCCGGAAGCGCCGAGGCGCCCGGTCTCACAGTCACCTTCCGGACAAACGGGAAGACCACCGTTTGAGCGCCGAGTTTCATCCGCCGTTCATGCACCGTCCGGAATGCCGCTTTCTCTCGCTCAGTCTCGGCATATTGAGCCAAAAAAATTCAAATCTTTGCGCAAACGCCCGCCGGTGAACCTTTCCGAGGTACGGGCTCTTATCGACGATGTTCACAAAACCGACGGGAGCGCCTGATAATGGGGTGTGGCGGTTGTCGGGAAGGTTTTTTTTTGCTACCATGGCAGAGTAAATCATGAGGAAGATGATATGGGTTTTCGTAGATGGCATAAGAAAATCTATGCAGTTTGGGTGGTTGTTTCTATTCTGGTAGTCATATCGATGATAGCCTTCCTCTTCGCGCCGTTTCTCATGTACTAGTCGTAATACGTTTGAAGTGCTTTTTGTATGACAGGAAGATACTTCATGCGGATCGGAGTAGTATGCATCATCGCCGTGGTTTCGTTCTCAGTCTATGTTTCCTCGAAACAGTTGGCTCGCAACCAGCGTATCGAAAGTGAGGTTGATGTGCTGAGGCGTGAGGCCGACAAAATCCGCCGTGAAAATGAGACGCTTGCGGAAAAAGTGCAGTATTTCGCCTCCAATGATTTTCGTGAGCAAGAAGCGAAAGAGAAACTCGGGATGAAAAAAGCGGGTGAGGAGGTCGTGGTAATCAAGGCGCGCCCCGGCGAAGAACAGGAAAGAGTGGCGGATCCGGTACTTACGTCTTCCCTTGAGTCGGATCGGAATCAGCCGAATTATCAAAAATGGTGGAATGTTTTTTTCAAGTCCCGTAACGAATGAATACTATGGAACAGTCGCTCATAAAAAGAATCCGTTGGTCAACATTCGCTTATGGTTTTTTGACGGTGCTGGTCGGTCTTTTTTTTCTCAGCATATTTGAAGTGTATTTTTTCCCTCATACTTCTCCTTCCTTGGCTGCTTTCGTGGACAAAATGCCTTACCCAGCGGTGGTTATCGGGTATCGCGAAGAGATTTCTTTTCGGGAATTGGCGGAGAATATGAAGTCGGTAAAGAGTTTTTATGAAAATCAGAATTTTTCTGAAATAGGGTTGCGTGTCGACTTTTCTACTGAAGAAGGGAAAAGGCGGTTGAAAATTCGTGAGAAAGAAGTGCTGAACAAGATGATTGAAGATCGGGCAATAGTTATTTTAGCTAAGAAGCGCGGTATATTTGTCAGTCAGGAGGCGGCCCATCAGGGAGTGACGCGAAAATTGGAAGAGTATGGCAACAGTACCCAGGTCAAGGAAAACCTGAAGCGTCTCTATGGATGGGATATGGCCGATTTCGAGAAAAAAGTGGTACTTCCGGCTCTGTATGAGGAAAAATTGCAAGAGGCGTTCCTGAAAGAAGCTGATCCGGTTGCTCCTGCTCGGGCAAAGATTGAGAAAGCGGCCGAACTGCTGCGTCAGGGAACTGTGTTTTCGGATGTTGTCAAGCAGTACTCTGACGGACAGACAGCCGATTCAGGCGGTGATCTCGGATGGTTTGCTTTGGCTGATCTGGCTCCCGAGCTCCGCATCCCCGTAGCATCGCAGAAGGTGGGAACTCCCGGGAATGTCATCGAGAGTACACTTGGTTTCCACATCATTCTGGTCGAAGAAACGAAAACTGAGAAGAGCGAGCAGATCTATCGTATCCGGCAGATTTTTGCGAGAAAAGAAACTTTTGCCGATTGGTTATCGGGCAAGATGCGCGATATGTCTATCTGGGTGCTGGCTCCTGAATATCGTTTGGATGCCGACACAGCCCGTATCGAATTCAAGGATGCTAAGTGGCAGAAGTTTGAGGAAGAATTGTATAAAAAGACCACCGGCGATCCCTCATTTTTTCTCTAGCAGATGATTGTTCGGGTGCAATATAAAAATTATATCGTTTTTTATGGAAGAGATTACCGAATCGCAACACATCGAAGAAACAAAGGAAGAACCAGTCGTTTGTCGGCATCATCGGAAGGGGGCGCCTCTGATGCTTCTTATCCTGACACTCCTCTCTGGCTTTGTCGGAGGACTGTTTTCCCCTGTAGTATCACAGCATCTTACGTCGTATCTGCCAGCGAGCTTAGTGGGTGATGGTTCTCAATCGGGAGATAATAAAGAGCAGAGTCAGTTACGTATGGTAGTTTCCGAGGAAAATGTCGTTGCTGATTTGGTTGAAAAAAGTTTGCCGGGCGTGGTAAGTATCGTCATCAGCAAAGATGTCCCAAAGCTCAAGAACTCATCCAACAATCCTTTCGGATTTCCATTTTTCAGCCCTTTCGGTTCTCGGAGTCAGCAGGGGGTGGGGAGTACGGAAATGGAAAAGAAAAAGATTGGCAGTGGCTCGGGATTTTTTGTCTCTTCCGATGGTCTCATTGTGACGAACAAGCATGTCGTAGCCGACGAACAGGCCGAATACACGGTCATTCTTGGTGATGGTACCGAGTACACCGCCAAGGTTTTGGCTCGCGATCCCAGTAACGATATTGCCGTAATCAAAATAGAGGGGAAGGATTTTCCGGTGCTGACACTGGGGGACTCTGATGTTGTCCGCGTGGGTGAGACGGTTATCGTTATCGGTAATCCTTTAGGGGAATTCGAAAACTCTGTCAGTCGCGGCATCGTTTCCGGGCTCAAGAGAAACTTGAATGCCGGTTCCGGATTCGGTGATTCGGAGCGTCTTTCCGATATTATTCAGATAGATGCCGCCATTAATCCTGGTAATTCCGGTGGACCACTATTCAATCTGTCGGGTCAAGTTATTGGAGTTAATGTGGCTATGGCTCAGGGGGCGGAAAATATTGGTTTTGCTTTGCCGGTCAATCAGGTCAAGCGTATCGTGGAGCAGGTACGAACGACCGGAAAGTTGAGTTTTCCGTACTTGGGCGTGCGTTCCATCACCCTTGACGATGAGTTGAAGAAGAAGATCGGCCTCCCGTTCAATTATGGGGCGCTCGTTGTGCGTGGAGATACCATCACCGACTTCGCGGTTCTTCCGGGGTCACCAGCCGATAAGGCGGGAATCGTTGAAAACGATATCATCCTCGAAATTGACGGAAAAAAAGTCGACCTGGATCATTCGCTGGTGTATTACATGGGTCAGCACTTGGCGGGTGACGAGGTGACTATCAAACTTTGGCACAAAGGCGAGACGAAGGAGGTGACAGTGAAACTCGAAGAACGGAGCCAATAACGGGCATCCGCTTATTCTGTTTGGTAATAAGACATAACGATCCGCTCGGTACATGATTTTCCACTTCGCTTTATTTTTCTGGAGTCTTCTTTTTCTGTCCGGTCTCGAAGTGGTCGCTTTCAACTCCATTTTCGTCTCTTGGCAGTGGTATCTCATTTCAATCGGATCGCTCATCATCATTTCTCTTCTGGCAAGCCGTCGCTTGACCGGCAATGTTACTGATGCCTTCATACCGAGTTTGCTCGCGCTCGCTTCGCCGACCCTGCTTTCACTTATTGATCATCCCACCGAGCGCCAAGTGTTCATCGTTCTGAGCGCTTTCATGTACTACGCGGCTCTTCTTGGGAATTACCGCTTGCATCACGCGCCTACCGATAAGACGGCGGAAGCGTTTCTTAATTCTGCCGCTATGGCAGCGATGTTTTTCTTCTACGCCGGATTGTATGGCTTCTATCTCAACTTCTCTTTTCCGTTGTGGGGGCTCATGCTGCTCTACTCTCTCGGAACAACACTTACCAGCTACGAGACCTTCATTACGGTCGACAAAAAAGAACGTCGGCGGGTGATGCTGTACAGTCTGCTCCTGGGATTCATCATGGGGGAAATAGCCTGGGTGATGAGTCTTTGGCCATTTGGTTATCTCACGGTTGGTGTTATTGGTACCATCTTTTATTTTCTCGTTTGGGATATTTCCTTCGATGCTTTCCGCGATAAGCTATCCCTGAAAAAAGCCACCCTCCGCATCCTATTTTTTCTCGGCCTCATTTTACTCCTTCTCATCAGTTCTCCCTGGCGGATACTAGTATAGAGGAACGAGTACGATGTCCAAAAATCTTGCTGGTTTTTCATTTTCTTTCTCCGGGTACCGTCGGCCAGCCTCGCCGAGTCTAGGCGGGTAACAT
>CAZATJ010000005.1:0-55516 GCA_964488025.1 uncultured Bdellovibrionales bacterium
AAATTATTAAGTCAAGAGTATCGCGAGAAAAAAAGGTATCCTCTTTAAATTCCTCTTTCACAAGAAAACTTCGTTTCAGACGATGTTAAAAATTTTCATCAGACATTTTCCGTTCCTGAAAAAAATTTAAGCAAGTGAATGAAAAAAATCACCAAAAAATTAAAATTGATTATCGACCAGCAAATATTCTAAAAAACAGCGAAAGAACGATCAAAAAAATACCGACATTAAGCTGAAAACAGCTGTTTTTGTCCAGTTGACAGGCATTTTTGGACGTTTTAGTATGAAGGGAAGGAGGTCGACGCAGTCGGGAGAAAAGCTTACGAGCGCTCTTGGCTACGGGCTTCAACGCAAGCAGAACTTTAAAAAATTCAAAAAACTAGAAAGAGAGGTGAATACTATGGAACACCAAGATCCGATGTTTGAGGAAGAGACACCCGCCAACCAGGCAAAATTTTGGATTCAGGAGAATCTCCGAATTATCGTAAGCGTATTCATTGTCGCTGCCATTGCCTTAGGAATCTATTCGTACTCGCAGCGAACGCAAATGGCGCTCCCCGATGATGAAGGCACACTCTTAGATACCAACGGCGATACCACGGAATTGACTACGGGACAGAAAAAAGAGAATGCCCCTTCCGTAAAAAGCGATGTAAAATCCGAAATCGTCATCACTCCGGAACTGAGCCGTGAAACTGAAACTTCTTTCGTTGAACAGGCAGAACTCGGCAACGGAACAACGCATCTCGCTCGCCGAGCACTTGCCCATTATCTCGAAAAGAATACCGATTCGTCACTCACTGCCGAACATAAAGTCTACATCGAAGACTACCTGCGAAAGAACATAACGCACAACAGCGCCGTAACTACCAAGACTTCGATTGAATTCTCCAAAGACCTGATCCGTCAGGCAATCGATCATTCAAAGACCCTGAATGACAAGCAGCTGCAGAACCTGAAGAAATATTCCGCTCGCGTCAGCGCTTACCGCTAGACCATTATCGAAAGCTATTCCGTTCTTTCTCTAGAGAAATCAATAAAACCCCGCAACGGCGGGGTTTTTTGTTTTCGAGTATAACACACCACTGACACACCCTCTGTTCAAGGAAGCGCTGCTTGAGAAGGTGTCATTTGGAGCACATCCCCAACCCGAACAGCATCAAGAGCTCCGGCATTAAATTCCAATACCAAAGAAGCAGCTATCTGGGGGCGATAGACTTCCTGGCTTTTCTCCGAGATATGGCGCTCAATATGAACCACTTCCCCATCCGATGACAGCCAAGCGATATCAAGCGGGAAACGCATCCCCTTCATCCAAAAATTATATTTTCCCGGTACTCCGAAGGAGAAAAGCATGGCGCAGGTTTCACACAAAGAGTCACGTCCACCGAGTCCTAATGCCCGTGCCTCTTTGGTAGAGGCAATCTCTAAGGTATACATTTTTTCACCAATAAAGACCGCTTCCGGATACGGCTGGCTCCGCAGAGTCATCACAGAAAGTACCACCAAAAAAATAAGCAGGGCCCCGATCCCAATGCCCACGGGAAGCATCTTCAGGATAAAAGGATACTTCATCATACGGTATGGTATTTTTTATTCGTCTTATGCGCCACCAGAAGAAGAAAAGAGAAGATAACAACAAACACAAGCAGAAGCGCGATGAACTTCCCCAGAGCGGCAGTATTCAGGGCAATCAGTCCTACCAGCGCCGTCAGGAGAAAGAAGAACCACGCAATGGATCCCTCTGACCAGCCAAGTTCGCGAAGCTTATAGTGTAAATGACGCTTATCCGGATGAAAAATAGACTGCCTAGCGTACAAGCGTTCCCCGATAACCCACAGGGCATCAGCAATGGGTAAAGAAAGGACCAGAAAAGCAGTGGCGATCTTGGTTCCGGCAATGACGGCCAGAGCCGTAATAAGAAGACCAAGAAGCATAGAACCAGAAGTGCCAGCAAGGATTTTTGCCGGATGAGCATTGAAAAAAAGCAGGCCCATGGCGAGACCAACCGCAATGATAGCAATGATAGCCACCGGCGGTTGGTTCACCTCTGGCTTGAGACTCAGAAAGAAAATAACCAAAAACGAGATCAGGGAGACTCCGCCGAGCAGTCCGTCAAGGCCATCCAGCCAATTCACGGCATTCATGACCAGCACCATCCATGCCAGCAGCAGCATAAAACCGAAAAGAATAAATGCGACGCCATGATCGGAAAACATCAAGGTTTCCCCAAACGGGTTCTTCAAAGAAGTGATTCGCATACCAAAAATAAAAAGTATAATCGTCAGCGTCACCTGAAGGAAGGCCTGTGCCTTGAAACTCAACTCCCTAAAATCATCCCACAGTCCAAAAAAGCAAGCGAGAGTACCAGCCGTAAGGAGTCCGGCAATTTCTCGGGTGATTACCAAATGAGTGTCAAAAACAACCGTTCCGAGCAGGGCGAAACACATTGCCACGCCACCAAGACGAGGTAACATATTTTTTCCTTTATGCCGATCCCCATTTCGCCAAAGATACCCCCGAAAAAAAGGAATCGCTAAAAAAATAAGACAAAAACTTATAGTCAAGCCGAAAGCCACTAAAAAGGGATGGAGGAAAAGCTCGGTACGCATACGAATCAGGCATCAATAATTGATAAAAGCGATGCTCACGCCCGCTATCAGTATTCCTGATGAGAGCATCCCTGCCGAAAGGAGCATCAGATAACAGGCAATCCGCTCGGTGAGGTTATAAAAACGCCATGCCAACAGAAAATGTCCTAAAAAAAAGAGTATCCCGAGAACAGGTAAGAGATAGGCCTGCCACCATATTCCCAATAGATCAACCCCAAAATAAACATTATAATGGAGGATAAGAGACGTCTCACCGGGACGGACAAAATAAAAAAGTGTCCCCAGACAAATAACTATCGGGAGAAAAGAAAGGGTAAGCAGGATACGTACGATAATATTATGTAAAAAATCGACTCCGCCATCCGACTGGGCCAGAGTATTCTCCCACCTGTTTCCTTCGAGTAAAGCCATAGTCTGAAATTTTTACGCCTCAATATCCTTCTCATCTCCCGCCGGTAACGCCTCCGAGATATGCTCGCTCCCCAGACGGGCGTGTTCCAACTGATCCCCCACCTTGCCGAGATATCTCTCAGCGTCTTCAAATTTCTTATGAGCGTTTCCGATATGACTCCCCAAGACATCAAATTCTTTCTCAAAACGCCCATATGCCCGACCAAGTTTCTCGAGCTGTCCCATAATTTCCTTGGCTCGTTTCTCAATCTGCAAACCCTGTAAACCGAACAGAATGGTTCTCATATAGGCATAGAACGAATTCGGTGAGACCGGCATCACCCGCCTTTTCGTTAGGTAGTCGAGCAACCCCTGCTCATCATCATCTTTGATGATAATCTCATAATAAACGTTTTCCGCCGGAATATACATAAGCGCGAAATCAAGGGTTCCCTCTTCTGGAACAATATATTTCGTCGCGATAGCATCAACATGTTTTTTGACATCGCTGTAAAACTGACGGCGCGCCACACGACGTTCATCCTCAGTTTTGGCAACAATTACCTTCTTGAAATTTTCCAACGGAAACTTGGAGTCGACACTGATAGATCCTCCCTTGAGCATAATAAGGGCATCCACTACCTCGCCGCTCTTAAAGGCGTGCTGGAGGGAAAAATTCTCCTTTGGCAACATCTGGGTCAGTAAATCTTTGAGCATCAATTCCCCGAAACCGCCACGAATTTTCGGAGCCTTAAGAATCTCCTGAAGAGAGGCTACTTCTTTCCCAACTTCCAGAATCTTATCGCTTGATTGACGCATCTGCTCCAGGCTTTTTTGAACATCGGCGTACGAACGCGACGCGACATCAAGGCGTTGATCCAGACGTTTTGTATTGTCATCCAGACGGCGATCAAGCGTATGCTGAAAACTCCCCAACTGCTGATTGAGAGTCTGGGAAATGAATTGCATCCGCTCATCAAAACGCTTTTCAAGGCCCGTCATCTGAACGGACAATTCCCCACTTCCAGCACTCTCTTTCCTGAGGAATCGGTAGACAAAAAAGGCCAGCCCGACGATCAGGCTAGCCACCAAAACGATACTGAGAATCAATCCCCACGCTGGCATACTTTTTTCCTTTTATGGTACAGATGGGCTACTTTTTCAGACCGGCAATGAATCGCTTCAACTCGGGAACCTTGTTACTCACTTCCTCATAAGGAGCCTCGAGAAACTCTATGAAAAATCGGTCGAGCATATTCAATCGGTAATGAAGTTCTTCATTGTTCATCAGTACGAATCGGATTTCCTTCCCCACTTCGGCTTCCAAATGAGCGATAGCATGCTTCAATTTGGTACGATTGACATTGTTTACCACAAGAACCATGTCCACCTTGCTCTTCGGATAATTGAGAAAAAGTCCGCTGATAAGAATAAGCTTGACCTCACCGACGATTTTCAGCTTACGAAATACCTGTGACTGGGCATGAACGTTCAACTTTGAAACAAGACTCTTCAGTTCGGTATAAAAAGGGAAGTCCTCATTGACCACAAAATATTTCCTTCCTTTACGAGAGCGCTCGATAACCAGTTTCATTTTGACCAAACGAGTCAATTCCCGCGATGCCTCCAATCTGGAAATAAGAGTTTTTTCCGAAACCTCCGCACCGCTAAAATCGACTCCTGGATTGAGAAGAAAGAAGCGAATAAGTCGGGAACGAGCCTTAGATCCGAACAGAGTATCAAAGAGAGCCAGTGACATATCATTTATACAACAACGCGGGAGAATAAAGGGAAACAGGAATCTATCACCTAGAGTATACGGGGAAAACTCCGAGAAGTCAAAATAACGGGTATTAAAGCCGATTTTACCGACACTCGCTCGGAAACGAAAGTAAACTTTCGTTTCGCTCACTTCGTTTGGTAATAAAGGGACAAAAATCCCGATATACTAAAAAATCAAAAAAAGCTCTCGAATAAGAGCTTTTTATGGTATAATAGAAAAGCCTACACAAACGACACTCTCCCTAAATGACTGGAAACTCCCAGAAAAAAGGTAGGGATATTTATCACCCGCTGAAGCTCGCTTCCCACTTGGGTATGTCAGAAAAAAAACGCCAGGAAAAAAGTAACCCGTTACCAGGAATCAAAAGCTCGGTGACAGAAGTTCTCGTGGCTAATGGCCGCTCTTTTCAGCCGTTTATTCGCACCTTTAGTTATACCGGAGAAAATATCTCAAAATCAAATCTCGGTACGCTTATCGGCATTTTCGAGATTGACGATATCAGCGAAGATTCCGCCTATATCGTCAATTTCCTTGCTTCGGTCGCCAAAAAAGAATATTGGAGCAACCCAAGACGCGGTGCCATCGAAAGCTTCGAGGCGGCGCTCCATAAGATCAACCTGGCTCTCTCCGAACTTGTCAAACACGGCAATGTCTCCTGGCTTGGCAGGTTGCACGGAACGATTGGCGTTCTGGAAAAAAATAACTTTCACTTCTCCGTCACCGGACAAGCGAAAATTCTCCTCCTGCGGAATGATGGGATTTCCGACATCAGCACCGGACTAGCCTCCGAAGAGTCCCGCATACACCCCATCAAGACATTTGTCGAGGTTTCAAGCGGTCGCCTCATGCTCGATGACCGCGTTATCCTCACTTCCCCGGAACTTCTGGCTCTCTTTTCGCTTGAAGAACTCGCTAAGAACGCAAAGCGCATGAATCGCGAACGATTCATGCAATTCCTCAAAACCGCCCTCGTGAACGAACTTGACATGTCAGGCATCATCTTGATTGATGTTTCAGAGGAAGTCATTACTCCCCTCCCAAAGACCTCAAAACGCCTCTCTGAAGAAAAATCGTTGGAGAATATTCAGAACATATTCAGTCAATCGGCTTTTCTCGATAAAAAAACAAATGGGACTCTTTCCGCACAGAAAAGTCCGGAACAATCCGAGGAAGAAATCTCCCCGGAAAAGGCTGCGGACTACGTCGATACCAAAACCGGACACATCTACGTGCAAGGAACAGCTCTCGGAGAACCGGGACGACACGTAAGATTCGAACGTTTTTTTCTCACGCTGCAGGAACTCTTTGATATGAGTCATTTTTTTATCTCCGCGCAAGGAAAATGGATTCGCAAAGGAAAGAAGCAGTTGGGCGGCGCGGTGCGTACCTTGAGTGAGGAGAGCGGCTTACTAAAGAGAAAAATTGGACGCACCCTCCGAAAACAGTGGAGAAAAAGAAGAGAGGCTCTCGAAAAACAGAAGGTTGCCGACGATACGATAGCCCCTTCGGATTTCGTTCCTGTTCCCCCGATAATAACGTCCGTTTCGGATATTCCTCTCCCAAAGCATGATTTAAATATCACAAAAAAAGAAACTTTCCCCGAAAACCACTGGGAAAACTTAGGAACACAACCGTCGGATAATCAGCTCTCGGAAGAACCAAAGACCGAAGAACTCCCCCTATTCATAAAAGAAAAACTGGCTTCATTTTACCGGAATAAAGAGAAACAAACACCGGAAAAACCGGTAACGGAAACATCTCTGTTCTCAAAAAGGCTTTCAGCCCTTTCCGATCGGATTTCATTATCCTCCTTCGCCGAGTCCAAAAAAATCTATCGCCTTCTGGAATCTTTCGCTCAATACCGAAAAAACATCTCCCTCGGAAAGAGGCTGAAAGAGAACGGTTCGCAAGGTATTCGTTTTTTCCGTCACCTCCCGAAAAACACCAGATTTGGAATACTCGGATTCCTCGGCCTTGTTGGGTGTGTCGTCCTGGTATTCCTGTTCCTGAAACCAGGAAAGTTCGTACCAGATACGACAACCGTTTCACAAACAGAAAACTCACCGTCCACCCCTCCATCAAACAATGAAACTGATTCCGGCGATGGCGAGATAGCTCTCATTCTCGACGACATGAAAGAAACCATCATAGTGCCAGTGATACTCGGCAATGAAACCTATATCATAACCGAAAAAAATATCCTCACTGTCACCGATAGGAAATATTTCCCTATTCCCGGAAATAATTCCGTCAGATTTGCCACTGTCATGGATGACCTCGGCCTCATCTTCATTTTCACCGAAACCGGGAAAATCTATGCTTGGAGCCCAATCAGCAAAACCTTCGTAGAAAACACCCTCACTCTCAACGAAAAAACAAATGTTACCGGCATTGACACCTACCTGACCTATCTGTACGTCTTGGACAGTGGAAATGATCAGATATACCGCTTCCCCCGGGCCAACAACGGTTTTGGTGCCAGTACTGCCTGGCTCAAAGAAAATACTCCCATCGAAGAAACTTCCCGTTTCTCCGTCAATGAAACGATTTTTATTGCTGCCGATCAGGCCGTCATTAAAGGTTATTTCCGTGGTCGAGAAACCAACACCTTTGAAACGCCGACTGACGGACTGAACGTCACCGACCTGTATGCTCATCCCGGACTGACTCATGTCTATGCGCTCGATACTCCACATAAACGCATCCTCGTCTGGGATCAGGATGGCCGACTCATCAGAAAATTCTCTCACGATACATTTTCAGAAGGAACCGCTCTTACCGTCAATGAGAAAACTGGGGAAATCTTCATAAGTACCAGAAATTCTCTCTTCTCTTATACATTAAGATAATATACGATGGACAAAAGTTTTCTTGATTCATTTTGTCAAAATTACTAAAATAAAAGGCTTCTGAAAGCCTTTTATTTAATGCACGAGTTTTCTTCACAAAAGTTCTTCGAGCAACTTTAACAAAAACCTCACTCACCAGACTACGCTTTTGGTGCTTCAGCCATTTGCATGCGGGTCATAATCTCGCGGTTGACGATGGTGGCATCACGGCCATAACGGAGACGCGATAGCTCTTTCAGGGCATTGGCCACTTCCTGATCGCCATGGGTCGGCGCATACGTCTTCATATTGAAAGGCTTGGTCAGTTCATTGTTCATGAGCAAGCGCACAAAACACTGATAGTTATCCACATTGACGATATCATTGGCCGTAAAAACCGGCGCGAATTGCTTCTCGAGAAACTCAGCATCCTCCGGTCCGACCCGAAAGACCGTCAGCGAACCAACGTTCCCGAATACTGCCTTGGAAATTTCCTCCTTCAGCTGGGCAATGAACTGGTGCGCCAAAATAAGGACCAGTCTGTACTTGCGCGCTTCGGAAAGAATCTGAGCAATCGAGGTCGTCGTCACATTCTGAAATTCATCAAGATACAGGTAAAAATCACGGCGCTCGGCTTCGGGAATATCGACCCGCGAGAGGGCCGCCATAAGAATCTTACCCACAATCACCATCCCGAGCAATCGGGCATTAATCTCGCCGATTTTCCCTTTGGAAAGATTGATAAGAACAATTTTTCCATCATCCATGAGCTCGCGAAAGTTGAGGGTACTTTTCTGTTGAGCGATAATAGGCCGCATCATGTCGTTACTGATGAACGTCGTGAGTTTGGAGGTGATATACGGCACCATGTTCGCCAGAGACGCTTCACCACCGGCTTTCTCGGCCTCTTTCATCCAGAAATCACGTACAATCGGATTGGTACACTTGGACAACTTGTAGCGCCGAAATTCCTCATCAGCCAGAACTTTCGGAATTTCCATCAAGGTTGAACCGCTCTCCGGATGTTCCATGATGAGCAGCATGGCGTTGCGCATATACTGTTCGAACATCGGACCGCCGGTCGCCTTCATATCGTAGAGCTGATCGAAGATGCCAATCATTTCGTTGATGACAAAGGTTTTCTGTTCCGGATGAGCCGGATCATACTCGAGCATATTTATGCCGATGGGACGAGAAACATCGGATGGATCGAAAATAATGACATCTTCGGCACGCTCTTTCGGAATAGCGGTTAGGATGTCCTCAATAGCATCACCGTGCGGATCGATGAAACAAAAACCCTTACCAGCCCGAGCGTCTTTCTTAGCCATTTCTTGAAGATAATTCGACTTACCGACACCGGTCTGTCCGATGACATACATGTGGCGCCGCCGGTCGTTATCGGTGATGCGTATCTCAGCCTTGGCGCCACGGTACTCATTGTATCCGAGCAGTATCCCCTCGGCAGGGATATTGACCGGCGGTGGAGCAGCCCCCGCCTTGAGCCACTTGATCTTAGGGGTAGCAGTCGTTGAGATAGGAAAATGGAAAATACTGGCCATTTCTTCCACGGTCAGAATCATTGCGCTCTCACTGTCGATATTGCGAAAAATATAATCATACACGGCATTCTTTCCCTTGACGCGTTTTTTCACTCGGAAACTGTTCACTTCCGGGTTCTCGAATTGCCCAAAAGCATTTTCCAGATGAGCCAGAATCTCTTCTGCCCGCTCCTGTGTCGCTGCCGATGCCAAAAGGCGTATATTGGCACGGAATGCGCTCTTGCTCGCCTTGCCGTCTATAGATTTCACCAGTTCCTGTTCTTCCGGAGTCAGTACCACCGACTTCTTTTCTTCCGGAACCGGTAACTTCTTCGCCGCATTGGGTGATGACGTCAATGTAGAAATCATCTCTTTCCCCATCTGCTTGCTGATATCTTTTGCAAAAGCTCCACTCCCGCCTCGGGAATCTTTCAAACGTTTTCCTTCCTGCATTTGTTGGGCAATCTTGCGTCCCTCGGAGCGCCAGGCTGTTCCGGAAGGAGAAAGCAGGATTTGAATAGCGGCACCTTCCGCTTCTGTTTCCAGCTTACTCAAGGAGTTGGAAATCTCATTGAGCGGATCAACTCCAAGCGTCCGATACGTCTTAATCGGTAGAGCATGACTTTCCTTCAATTCAAGGACAGAGACCGCCGTGTAGCTGCCTGGTGAAAAAATAGTATAATCCTCCACCTTTTCTATCACCGCGTGCGGGAAAAAACTATGAACCTGTTTCTCGATACTTTCACGGTAGCGCTTCGGCACCGAGAGATAAAAAAAGATTTCCTCGCTCGAAGAAGGATTGGCAATTTCAAAAACGATATTAGGTGCTTCAAAAAAGAGTTTTTTCAAAAAGCTGCCCGCCGGTTTCAGTGTCGATAACGATGTCAGGAGCTGTTCCATTGCCAAAATCTCATCCCTCCAGCTTTCGGCATTTTGTGTCTGCCCCTCCCCTTCCTTTTTACGTATGACCTTGATGATCTCAAGATCCATGTTGAGTGACTGATTCACCTGAAAACGAAAACGAAAAAAGCTTCGCACCACCAAAAATCCCCCACTCAGAAGAGCAAGAAGCCCAAAAATGGCCGTAAGCGGAGCCAAAATGATATTCAAATCAAAACTACTTTCCATTTTTTTGTGTTTTACGTTTTCTCGGGCTACTCTTTTTCGATCAATCCCTTTTCGAGCAATCCCTGATACAATTTGTCGGCCAGCTCATCATGCATCTTGTCGAGAGCGTAATAATCCTTAAGAGAACGGGCCACTTTCACGGCATGAACCACACTCTTTGTCTGCGCCAGATCCAGAAGCTTCCGCACCTTGCTTCCCTCATCCGTCATGGCTCCAATGTGCTTGGCATCGAGTACCACTGTATCCTTGTGGTCATCATCGGCAGGAGTGGCCGTCTTCGTCGGCGTTACCTGAGACAATAACTCCAAATATTTCCCCTCCACTCTCTCAGGGACGCCCTCGGGCGTCTTCGACAACTCGACCGGCAATGTCCCGTCCACTTCCGGTGAAACCGCATCTTTGCCAAACGGAGACGACTCCGCGCCGCTCAGTTTCGAAGCTTCCGTAATCACTTCTTCCGCCATAAGGGTATTTTCAACGATTTACAGCGCTTTGGTCATTTCCTCTTTGAATTCATCGGCAACACCACGAATAAAGACATTGTACCCTGGAATCTTCTTTTCGAAAAAGGCCTCGATTTCCTCCTGTTTTGCCTCTTTATCGAGAAGCGCTTCGTACTCTACCACTCCATCATCGCCGATTTTTTCCATGGTGGCCAAAAAAACACGCTTTAAAAGTGCCTCGCCCATTTTCTCCAACAACTCGTCGCGCTTATCCTCCGGTATCTGATCGAGATGAAAGGTTGCAATCAATTCTTCCCGCAATTGTGTTTGATCTAATGCCATAATAATTTTTATTATACTCTGTGAATTATCTTCCCTCCAAAAGTGTCGCGAGTTCTCTCTCCTTGTTCATGGCGACCGACAGGGCCGCAATCCGTCTCGTATACTGATCGATTGTTTCGCCAGAACTGACCCGACCAAGACTGCCAAAAACCCTCGGATCTTGAGCAACCTCCACCAACTTGGTCAAACTCCGCAACTGACTCGAATGGAGCGGATACCCCATCTGATTGAATGTATACTCAGGAAGCGTACCTGCTTGCAGGGCCATCGAATACTTGAGTGCCCCCGCCATCTGTGTCACCCCCATATACGGATGGACTGTATAATCATACGGGGCGGTATAAGGTGTGTAGTCTTTCATTTCATATGTAAGGAACACTCCTCTCCGAATGATGCCAGTTGCTTCTCTGAACGGTAGTTTTTTATCCGGATTCTCCGCAAAGAATTGAAAAAGCGAACGAGGATCCGTAAATGATGAAAACTTCTTGGCATCTTCCGTGAGCACCTCTTGAGCCGCTGCCGTAGGATCAGGCTCAATCACCGGTTGATGAAGCGAAACAAACTTCTCTTCCGCTAGCCTCGTCATTTTCTCGTCAAAAACAGCCTGATCCATCGGATCGTGTACATGAGAAGCGACTGCCTGATTAGAGACCTCGCTCGCCGCCTCTGCGGCACTCCCCGTGGCCGTCCCTACAGCTTCGACAGTATGGGTAGCGGCAGGAAAGGCTGTCTCGATAACAGCCGATGCCGCTATCGATTTTCCATCAAGTACCGACTGGATCTCCTGCACCGAGAGGAGTTTGCCAAAATCAATCTTCGTTCCGGGATAAATGTCATCAATATTGCCCGTGCGGAAACCTACTGCCTTCAACTCTTCCGGCGACATGCCATTCAATTTCTGTTGTATGACGTTTTCCAATGACTGAATCATTCGATTCTGGTCACCCTTGGGCAACCCCTCCGGCAAACGCTGCTCGAGGATACCCCACAAGCCCTTCTTGCCATCAGCTGAAGTAACATCGTATTTTTCCAAAAAATTTGCCGCCCCTATTTCTTTGACCCCGATAACAGAAGCTTCTGCTGAAGCAATCCCTGCCGGAGCGGAAGCAGCGGCCTGTTCTGTGGCTGAAGCAATCCCTGCCGGAGCCGAGACCGCATGGTCAGGGGCTGGTGCCACATGACCGGCAGCATCCGGATGACGATTGAGGAGGTCTTTCACCCGATCCGTATGCGAACCACTACTCGCACCAGTATTCAGGTGACTGGCCCACGATGCTCCCATACCAACCATCCCGGCCACGGCCGCCCCCCACACGACTGACCGCCGAATGAGCGCTTCCTTTTTCTGGGCCTTGAACTTTTCATCAAGGGCTCTAATATCATATTTCAAAAAATCTTGCATGAGCTCGAAGTCGTATGTCCCACCCTCCTTATTCGCATCCAATATTTTCAAGTGAGCTTCTTTTTCCTCTTCCGCCACTCCGGACCGTTTCTTTTCCATCCACTGCTCAACACCCGTATCGATCGTCACGGCTAAGCCAGTAGTTGCAATCATTCTTTTCATAAGGATGAGCCCACTCGTCGCCGCAGCCACTCCTCCACCGATCACACCGCCACCCGTCAGCAAGCCTCCTGTCAGACATATTCCTCCAAGCGCGTACTTGGCCGCTCGCGGCAACTTATTGTATTCCCGGCCAACACTCTCAACCAGTGTTACCAATGTCTGAAAACCGTTCATCGATTCCATCTTCACTCGGTTACGGTCATCATACAGACTAATCCGTTCATCAAGTTTATAGTAATTGAGCATCTCACCCATACGTTTCCTGAGCTCTGGCTCGGGTAATCCCAATTCCTTCAGTTCACCCAACTGGGCGTCCTGAAGTTTCATGAGTGCCACCTCATAACGTTCCCTGGCTGATTCGGTATCCTGATCGCCGCGATTTTCACTGACATTTTTCCCAAAAATACCCTTAATTTTTTGCCACACCGAATTCTGCTTGTAATCGGTAGTGACATATTCCAAACGTGCCTCCCCCACCTTCGTACGCAAACCGTCGATAAGTTCTTTTCGTTTTTCCTCTTCCGTCAAGACTAGCTCCTTCTTTTCGAAATCTTCGAGCTGCAAACCCTCTGCGTAAAATTGCCATTTTCCTACTTGAGCCAAATTTATGATGTCCGCTTCTGAATACGGAATAAAATTCCCATCGCGCGAAACAATATATTCGTCGCCATCCCTTTCAACCACAATCGTTTTGCTGGTTTCAGGAATAAAGTAGTGTGCTCGTTCACCGTCCTTCAAAGGCTCAAATCCACGCATTCCCTCTTTCTTGGAAGCATCTGGCACAGGAGGCATCACCGGTGGCATTGCAGGGATAGGGGGCGTTGCCAGTGGAGTCACCAGGACTGGTTCTGAGGTAGGTTCGGTCGTATCATCCACTTTCTGCCATTCACTTCCCATAAGCGCCCGCATGTTGCCGGCATCGCCCTGCGGAAATTCCTGTCCCTTATCTTCGCCTTCCAGAGGGGTATAGAAATACTCACCACCCTCTTCCCGGACATCACAGAGTACCCCCTCCTGATCACGGTATCGTCCAGTAACAATCGGTTCTTTTTCATTCTTTTTGGCGGCCGCTGCCTCCAATGCTCGCCTCTTGTCATTGTAAGCAGACTCTATCTCCTGCTCATATTCGGCCGCCTTTTCCAATATTCTTTTTTTATACTCCTTCGATTGGATTCCGTAAGTCACAATGTCTCTTTCAGCGGGCGTGACGATAAACCTCCTATCGTCAAGCCGATAAACTCTATGAGTCTCTTCCAGGTCTGCAAGGGAATCAAGTGATGCAACAGCACTGAGATGAGCTTTCTTACCTTCCTCAAGTGATGTCATCACCTTCTCAAGGCTCTCCTTCTCTGTCTCTTCTGGGGATGGAGCAATATCAGGAACAGAAACGGGGGCAACTGGAGTCACTGGGGGTTTGACGGTCCTCTTGCCAGCGCCTTTTCTTTTTCTCATCGTTTGCGCTGTCTGCTCATCAATACTTTTTTCTGGTATGACTGGCACAGGCTTTGATCCAGCTTCAGAGACGTCAGCTTGAGTATCTAAAGTAGATACTGGGGAACCAGCAGCCGGAGCTGGATCCGTAACAAGATCAGCTGCAGCCGAAGAAACATCCGGTAAAGTAACATCGGGAGCCGGAGGAGCCACTGGGGCGGCTTCGGTTTGAGAAGCGGCAGCGAACTTCTTTCTGGCAAAAGGGGTATTCAAACCCAGAATGTCTGCCGCCTTTTTCTTCGTTCTCTTAATAGCCTCAATGGACAGCGTATTTCCTTGCTCCTCGTTCAAAGGAACTGCTGGAGTTTGCTCCGATCTTGAAACTGGTTGTGATGGACCTTCTCTTTTCGGCATAACTTTTAGACTTTTTTGTTAGCTTTTCGTTCGAGATCATTGACCAGGGCCTGGAAAACCTTCTTCCCGTTCTCGGGATCAACATCATGGAAAACCAAAAGATGTCGAGCAACCGCATCTTCCAATTTTGTCTCTCCGCCATTTTTTTGCCAGAGCGACCAGCAATCATCACGGGAGATAGTGCCGTTTGGCTGGATTTTTTTCGCCTCATACTGCATATACCGAACGTACTCTTCATACTGATCAGCAATGAAGCCTTCTAAAAATGCCGCTTTCTCACGCGCCTTCACCGGATCGGCAATATTAAGTAATAGTAGCCATTCTTCCGGACCCTCCGGTCCTTTCGGTCCTCCTGTATCGCCAGTTTTTGGATTACCCTCCCCAGTGTTTTCTTCGGCTTCTTTTTTGGGTTCATCTGATTTTTTCGCCTGAGACTTTTTCTCAACTTTCGGTTTCGGAACATCCGCCGGCGCAGTAACCGCTTGTGTATCGAGAGCAGAGACTGCCACGGGCTCTTGAAACTTCGGCGCTATTTTTAATGCCTGCAGTAGCGCTTTGGCATTTTTATCATTCACAAAAACAGTTCCTTCGACAGCAACGCCTCCCGATGTCGGCTTGCTTACAGCATCCACAGTCGTCTCGCCAGCCGCTCGTGCCGCTGCTCGACGAGCTGCCCGAGCACTCCCTTTCACTACCGGTTTTTTTTCTTGCATCATGGTTGAGAAAGTATCGACTTCCGCGAAAATAGTCCGCATCCGTTCCGTTTGTTCTTCCTCAGTCAATCCCTCCTGATACAGACCCCTTGTTTCTTCGGATAATCTGAGGATTGTCGCTTTCACTTCCTCATTCTCCGTCCCCTGTAAAAGCTTTGTCATTTCTTTCAGTTTCGCAAAGATCTGTTGCTGCAGCCTCCCTAATTCTTCTCCGGATGCATGATTTTCGGTACCCGCAATATTCCCCCGCCCACGCGCCTCGTTGATATTGATCACCACAGCTGCTCCCGATTCGCCAAGATCCCCGGGGATAGTCGCTTTCGGCTGTGGCTGCACCGCGGAAAACCTATACCCTTCATCCTCGAGTTTCCGACGTAACCCTTCAAGACCATCCTGAAAGAACAGTGCCTGATCTGTCGAGCAATCGAGAACATTAAAAGGTTCGAGTGATATCACCCGGATTCTATTTTTTCCGTCCGCTGTTTCCCAAATTCCTTTCTTGAGATCTTCAAGACGCACAGAAGCCTTTTCCTGATTACCGTGAAAATCTATCCCAGCGGTATTCGCTAGTCTATCTAGGATTCCCATATCAAAAAATATTTTTCTTTTCCGCTGAACTTTGCTATAATTCTACCATAAAAACAGAAAACAAAAAAACATGTAGCGCGAACAACAACGCCTACAGAACACGTCTATGCACAAACAAAAAAACACCTCTCTTATTGCTGCCGGGGCACTCTTGTTTATTCTCATCCTCGCCTTCGTCGTACGCTTTTCCAATATCGAAAATATCCCGGTCGGACTCTATCCCGACGAAGCCGCCAACGGGGTTGACGCCGTTCACGCCATCGAAACCGGAACTTATAAACTCTTCTATCCGGCCAATTTCGGCCGCGAGGGTCTGTTCATCAATATCCAGGCCTTTTTCATTTCCCTGATCGGCAACACCGTCACCGGACTCAAGTTTGCCTCCATCCTCTTCGGCACCCTCTCCGTTCTCGGCATCTACCTTCTCGGAAAAGAACTCTTTCATCGTCGAGGCGCCGGATTACTGGCCGCCTTCATGCTGGCCACCTCCTACTGGGCCATCAATTTCTCACGTATCGGCTTTCGAGCCATCATGGTCACTTTCCTTCTCTCCTTTTCTTTCTACTTTTTCTTTCGGGGACTGCGCTCACACCGATTCCGAGACTTTCTCCTGAGCGGATTCATTTTCGGTTTGGGACTCCACACCTATATCGCCTTCCGAGTCGCCCCCCTCATACTGATAGCGCTGTTACCGGCTCTCATACTCTCCTACGAGAAATTCCTGAAACGTTTCTGGAAACATGGCCTTATCTTTATCTGCGGAGCGTTCATCGCAGCGGCACCGATGCTGTATCACTTTTTTATAGCTCATCCGGAAGATTTCGCCTCTCGCTCATCACATATCTCGGTACTCAACCCCGAGGTCAATCACGGCAACCTCCCGGCCACCCTAGCGAAGACGTTTTCCCTTTCACTTCTCAAATACAATTTCTGGGGCGATCAAAATTGGCGCCACAACTACCCTCCTTACCCGATTCTCGATCCTTTTGTGGGGACGTTCTTTCTGGCTGGTTTTCTCTTTCTTATCTGGCAAACCACCATCCTGCTCGGGCGACGCATCCGCGAGGGTGATCGCGATACCCGCCTCGTAACCAATACCTTCCTTCTGGGGTCATTTTTCGTCATGCTCATCCCAGAATTTCTCACCGACGAAGGACTGCCCCATGCCCTTCGTTCCATCGGTACCCAAACACCCGTTTTCCTGATGGCTTCGCTTTCGGCTTTCTGGATCTTGAACCGAGCGTTTCGCTCCCAGGCCGGCACCAAAATCGCCCTCATCTCGATACTCGTCATCACGCTTGGCTTGAGCGCCACCTTCAACCTCACCAAATACTTCATTTTCTTCCCGAACAACTCCCACGCCTCCGGAGCCTTCAATGAAAGTTATCGCAACATGGCCCGCTACCTCTTGTCTCTCCCCGACACCGTCCACAAATACGTACTCATCAACGAAAAGGGCGAAAACAACCGTTTTGACCTACCGGTCTATGCTCACCCGGTCTATTTCCTCACCTATGATCGGGTAGCCAATATGGAAATCGTTCAAAAAGACACTACCCTGAGACGTCCGGGTATCTTTCTCATGCTCAATTACAATGATGACTTGGCCAAAAGAGTATTGAAATTTTATCCCGATGCCTACTCCGAACACATCGATATGAACGGCCCTCGTGAGGGCGGGACATTCGACGTCATCATCCTTCCAGCCCCTCAAGAAAAAACAAAAAAGTAATCCCGCCTAACCAATAACGAGCAACGCTATGGAGTTCATCAAAAAACGAGCGACGATTTTGGTTACCGGCATCCTCTTTTTTCATTTCGTCCTCTCTCTTGTCATTTCCTCACAGGAGTCAATGACCTTTGATGAAAAGGCGCATATACCAGCCGCCTACAGTTATATGCGCTATGGTGATATGCGGCTCAATCCGGAACACCCGCCACTCTTGAAAGATTTAGCTGGCCTCTTTCTGCTCCCGCTTCGACTCGACTTTCCATTGGAATCCAAAGAATGGCAGGAAGGAGTCAATGAACAGTGGCTGATCGGAGACATGTTCGTGAACTGTTCCCGTCCGGAAATCACCTGTAACGATGCCGATTCCATTCTCTTCTTTTCACGTATCCCTATCACTCTTATTGCAGTCCTTTTGGGTATTTTCCTTTTTATCTGGACCAAGGAACTCGGCGGAGTTCTGGCCGGAGTCATCGCGGTCACGCTCTATGCTTTTGATCCCAACATCATCGCCCACAACCACTATGTGACAACCGACATCGGGAGTGCCGCTTTTATTTTCTTTTCTTTCTTCTTTTTCATCCGTTTCCTAAAACACCCCAGTGCCCGGAGCATCCTCCTTTCCGGCCTGTTTCTCGGTCTTGCTGAACTGGCCAAATTTTCCGCCGTTCTGCTCTTTCCGATTTTCGGATTATTCACCCTCCTCTATGCCTTGGCACAAACGAAACCGGCTACCGATACCCGAGGACCATGGCGCTTCAGAATTCAGAATGTCTGGAATTACCTCTTAGGCTATAGCGGCAGCGTCCTTGTTTGTTTCCTCCTTATCTGGATCGTTTATGCCGGCAATACCTATGCCATGCCTGGAGAAAAACTGGTCGTGCTGGCAGACACCGTTTTAGGACAGAAAAACCTTTTCGCCCAAACAGCCCATAATTTTGTCGTAACCACCAGCGCCTCTCCCCTCCTTAAGCCGTTCAGTGAATATTTTCTCGGCGTCTTCATGGTCTTTTCTCGAGTGGCCGGTGGAAACACGCACTACTTCCTCGGTACCGTGACCAATGCCGCCTCCCCCTGGTATTTTCCCGTTGTTTTCCTCCTCAAAGAAACGCTGCCCTTTCTTTTCCTCCTCCTCATAACTACCGGCTACGGCCTGTACCGTATCGGAAGACAGTATGCCAGAGAAAAATCCCTGGGCATAATGCGCTTTCTCTCTCATTCGTTCCAGAACAAAATCACCGAATATTTGGCCGTTTTCTTCATTCTCTTCTACAGTTATATCAGTATCACTGGTAATCTGAATATCGGATTTCGTCATCTCTTTCCCATCCTTCCCTTCCTCTACCTGCTCATCGGAAAATCACTCGCTGACTTCTACAAACGCCACGTAGCAGAACCGGTCACACATCAGCTGATTGCCTTCTTCTACGGCCTTCTCCTCTTCTTTGTCGTCGCTATTCCCATCCTGTCCTATCCAAGCTACCTTTCATATTTCAATGCCACGGTCGGCGGCCACCTCAATGGCTACCGCTATATCACCGATTCCAATTACGACTGGGGACAAGACTTGAAGCATCTGAAAAAATGGGTAGACACCTATAACATCAGGAGTTCCTCAAAGTGTGAACCAATGAATGACTGTGCACTCATCAAGCCTATCGACAAAATCCGTGTCGATTACTTCGGTGGCAGCACTCCTGCCTACTATCTGGGCGACCAATACATCTCCTGGTGGGCCAGCCGGACACCGGAAGTCGGCTGGTATGCTATTTCCTCATTCTTTTACCAGGAAAGCCTCTACAAGACCCTGGCTCCCGGCGAACAGAACTATGCCTGGCTGGAAAACAAAACCCCCCTGGCTCGTGCCGGAGATTCTTTCTTCATCTATTATATTTCCGCAGAAGATATCGAGACACTCAAACGCTGAACATATCTGGTGAACAAAGAAAAAAGAGAGGCTTCATGCCTCTCTTTTTTACTCTTACTTCTTTGATTTTCCCTTCTTCTCTTCAGGAAGAGACGTTTCCACAACGGGCAGCTCCTCTTTCCCATCCTGATAGCGATAGAAAACGCGATTTTCGGTACGAAGGTCGATATAACGGAGCATATTGAGACGCTCTTTGGGAATCTCATCTTCCAGAAGCAAACCAAGGGTATCAAGGGAATCCTCAGCCGGAATTCGAGTGCTGAAATAGATCTCCCACCCGGCCGTCGTCTTGATACGAAGTTCATTGGCAAAACGCGAAGCAAGAAAAATCGTGTTCTCAGTCTCAAGACCAAAACGTTCCCTGAGCCGCTCTTTGAGAGATACGACCAGAGAAACGAAGCCATCCTCAAAAGCCCGACTGCCCGGCGATATTGCCTGATTGCTCTCATCACGAAGCGTGATAGTGTGAGCTCGGTTTTGCTCTTCCTGGTATACGTCTGTCACGGGAATCACGCTGCCATTTTCCAGAACATGCAGACATGTTTCCGCAGCGCACCAGAGTATAATCGTATCACGCTCCACCACCGAAATTGTCAGCGTATTGGGAAAGACGCGCCGTACGACAACCTCTCGAATAAGCGGGTAACGCTCGGTCAATGACCGCTCTAACGACACCGGCTGAACCAGAAAAAATGTATCGCGAGGTATGAAACCAAGATACTTCTGGGAAAGTTTGCTTTCTACTTCCTGGAAGAATCCCTGTTTATCAACGAGTGAAAGCCCGGAAATATCCCGCTCCGAAAACCTGAGATAAGAAGAGAAAATAACCAGATAGATAACTGTCCCAAAAAAAAGAAGCCACAGAAAAATAATTCCAAGAACAAAAAAATTCCTGGTACCGGATTGCAGACGCTCCTTGCGCGTCACCTTCTTTTTTTCACCAGTCTGAAACAAGAATTTTCCCCGTTCTTTCTTCAGCTGGGATTTCCACAAAAAGCGCATACTCAGTAGTAAAAACTCGAACAAATATTTTTATTCTTCATCTCACACTCAAGCGCGATCAGGCGTAAGCGTTATACCGTCAAAAAAAGCTTTTCCAAGAGAAGTCTCGCGTTACTTTGCGTGGTTTTGAGCAGCACCATCGTCTTTTCCACCTCCTCAAGAAGACTGAAAAATCGCACCGTCTGCTTCCGTTCTCTCAGTTTTACCGCCTGCTGGTAGAGCCCGGGCAACCACCATTCCAAAAGGCGTATCGTGCGTTCCGCGTGAAGCCCGAGTTTTTCTGCGAGCGCGAGGCGTTCAGCAAGCGAAAGCGTCGAGAGTCGAAAGAGGGCCCCCAGAAGTTCGCGCTCCGTCAGGAAAGTTTCGGGACTATCGAGAGCGGACACAATCATTCCCGGGCGGCCGAGAGCGAAGAAAAATGATGCGATGGCCGAGAGTCTTTCCTCCTGATACAGAGAGACGATATCCTGGCGGATCACCTTCTCCGGCACAAAATCGAAACGTATCCGCTTGACCCTGGACAATACCGTCGGAAGTATCGCTCCAATCTCATGGGTCACCAAGATAATCACCGCCGTTGATCGTGGTTCTTCCAGTGTTTTCAAGAGAACATTCTGAGCAGTTTCCGACAGCCGATGAGCGTCCTCAATGATGAGCGTCCGGAACCCACCACCTGCCGGATACTGACTAAGAAATGCGAGTGCCTCGCGGATTGATTCCGCGGGAATATTTTTCACTTTGGTCACGCCACGTTTAATTTCCGAAAACGGCCGTACCACCATGACATCATAAGGGTGCAACCTTTCCTCACTCGGCACAAAATCAGGCTCTCCGGCCAGTTCTGAGGCAAACTCAAGCGCGCAGAGACTTTTCCCCACGCTACGCGGACCGATAAAGAGATACGATTGAGCCATATCTTGACGCCCCTTTGCCTGACGCAGTGCTGCTCGTTCTTTGTGATGACCGATGATGTGCATAGCTTGTAGCTTTTAGCTTCGTTAGCTTTCTAGCCTTATGAATCCAGAAATTCTTTCACCGGATTTTCCATCAATCACCTCCCCGATGGCATATTGAAAATTCTCTTTGCTGAACTTTCTTACGGATTCTTGCATGACAGCGACATCGTACGTTCCTTCCTTTTCAAGAAAACGCCGCACGGCTTCGGCAATGATTTCCGGTACGGATGCGTGGAAAAATTCGCCCGTCACACCTGATGTAACTATTTCTCGAAGCCCTCCATATTCAAGGCCGATGACCGGCGTGCCGAACGACAGAGCCTCCGCGGCCACCATGCCAAAATCTTCTTCCGAAGGGAAAATAATCGCTCGAGCCCCCCGATACAGTTCGGCTAATTCATTATCTTCAACAAACCCGGTAAAACGAATGTGCTGATCAGCCCTCTTCTTCAGCCTCTGCTCTTCAGATCCTGCCCCAACAACCACAAGCGGCAGTGATAACTTGTTAAATGTCTCCACCACCGCGTCGATTTTTTTTGACCGGGTCAACCGGGAGACGACCAGAAAATACTCCCGTTTTTCGGGAAGCTTCCCAAAACCGTCCTGCGAACCAGTCTGCTCATAAAGTGATACGGGCGGATAGATAACTGCAGCCTCACGACGATAGTATTTCCCGATTCGTGCCTGTGTGAAATGAGAATTGGCAAGCAGAACATCCGGTCGCTCAGCGGCCTGTTTGTCCCAGATACGGAGATAGCTCATGAGCATGCGGGTAAAAATGCTCCGCCGCCCATGGGCACCGAGCTCCTGTAAGTACGACTCATGATAGTCCCAAGCGTAGCGCATCGGGGAATGGAGGTAGGCGACATGGGTCGTATTGAGCCGGGTGATGATACCCTTGCTCCAGGCGCCCGAAGAAGAAATGACCAGGTCAAACTCCCGCAAATCAAGACTCTCGACCGCGGCCGGAAAAAACGGAAGAAACAAACGATATCGTTTCTGAATGAATTTCGGTAACTTCCCCAGCCATGAGGTACGAATATCACGCCCCTTGAAATGATCCTTCATGCGATCGGTATCATACAAGAGCGTATACACCGGCGCCTCAGGATACATCTCACAGAGCATCTCAAACACCCGCTCCGCGCCCCCATAGGACACCAAAAAATCATGCACCAAGGCTACCTTTTTTGGCTTATTTTCAGTCATACATCTATTCACTCTTTACTGCGGCTGCCGATTTTGCAGTTGCCTTCCGTGCAAGTAAATCACCTACCTCCCGGGCGCAGGACACCCAACTGTAGCGGTTCACATTGTGGGCCGCTTTTTCTATTATACCACTTCGCAGTTCCTGGTCCGAAAGCACCCGATAAATGCCGTCCGCGATGCTTTCCGTGCTCTCCGGATTGACAAATACCGCTCCTTCTCCAGCCACTTCCGGGAGCGACGACGTATTCGACGTCACGACCGGCACTCCGACGCTCTGCGCCTCCAAAACCGGTATCCCAAACCCTTCATACAACGTCGGAAACAAAAAAACATCGGCATTTTTCAAAAGCTCCCACTTCTCTTGTTCACTCACATATCCTCGTTCAATAATGGTACCCTGATATTTGCTGTTTGCTATCTGTTGTTTGATTCTGCCGTAACCATACCCCGGCTTCCCCACCAAGACCAGCTCATGTGATATCTGATATTTCTCTTTCAATATTGCAAACGCCTCAATCATTCGCACCACATTCTTCCTCTCCTCCAATCTCCCAATAAATAACAAATACGGTTTCTCTGGACCTTTTGCTGATTCTTGATTCCTGATTTCACCCTGCTCGTATCCTTCATAAACAACCTCGATCCTCCCCTCCGGAACCCCATACAGTTTTATCACATCCTTCTTGGTGTTCTCCGACACGCAAATGACCGTACTCGCTACCCGGCAGGACAGCATAATAGAATAATGCATATAGAGCCGTTCCCAAAATGAGTAGGCCTCACGACAATACTCGTACTCAAGACCATGGATGGTGACGACCGTTTTCTTGGGATGGATAGTCGGCACCGTATGAGCCGGGACAAAAAGCACGTCCGGCGTACGAAAGAACATCTCAAACGACAGCCCGATTTGCGTCCAGAACCGTGGCGCCCAAATCCCCCGTACCTGCCAATTGTTCGGCAACTCAAAATCAATTTCCGGAACTATCATTTGAATGCGATCGCATTCAAATGATAGTTTCCTTCGGACATACAAAATAACCTCCGCATCGGCAGGCAATTCATCACGCAGATGTTTGATGGCCTGATAGGCATATTCCTCTATCCCGGTACGCCGTTTCAGAAACGCCCGCGAAGCATCGATTCCAATAACCATAAAACAAACAACAGACAACAATTAGCAGACAACGCAGTCTCTCTTTTCTTCTGTTGACTGTTAGCTGTTCATTGCTAACTGTCTATTTGGCTAGCATGATACTGCGCTTGTACAGTTCCAGATTCTCAAGCACGATACCGGTACCCTTGACCACACAAAATGCCGGATTATCAGCGACGTAGCACGGTACATTGATGGTTTTTGATATCAACTGATCGAGATAGCGCAATTGCGCCGTCCCGCCGGAAAGCACCATCCCCTTGTCCATAATATCGGCCGCCAGTTCCGGCGGAGTTTCTTGCAGAACCTGCTTGATAACATTGATAATCTCCCTGAGCTCATCCTGAATCGCTTCCGTTACTTCGTTTGACGATACCGTTATCGTTTTGGGCAATCCGCCCATGAGATCCCGTCCCCGCACGTCCATATGGTCCTCCTTGACCTGGGCGATGGCCGAACCGATCTTCATCTTGATTTCCTCTGCGGTACGATCTCCGATAGCCAGGCTGTATTTTCGCTTGATATAGTCGGAAATGGCCTGATCAATCTTATTCCCACCGACTCGGGCGCTGTGCGATGCAACTACTCCGCCAAGCGAAATGATAGCGATTTCCGATGTCCCGCCGCCGATATTGATAATCATATTCCCCTGCGCCGTGTGAATAGGAATCCCGGCACCGATGGCCGCGAGAATCGGCTCCTTGACCACATACGCCGCCTTGGCACCCGCCTTGAGTGCCGCATCGATTACCGCGCGACGTTCGGTTGAGGTGATACCAGCAGGAATAGACAACACCACCTCCGGACGGAAGAGGCGAATTCTCCCCGCCACTTTTCCAAGAAAATATCTGAGCATGGCTTCGGTTACCCGATAGTCCGCAATAGCTCCGTCACGAAGCGGTTGACTGGCTACGATCGTGTCCGGCGTCCGACCAAGCATTTCCTTCGCCTCATTTCCGACGGCCAGTACGCGGTTTTCCGTCAAGGAAATAGCCACTACCGACGGTTCATTGATAACGACACCCCTCCCGGGAACAAAAACCAAAGTGTTGGCCGTGCCAAGGTCAATGCCGATCTTCCGGAGAAATAATGATTTCATGTCCCACTTCATGATAGTTTTTTTCTCACAATATCTGCTCCAATTTTTTGCAAACGCTCTTCGATGCGTTCATAGCCGCGATCCACTTGATAAATTTCCTCGATAACCGTCTTCCCAGTAGCCGTAAGCGCCGCAATAATGAGGGCGGCTCCGGCACGAAGGTCATAGCTTTTGATCACGGTTCCCTGCAGTTTCGTTTTTCCTGAAATAACCACTTGGTGAGAATTGAGTACTTCAATTTTTCCGCCCATTTTTTTGATCTCTGGAACATAATTGAAACGCCCTTCGAACAGAGTATCAAAAACGAAGGTCTTTCCTTTGGCCTGGGTCGCCAACACGCCAAACGGCGCCTGAACATCGGTCGGTATCCCGGGATACACCTGGGTCGCTATTTTCAAAACAGCTCGCAATTGTTTTGCCGGCACCACCGTAATCTCATTTTTTTTGACCAGAAAGGAGGCTCCGAATTCACGCAGCTTTTCAAGCACCAACTCAAGATGCTCTTCACGGGCATTTTTTACGCTAATCGCACTCCCCGTAGCCACTCCCAGAATAAGAAATGTTGCCGCTTCATTAGCATCGGGAATCACCACATGCTTCACCCCGCGCAACTTTTTCGTTCCCTGAATCTCAAGCGTGTTCGTCCCAAGGCCCTTGATCCTGGCTCCCATGGCGATAAGAAGCTTCCCCAAATCTTCCACGTGCGGTTCCGCTGCCGCAATTTTGATAACCGTCTTTCCGGGCATGTTGGCCGCGAGCATCATGGCATTTTCTGTCCCAGTCACTGAAAACTCGCGCAGAACTACCGCTGCCGCATGACGTTTGGTCGCGTCAACGACGTAACCTTTTTCTTTCGCGAATACTTTTACGCCCATTTTTTGAAGAACATCTAAATGCGTGTCCACCGGTCGAGCGCCGATGAGGCATCCACCAGGACGATAAAAAGAAAAGTGATCGAAACGCGCGGAGAGCGATCCCCACAGAAGAATCGAGGATCGAAGTTGCTTCACCAGTTCCGTGTCTATTTTTTTCGGATTGATATCCTTGGCCGTAACAGCCACGGTGCGCTTACCCCGCCACTCTATTTTTGCCCCCATACTTTCCAAAATCTCAAGCATCCGGAACACGTCTTCGATGAGAGGGACATTGGAGATGACGCATGTTTCGCGAGTGAGGAGCGTGGCAGCGAGAATCGGCGTGGTCGCGTTCTTAGAACCAGAAACTGTTATTTTTCCCCGAAGCTTTTTTCCGCCCCGTATTTCGAAAACTTCCATAAAAATCAACTATTTTTGAGTAAATCTGAACCATTTCCGCTCCTCGAACCTCTGGCCTAGTATAGCCTGAACCCCGCACCTTTTCAAGGTGCCCCATCTATAAATCCCCTATTTTACAATAAGGTGCTATCCCGAGCTCTTTTACCACAAAATAACTGAAAGAAAAGGTGCGGGGTCAAGGCGAGAGAAATTTTAAACGGCTGGGAGAAATTGATCTCGTCCAGCCGTAATTTTGCCCCATTTACGTGGGGCGAGAGCATGGGAACATGCTCTGCTTTTTTTTGTTTTTGTTTTTGTTTTTAAGGAGCATTTTTTCGGGTTTCCCCGAGAGAAAGCCCTCGTAGGACACTCTCTCGGAAAAAGAAAACGGACACCCGTGGGGCACCCGTCTTCTTACTTATATACAGTATAGCACGTTTTTTTCCTTTTGTCCAGTCGCTACACCGGATTCATGCCTTCCCCTTACGGATGAAGTCATAGGCGGAAAGAGCGGCCACCACCCCATAGCCAGCCGAGATGTTGTTTTGCTTGAACGGCATATCGGTCGCATCGCCGGTGGCGAAGATGCCGGGCTTGGACGTCGCGGTTGTCCGGCCGTCGATCTTGATCTCGCCCCGTTCGTTCAATTCCAAAAGCTCCTTCACAAATTCCGTGTTCGGTACCATGCCAATCTCGACAAACACGCCCTGAAGTTCGATGACCTGTTCTTCTCCGGTTTCAGCGTGCTTAAGACGGATACCCTCCACCTTATTTTCTCCCAGTACTTCCTGGGTCAACTGTTTATACATGACCGTCACCTTGGGTGAAGCCAACACTTTTTCTTGGGTCACCTGATCACCCTTCAACTCTCCCGAGCGAACGATGATAAGAATCTCGCCGGCATAGGGGAGCAAATCTTCGGCCGCCTCCAACCCGGCGTTGCCCCCACCGACTACTACTACTTTTTTGTTACGGAAGAATGGCGCATCGCAGGTCGAGCAGTAGACCACACCCTTGCCATTAAACTTCTCTTCACCGGGCACGCCAAGGTGCCGGTGACGTCCACCGGAAGCGACGATAACCGTCTTGGTCTCATAGCGTCCCCCTTTTTCAGTTTCCACGACATACCCACCCTCGGCTCTTTCGGTAACCCCGGAAACCCGAGCGCCGGTCTCTATCTCAATTCCCTCCTGAGCACGCAGATGTTTTTCGAGCATCTGACCAAATTCAAACCCGGTGATACTTTCTGTGCCAATCCAGTTTTCAATACTGGCCGACACGGTCGACTGGCTACTAAAGTTTTCTGTCAAAAAAAGCGTCTTCATTTGCTTGCGGGCCGCATACACTCCCGCCGCTATTCCCCCTGGTCCCCCGCCGATAATAATACAATCGTACATAGAATTTTTGTTAAAAGATTATACTCGCCCACGATCCTTCATGGCTTGTGCTACCCGCTTGATGGCGAGCGCATAGGCACCCATACGTACCGTGGTATTGTACGCTTCCTTTTCCTGCCACACCGCGTCAAAGGCAGTATCCATCGTTTTCCGTAATTTTTCAAGGAGTTCTTCCTCTCCCCAAGCATAGTTCATGGCATTCTGCACCTGCTCAAAGTAGCTTACCGTCACGCCCCCGGCATTAGCCAGAATATCAGGAATGACCACTACTCCTTTGGCCGTCAGTTTTGCCTCCGCTTCCGGCGTCACCGGCCCATTGGCCACTTCAATGATGAGCTTCGCTTTCACCTCGCTCACGTTATTTTCATGGATGGCATTTTCCAATGCTGCCGGTACCAGAATATCAACAGCCAGTGCCAACACAGCCTCACTTGGCAGTACTTCTCCTCCAGAAAATCCCTTGAGGCTCCCCGTTTCGTTCTTATGCTTTTCGAGGGCTACAACATCCAAACCAGCAGGATTGTGTGCCGTCGCCTTCGAATCGGCAATCGCTACCACGATATAGCCGGCTTGCTGTAAAATCTTGGCCAAGAAACTCCCTCCGTTGCCGAATCCCTGGATGGCGACCGTCGCGTGCTCAGATAAGTGCAATTTCTGCCTCGCTTTTTCAATCACACAAAACGCCCCCTGCGCCGTGGAATATTCGCGCACTTTCGATCCACCGATAGAAAGGGGTTTTCCGGTAATCACTCCCGGCTCTTTCTTTCCGATGACCTCTTCATACTCATCAAGCATCCACCCCATAATCCGTGGGTCCGTCGAGACATCAGGTGCCGGTACATCTACCGTGGCGCCAATAAATGGAGCGATGGATCGAATATAGGCTCGCGAGAGTCTCTGAAGTTCCCCTTCGGAAAGTTTTTTGGAATCCACCATCACCCCTCCTTTGCCACCACCAAGAGGAATGTCCACCACCGCTGTTTTCCAAGTCATCCACGCCGAAAGAGCTTTGACTTCATCGAGCGTCACCCCGGGATGGAAACGGATACCACCTTTGAACGGTCCTCTCGCATCATTGTATTGCGAACGATACCCGGTAAAGACTTCTACCTGCCCATCATCCATCTTGATAGGAAGCGCTACCTCGATGACTCGCTTCGGACTCATAAGCTGAATCATGATATTGTCATCAAACTTTACGATCTTTTGGACGGCTCGTAACTGTTCCTTGGCACTTTCGAATGGATTGTTCATAAGACAGGGGTTAGGATTCAGAGTGTAGGAGGAGTCTCCTACTGCATCTTAAATAAACTTTTGAGATACGCTTCATCGATTTTTTTCTTGCCATCCCACTTGCAGGCGATGTCGTCTTTCAAAAGCTCTACCCCGAGCATGGCGACTGCTTCGCGAATGGCCGTAATCTGGGTAATCACCGCAAGACAGTCCTGCTTTTCCTCTACCATGCGCCGGACACCCTTCAGCTGTCCCTCGATACGAGCAATCCGTGACAATACCGGGGATGCCTTGGTGGTTTTCTTGATAACTCCCATAGGTGTATGTAATCTTTAAAAAAATATACCCTCTAGGGGTATATTACCCTATCCCACGAATCAGGTCAAGAGATGCTCATATATCATAAACGTATTTCTCTCCAAAAATTCTCTTGGGCGAATTTATAGCCGAAAGCAGGTCTTTTTGTGAAGCAGAAAGTTTCGGCTATAACTTCAACAAAAAATCTCGCTGGGATTTTTGTGGCACAAGAGAGTTGCTTGAAGGGAAATAACAGGTATTCACCCCAGGGCCCGCCCGCAACGATTCGCGTAGCGATTCGGGCAGGCAAGCCCTGGACCCAAAAACGAACTAGCGACTTCACTACAAAGCTTCCACCGCCTGGCGAAACTGCTCCCCCCGATCAAATTCATTCTGGAACAACCCAAAACTGGCTGCCCCGGGAGAAAGAAGAACAATATCACCAGACTCAGCACTCCGGGACGCCAGCGCCACTGCCGCCTCCATAGTGTCCACCACTTCAAAAATCCCTTCTTTTCCTTCTGGAACGAGTTTTTTGATGGCCTGCAATAGCTTTTCCGTCCCTGCCCCCTTGAACAAAATCACTTCCTTGGGCCGTACCAGTATCTCTCGCGCAAGAAGGTTAAAGTCCAGACGCTTGTCGCTTCCCCCGGCAATAAGAATGATTGGTTCAGTAAACGACCGTAGTGCCGCCACCGCCGCATCAGGAATCGTCGCCGCAGTATCATTGTAGTAAGACACGCCATTTTTCTCAGCAACTTTCTCCAACCGATGCGCTACGCCCGGAAAACTAACGATACCGGAACGAACCAACTGAAGGGAAATCCCTGAGGCTAAGGCGGCTAAGGCGGCCAAAAGAATATTGGAAATATTATGTTTTCCTGGAAGTGGCATATCCTGTATCGGAAGTAACACTTTTTTCTTGCCCTGCTCCGAGACGAAAAGCGTATCGTCGGCAAGCCAGGCACCGTCACCATTCATCGGTTGTTCCGTGGCGGCCCAAAAAATCGACCCGGGAGCATCCTGAACCATCTCCCGAACCAGAGGATTGTCAAAATAAGCAATCACTGTATCGGTTCCTTTCTGAAAGCTGAAAATATTTTTCTTATCAGCCATATAGGCCTCCATCGTTTTGTAGTAATTCAGATGGTCAGGAAAAATATTGGTTAGCACGGCAATATGGGGACTTTTCTTCAGACGTTTGAGAGCCGAAAGACGCCATGATGAGAGTTCAAACACGACTATGCTCTCCTCGGTAATCCGATCCAACACCGAGAGCACCCCCACCTGACCAATACCTACCCGGACTACTTTCTTTCCGGCACTTTCAAGAATATGGGCAATCAGTGTCGCCGTAGTTGTTTTCCCCTTACTCCCAGTCACTCCGATAATCGGTACTCGGCAAGAAGCAAAAAACAGACTCGAATCCATTTCGACGGGCACATGATGTTCTTCTGCTAATTTTATGTACTCATTGGTCCAGGGAATTCCCGGGTTCTTAATGACCATATCCACCCGGATAAAATCCTCCGGGCGATGCTGACCCAAAACGTAAGTGATGTTCTTGTGGGCGGCGAGTTTTTTGATTGAAGGTTCCAGTTCCTCACGGGTTTTGATATCGGTTACGATAATCTCACGAGCACCCTGTTTGGCCAAATAGGCAACCGTTCCCACTCCGCCCATATTCACCCCGAGACCGAAAACGGTCACGCGTTTGTCTTTAAATGAAAATTCTCTGGTAGCCATAAGGGGAATAGTAATCAGGAAAAAGCCACCCTATCCTCTCATATCCTGTCAAAACTGTCACGCCCAAATTTCAGGACGTACTACCAATGAAAAATTCCCCTCTTTTGACGCAAAACGACGCCCTTCCTCTCAAACATCACCCCTTCTTCAAGGGTGACACTTCCGTTGACGAGGACATGGGAGATACCCACGGGATATTGATAGGGATCCTCCATGGTCGCCTTATCCTCAATCGTTTCCGGATCAAAAATCACGATGTCAGCGAAATAATCCTTCTCCAGCAATCCTCTTTTTTCGAGACGAAACTTGAGTGCCGGCTTACCGGTCATCTTGTGTACCGCCTCTTCCCATGAGAGTGCTTTTTCTCGACGCACGTACTGGGCGAATACCTTGGGAAAGGTGCCAAAATTTCTCGGATGCACCAAATCGCCGGTTTCTCTGTGCTTCAGATCGTAACCGGCACCGTTGCTCGAGATAATCGAAAAGGGATGTTGGATTGCCTTCAAAACATTTTTTTCCGAGAGTACCTCCATGGAGACAATCGCGCGGCCATCGCTCGCCAAAAGAAAATCAAGTGTCACTTCCTGAGGCGACTTCCCCTGCAATTTGGCAATTTCAGAAATTTTTCTCCGAGAAAGCATCTTGGAAAGCGTCGAAACAGCAATAAGAATCTTGGAATAGTCCGTGTCGTTATTATTCATGTCACGCAAAACCGTCAGATACGTCTGACGATCCTTGAGCCGCTCAATCATCATCTTACGCCCGTTCTGCGTCACCCATTCCGGAAGCAGCGTATACAGAACCGAACCGGTGGAAGTGTACGGATACACATCGAAAGTGACGGGAATATCATTGAGCGCGGCCGTTTCAATAAGGTTGAAGACCTCATCCATCAGGTGCCAATTCTTTTCTCCGACAGCCTTCAGATGAGAAATATGGATCGGGGCTCCTGTTTCACGCGCTACCAGAAGCGCTTCTTCGACCGCCTTCACCAGGTTTTCTTCTTCATCACGCACATAGGTGGTATAGATGCCTCCTCCGGCAACCGCCGTTTTGGTCAGGGCGATCAACTCCCGAGTTCCCGCTCCGCGAGCGTGCGTGTACTTCAGCCCCGTAGAAAAACCGATTGCCCCTTCCTTCAAACCCGCTTTGAGAAAATTCTGCATCACGGTAATCTCGTCCGGCGTGATACTGCGCGTTTCATCCTGCATGACTCCCCGACGAAGCGTCCCGTGTCCGACCAGTGTCGCAAAATTGAGCGCCGGATGTCGTTTTTCTACCTCGCCCAAAAATTCACTCATCGAAAGCCAGTTGAAACTGATTTTCTCGACATCCGTCCACTTCTGAATGGAACGGATAACATCGGGATGTGTCAGTGGTGCGAGCGATGATCCGGAATTACCGCCGATAATGGTCGTCACTCCCTGACGGAGCATACTCTCAAGCGAGGGATCGGCCAACAGTTGCCAATAGGTATCCGAATGATTATTGACATCAATGAAGCCGGGAACGATATATTTCCCGGTAGCGTCAATTTCTTTCTCTGCTCGAGCATACGAAAAATCACCAAGAGCGACAATCCTATCCTCGTTTATCGCGATATCGGAACGATACATCGGCCGGCCACTCCCGTCGATGATGGTACCGTTTTTGATGAGAATATCGTACATAGTCTCTTTATGATTTTCTCCATTTACTCGTCAGACTGCGGGATGAGTTTCTCAACCTGTTTCATGAATTCCTTGTCTTTTTGAAGTATTTTCGGAACCAGAAGAGCAACGTCGACACTCTCTTTTAATTCCTTCACTTTTTGAAGCGCTCCACTCTTTGCTCGGGCAAACATATCATCATAGCCCTCCATCTGAGGGAGAGCAAAACGAATATTGCGATAGTCCGCGCGAATGGCAGCCATAACAACCTTGGCTGTTCTCGCTTCCGGAAGCATTTCTGAAAGAGCGCTCCCGGAATTGCGCTCATTCTTGAGGGAGGCGACTCTCAGGTTGAAGTCATCGTCTTTCTTGAGTGTATCCTTATCAGCATAATGCATCGCATACGCGGGGTCGATTTTCGCCACTTCAAACATGAACAGCTTGTCCTTTTTAGCAACGGACGGGACACCTTCCAAAATCCTTCCTACGGATGCCGGACTCCTCTTGATTTCTTCAAGGTAAGGATAAAATTCACTCTTCTCATCCAGAACAAGATTGACAACCTTTTCCCTTCCGAAATCACGATTCACGGCAACACCGGTAATCAACCCCTCTCCCCGAGATTCATCCTTGGAAACAGCCTTCGCCTCCTTTGTGGGAACTTCGGTCTCCACAATCTCTTCCGATACCGATGCTTGGGCTGGCACTTCCGCAACAATCGTTTTTTTCAAATCGGCAGTCTCCACGATTTCTGGAGGATCTTCCCCGCTTTCTGTATCGGAGCTCTTTTTCTCCAACGCTTCCATTTTTGCCTCCCATATCTTACGCTCCTCAATCAGATGAATCAGCTCGTCGTCCGGCTTATCGGAAGTAATCAGCTTATTCAAACGGATCAGTTCCTTCCTGATACTCTTCTCTTCTTCAGCGCGTGCTGATGCTTCCTGTTCTTGTTTGAGCTTGACATATTCTTCCTGCAACTCCTGGAGCTGCTTACGCTCAGCCAAAAGATGGAGTACCTCTTCATCGGAAAGAACCCCCAAGGTGATATCAGCTATCTCAGCCAAACGCTTTTCATAATTGATTGTTTTCGCCATAAACATCTGCAAAAAATTATCTAGATCCGCGCGGCCATTTCGACAAGTCGATTGGAATACCCCCACTCATTATCATACCAGGCAACCACCTTGACGAGATCACCATCGATAACCTTGGTAAGAGAAAGATCGACGATACTCGAATAGGGATTACCAATGAAATCAGACGACACGAGCGCTTCTTCCGTCACCGCAAGCACGCCACTGAATCGCGCTTCTGTCGAAGCTTGTTTCAAAACAGCATTAATCTCTTGCTCAGTCGTCTTCTTTTTGAGAACAAACGTAAAGTCCGTAAGCGATACCACTATGGTCGGTACTCGCATGGAATGCCCGTCAAAAAGCCCTTTCAGTTCCGGTATCACCTGGGTAACCGCGATAGCCGCGCCCGTGGTCGTCGGCACGATATTCTGTGCCGCCGCCCGAGCTCGACGCAAATCCTTGTGCGGGCCGTCCTGGATATTCTGGTCGGCGGTATAGGAATGAATCGTCGTCATGAGCGCCTTGGCAATCCCGAATTTCTCATGAATGATTTTTGCCACCGGAGCCAAAGAATTTGTCGTGCAGGAGGCATTGGAAATGATTGCCTCGCCATCGTAGGTATCTTCGTTCACCCCCATGAGAAACGTAGGCACAGAATCATCTTCACCTTTGGCCGGAGCTGACAGAATAACCTTTTTCGCTCCAGCTTCGATATGCTGTGAAGCTCCCGCTTTGTCCGTAAAACGACCGGTACATTCCAAAACAACATCAACGGCAAGCTCACCCCAGGGAAGCTTTTTTGGATCCGGTTCGGCATAGACCGGAAACACCTTGCCATCAACGATCAGTTTTCCATCCTTGGCCTCGATCTGTTTCCGGTAGTGACCGTAAGCCGTATCATACCGGAGAAGATGTGCCAGAACCGATGCCTCCGTCAAGTCATTGATGGCGACCACCTCGACATCAGATTTTCCCAAAGCAATCTTAAACGCCGCCCGACCGATGCGACCAAAACCATTAATGGCTATTTTTTTCATCATATATTTTTTTTATAATCTTGTTCGCCATTCGTTTACCATCACCGCTCTACGCTTCAGATTTTTCCCGCGCTCCCGAAAGCCAGTATTTTGGCTTTTACCGCCTCCTTGACGGCGTCTCGGCTCGCTCCAAGCACCTTGCGCAGATCTGCTTCATCTTCGGATTGTAAAGACTCCCGCAAACTTCCGATAAATGCCAGACGTATCGCCGTATCAACATTGAAACAACTGATGCCCCGCTTGATAACTTCGCTGACACGGCCATTCTGCCAATCCGATGCCCCGTGAAGCACGAGCGGGATATCTACCAGACTCGCAATAGCCGTCAGGCGGTCATAGTCTGGCTCGCTCCGTTCACGAAAAAATCCATGAGCATTCCCAATCGCCACTGCCAACGTATCGATACCGGTCTCTTTCACAAACTGCGCCACTTGGTCGGGATCGGTCATATACTTCCCCCAATCTACCAGTTCCATCTGCATTTCACCGATATAAGGAACGTTGCCAAGCTCTGCTTGAACGACAACGCCACGTTCGTGGGCAAGAGCAACAATCTTCTTGGTCATCATCAAGTTATCGACATATTCCTTGCGTGATCCGTCATACATGACCGAGCTGAATCCGATTTCCATAGCCCGATCCACCACCTCGAAACTCTTACCATGATCCAGATGGATACCGATCGGGATCTCCGGAGCATAGAGTTCAGCAATCTCTTTGGTAAGATGAAATATCGCTCGTCCTCCAGCATAATCGAAAGTCTTCTCCGTCATCTGAACAATGACCGGCGAGGAAAGTTCTTTGGCCGCCCAAATAATTGCCTGGGTCGTCTCAAGATTGACGGTATTGAACGCTCCCACGGCATAACCACCCGCCTTCGCTTTTTCCAAAAGTTCTTTGACATTTTCCAACATATTCTTTCTCGTTACTGGTTTGTCTGTTCCTTCAAGGCATGTTCTTCAAAAAGATTCATCATTTTTACTATCTCATAAGGAAAGAGACTCTCTCTCCCAACCAACACCCCATCCATCCCCGCTTCCCAGGATACCTCTGGAAGAAACGTGCTTTTCACCGACCCTCCGTACAGGACCACTATCTTTTCGGCCAATTCAGCATCGAACATCTCGGTAAGAATTTTCCGGAGCAGCACTCTCACCTGAAGAAGCTCCTGCGATGTCGGCAACAGGTCTGTACCAATCGCCCAACGAGGTTCATAAGCGAGCATAATTTTTTCCGCCTGAAGCTTCGACAGACCGGAAAAAATACTCCGTACCTGAAGGGAAAGCATTCGATCCGTCTCCTGTCTCAATCGTTCTTCATTCGTTTCGCCGATGCACACAATCGGGGTAAGCGCGTATTTCAAGGCAACGGTCACTTTTTTTTTCACAATTTCATCCGTTTCTCCCTGAAGCGATCGGCGCTCACTGTGCCCGATAATAACCGAGGTCGCCCCGGCGTTCCGGAGCATAAGTGGCGATATCTCCCCCGTATACGCTCCGCTCTTTTCCCAGAACACATCCTGCGCTCCGCACGTCAGACCCGATGGCAAATGCGAGAATTCTCGAAGATACAGAAAAGGAGGACAAAGTATACCTTTGACGAAACTATAATTCCTGGCCTTGATTTCCCGCTTCAAGACGGCGATATACTGCTCCGCCTCTTCATGCGACAGCATATTCATTTTCAGGTTTCCTACCACATACAGCATAGATCTCTCGTCTTAGGATATGAGTTTGGACCGCAGATGCTCCGCGGCAATTTCCGGCTGAATCAGAGAAACTTCAATACCCGTTGAAAGCTCGAAACCGGCCCAGGTGGCCGTGTGCGGCAAAATCTCGATATGCCACTGATAATGAGGATACTCTCGACCATCACAGGGGGCCGAATGAATATAGAAATTGTAAGCCGGGTCATTCAAGCCATCATACAGAGCCCGAAGAGACTGTCTCAAGACCTCCGCACAGGAAAATTTCTCCTCATCAGTGATACGTTCAAAATAAGGATTCGGCCGCTTCCCCACTATCCAAACCTCAAAAGCGGTCCGAGAAGCGAAAGGGCAAAAGGCGATAAAATGGTCGTTTTCGAAAACAACCCGCTTCTTATGAGCACTTTCGTATTCCGTTATCACGCTATATACTTTTTCCTTATTAGAAGAATAATACCGTTCTGACCCATCAAGCTCAAGCTCGATATAAGGCGAGATAACAGGGATAGCCATAAGCTGAGAATGAGGGTGAGCAATCGATGCTCCGGCCTCTTTCCCGTGATTATGAAAAACCTGGATGTAATTGACACTTTTCTTATTCATGAGGTCAAGATAACGCTCCTGATAGGCATCAATCACCTCGGCCACCTGCCAGGTATCAAGAAGCGCCAATGACCGATGTGGATCGCGAGTCACAATCACCTCATGATAGCCAACGCCGTTCATGGCAAAATAGGGACCCTCGGAAAGTTCTTTGGCTGTCTTGCCACGCGAGAAGGCGGGATATTTGTTCGGAATCACTCGCAAACTCCAGTCATCATTCTCACTACGATAGATCAGAACGTCTTTTTCCTGACCGCTTTCTTCAGGGTTTTCAAAAGGGTCAGACTCATTCTGTGCTGGAATCCGTGGTATCTCGGCAAAAGCATCTGGTCGCTTGGCGCGGCCGGTAGCAATAACCACCCAGTCACCGGTCACGATGTCCTGACGCAACTCTGATTCTTGTATGATTTTCTTTGGTTTTTTTTCTTGTTCTGTCATCATTTTTCTTCTTTGTTTTTTTGCCAATCGCTTTTTCCTGTCAGTTCTTTTTTATTTTTTGTTTCGCGTACTCCTCGATACGATAGGCGCCGGAAAGCAATCGCCACTTCGTTTTGAAAAGATCAATCAATACCTGAATAAAGCCGTTCGGGCCAGTAAGCGATACCGTTGACCCCTCCTCATTCATCCAACGCACCGGCATCTGCTTCACTTTGAATCCGAGTTTTAGGGAAAGAATCACCAATTCAAAATCAAAACCGAACCGATCCACCACCATGCGACTGGCCACCTCTTGTGCTGCCTCGGCAGAGAGTGTCTTGAACCCGCACTGCGTGTCGGGGTAGACCCACAACCCGAGCACGATGCGGATAAGCCAGTTGCCGCCCTCCCCCATGAATTCTCGATACTTAGGCTGATGAACTTGGATGAATGATCCTTCGATCTTCCGAGAACCGATGACGACATCGTACCCGGCTTCAAGCTGCGGCAGGAATGTATCGAGATGGCTGATAGACGTCGAACCATCGGCATCAAGAAATACCCGGTACTTCCCCTTGGCCGCAAGCAACCCCTGACGGACGACGTATCCCTTCCCATGATTCTCGTCATTATCAATCACCTGCAAATAGGGAATTTGGAGAGCATAATTGCGTGCCACCTCCGCCGTATTATCCGGAGAACCGTCTTCTACGACAATAATCTCATACGTATAGCTCTTCCCCTTCAGATACTTATCAATCTCCAAAAGATTGCGACCGATACGCTCCCCTTCCTTATAGGCAGGGACAATGACCGAAAGAAATGGTGTTTCCATAGAAAAAATGACGGGCCAATAAAATCTCCGAATGACACTGGTATTGTACCATAAAAAGAACCCTACCGACAGTTACGAGGAGGATGTTCTTTCAAGAAAGCTCTGAAGGATGAGGCGGGCCGCTTCGGCATCGTCATGGGACGAAACCTGATGGTAACCCTGAGCGATCAGGTTCTGCTGCGCCATTTTGCTCGTAAACATCTCGTCCTGATACTCCACTGCCACTCCGAAACGCTCAGCTAAAAGTTTCCCCAGTTTTTCACCTTCGTGCTCTCCTTGAAAATGATCATTTTTGTGAATACCGATCACCACCGTTCCAATTTCTTCTTTTTGAAACAATCCTCCGATAGTGTCCAAAATGGTATCATCATTTTTCAACACGCCATAAGCGATCGCCAAGCGGGTTTCCGCATGCGCCAACGCCACCCCTATTTTAGATTTTCCCCAATCAAGACCCAAGTAATTCATACTCCGTTTAAGATTCTTGGAAGATTTTTCAAGTGATGCTTTTTTCTTTCTCCTGGTGCCGTCGGTAACATTTATAATGAGCGTGCCGGTAACAGTCGGGCGTGACTGACGCCCTGGTACAGGACAGCTCCCTGTTCGGCGTAGTGAGTCAAAGACGTTCGACGGCCACGACAAGGGAAGAAAAAAGTTATCCTTGAAAAAATCTTTTACCTGTCCATCTATATTCTCGTCAAAATTTCCGCCCCACTCTCCGTAATTACCACCGTATCTTCAAAATGCGCCGAGAGTTTGCCATCAGTCGTGATGAATGTCCAGTCGTCAGGCGCGATACGCACCGCGAACCCCCCTTGATTAATCATCGGTTCCAACGCCAGGGTCATCCCCTTTTCGATAATGAAGTCATGCATGTGGCGCGACGTATAATTCGGTACCTGAGGATCTTCATGCAGTTCCCGTCCGACACCATGCCCTACCAGATCGCGCACCACCGAGAAGCCGTGCGCCTGAACGAAATTCTGTACGGCGCTCGCGTAATGAGAAATCGGCGCCCCAGGACGAAGCTCGGCAATACCGCGCTCCAGACTCTCCCTGGTCACAGTCATCAACTCTTCCGCTTCTTTTGAAATGCTGCCGATGGGCAATGTCCGAGCCATATCCGATACCATCCCCTCAAAACGCATGCCGATATCGAGTTTCAAAAGATCACCTTCTTTTATCACGCGCTCCTTCCGAGGGATGCCATGTACCACCTCATCATTGAGCGACACGCACAGGCTCGCCGGAAAAGGTCGTCCCGATCCGCTCTGGTAGCCCTTGAAAATTGGAATGCCGCCCGCTTCCCGAATCAGCCGCTCGGCCAGCACATCGACTTCCAAGGTGGTCATTCCCGATCGTACCGATTCCATGACCACAGCCAATACAGAAGCTAGACGCTTCCCTGATTCCCGTAAGCGTCTGATTTCGTCATCGGTTTTTATCCACTGTTTTGACATATTAGTCGGGACGAACGCTTTCGAGTATACGTTTGAATACCTTGTATGTCTCCTGGTTGCCGTCAACGTGAAGCAATTGTCCCGTGCCTTCGAAATACTTCACTACCGGCAAGGTCTCTTTCTGAAAAATCTGATGGCGTTTGCGTACCCCTTCTTCGGTATCATCCGCCCGCTGAATGATGCGTCCGCCGCAGTAACGACAGGGTTTTTCCTTGTCAACCAAACTCTTTCCCAGAATATAGGTGCGCTTGCATATCTCGCAAGCATAGCGCTTGGAAATACGTTCCACCGAAACAGCGGCCGGCACATCGATAAAAATCACTTTATTCAGAGACCGTTTCGACTCTTTCAAAACATCAAGGACTCTTTCGATTTGGCTTTCTCGACGCGGGATGCCATCGATAAGCAATCCGACGGTTTCCGGAACATACTGCACCGCGTCGGTGAGTACGGCAAAAACCACATCATCCGGAACAAACTCTTGCTTGACGTTGATGATATCATTGACCTGCCGACCCAATTCGGTATCATGAGCCGCGACGGCGCGCAGTTCGGCCCCGATATCGATATGGGCCAAATGAAGCGAGCTCTTCAAAAGCTCCGCTTGAGTGCTCTTTCCGCTCCCGGCCGAACCGAGCAGAATGTAGGTATCTTTGAGGGGCATTTTTGCAGAAATAATAATTAACTTTAAAACTCGAATTTCCAATCAATGTTGAATGACGAAATTTTAAATTTCAAAATTTGTTTTCTTAAAACGACTCGTAGCTCCGCATGGTCAGCTGACTCTGAATATGTTTCACGGTTTCGAGCACCACTGAAACCACGATGAGGACACTGACGCCACCCAGGGAAAAGGACTGGATACCGGTCATGCCCTGCACCACAAACGGCAGTACCGCGATAGCACCGAGAAAGAGCGATCCCGCCAGAGTGATGCGGTTAATGATGTGGTAGAGATAGTCGGCCGTCGTAGCGCCGGGTCGAATCCCGGGAATATACCCTCCCTGCTTCTGCAGGTTTTCTGAAATCTTTACTGGATCGAACACGACGGCAGTGTAGAAATACGTGAAAAGAACCACGAGCACGAAATAGGATATCCCATATACCCACTGGTTCTGAAGCCAAGCACTGACACTGACGGCGATGGCCGCCACCTTGACATTAGCACTCTGGGCCAAGAAGTTTGCCATCATGGTCGGGATGAGAATGATGGACACCGCGAAAATAATTGGGATAACGCCCGCCTGATTGACCTTGAGTGGCAGATGCGTCGCCGAACCGCCATACACCTGAGCCCCACGCACCCGCTTGGCATAGGCTACCGGTACGGTACGTTGTCCCTCATTGATAAAGATGACACCAGCAACTGTAACAGCGGCCAAAAGAAGAAATATGAGATAGGTAAAAATCTGTGATGGATCCCAAGTCGAAACGAAACGAGACAAAGACGTTGGCAGACTGGAAACGATGCCAGCGAAGATAATCATCGAAACTCCGTTCCCCAAGCCCTTCTCGGTAATGAGCTCCCCTAGCCACATGAGGAAAATCGTCCCGGCGGTCGCGCTCGCGATGATGACAATCATAGTAAATGGACTAATCTCACCCAGAATATTCTGAGAACGAAGCAGCGAGAGCATGCTGAAAGACTGAAGCGCGGCCAAAGGAACTGTCAGCCAACGCGTCCACATATTGAATTTCTGCCGTCCTTGCTCGCCCTCTTCTTTGTAGAGACGTTCGAGGCTCGGCACCAGAGTAGTCAAGAGCTGCATGATAATGGACGCGGTAATGTACGGGGCCACGCCCAAAAGAACGATAGAAATATTCGACAAACCGCCACCAGAAAAAATATTGAGCAATCCCAAAAAAGCATTCTCTTCAAAGAGCCTTTTCAAAGCCAGAACATCCACTCCGGGGAGAGGAATGTTGGCAATCAGACGATAGACAACCAAAAGACCGAGAATGAAGAAAATCTTATTCCTGAGTTCCCGCACTCTCCAAATATTGAAGAAGGTTTCGTTCATGTATATTTCTTGCGCTTCCTATGACTCAGTATACCGTATTCACCGACTATCTTCTAGAATTCTTTCGGAGAGAACCTGTATACGCTAGACCGTGAAAGCTTTTCTCGCAGTCTCCGAAGCAAGAACATCCTCTCCGAGAGAAAGTTTTTTAGAAAGTGTTCCCGTAGCGACTATCTTCACGCCCTCCAGAAGAGCTTTTTTGCTGACTACCCGCTTTTCCACCAGCAGAATCCGGGTGACGACATCGCCATCCGTAAGCACGCGATCAAGATCGGAAAGGGTTACTGTATGTTTCTTCGGGTGAATCGACTTGAAACCACGCACTTTTTTCATGCGTTCGAGGAGTGTCGAACGACCACCCTCAAAGAGCGGGTCAACGGAAGCTCCGGATCGTGATTTCTGTCCATTAGAACCACGTCCCGCTGTCGTTCCGGTCTTACCACCGCGACCGATGCGCTTGCGCTCTTTTCTTTTGGCTACTTTCAATTCATGAATTTGCATAAACGTGCTTTAAAAACCAGAAACTATACCGTTATTCCCTCTTCCGCCGCTTCCACCGATACCTCTTTTGATCCGTCTTGATGAGTCGTCGCAGTCACAGGAGCTTTCGGGACACGGGGAGCCTTAAGCATTTGCAGTGCCTTAATGGTCACCCGGGCGACATTCAAAGGATTCGATGCTCCGAGAGATTTGGAAACAATATCCTTCACTCCCAAAAGATCTACCACGGCACGGACTGCGCCACCGGCGATGATTCCCCGACCAAGAGAAGCCGGTTTGAGCAGTACCCGAGCGCTGCCGAGTTTGGCTGAAATATCATGAGGTAAGGTACCCTCCGCCAACTGCACGGTAATCATGTTCTTCTTGGCATCGTTGTAAGCTTTCTTGATGGCATCAGAGACATCAGATCCCTTGGCCACACCCACACCGACTTTTCCTTTACGATTTCCAATCACAAGAGTGGCGCGAAAACGAAAACGACGTCCACCTTTCACCACACGCGTCACGCGCGCCAAATTGAGCAGTTTCTGGTCAAACTCCGGTTTCTCGCGTCGCCCCATTTTTTTCCCTTGCTTTGCCATACGTTTATAGTGTGCGAATCACTTATGATTACTGGATCTAAATACGGATACCGCCTTCACGGAGCGCTTCTGCTACCGCTTTTACTTTTCCGTGATACCGATAACCCGATCGATCAAACACGGCCTTCTCTATATGAAGCTTTACGAGATGTCCGGCCAAAAGCTTCCCGATAGCCGCGGCGCCCTCTACGGTATTCTTGGGAGACTTCCCCAAATCAGCCAGTTTGGCATGAGCCACGGTCTTTCCAAGGACATCATCGATGGCCTGAACAGAAATACTCTTCAGACTGCGGAACACCGAAACACGAGGGCAATCACCGGTACCGGAAATCTTAGCCCGGATACGGCGCTTGCGCTCGAATCGCTTCACTTTTTTCACTTCTCGCTTCAACATATATTTAGCTTCGTTAGCTTCGTTAGCTTGTAGCTTCCTTAGCTTCCTAACCTCATCAGCCATTATTTCTAATAAGCTAGTGAAGCTAAGAAGCTAATGAAGCTGTTCTTTAGGCAGCCGCCTTCTTTCCTTCCTTGCGCCGCACGATTTCACCGACATAACGGAATCCCTTTCCCTTATATGGTTCCACCGGTTTCAGTTTCCGTACCACGGCAGCGAATTCCCCCACTTGCTGTTTATCAGAGCCGGTAATTTTCAGGACGTTATTCTCCAGAGCAGCAGTAATCCCCTCTGGTAAAACCACTCCTACCGGATGAGAAAATCCGAGCGCCAGATTGAGCGTCTTCCCCTGCAGATTCATACGATACCCGACGCCGTTCAGTTCCAAGGATTTTTCAAAACCAGCCGTCACTCCAACAATCATATTGGTGATGGTCTTGGTCGTCGTCCCCCATAGAGCCTGAGCCTGCTTTGTCTCACCGACTTTGGAAACCTGAAGCGAATCAGCCTCAATAGTCACCTTTACCTCGCGACGATGCTCGAACGAAAGCGTCCCTTTCGGACCCTTCACGGTAATGACACGCTTATCGAGAGTCACCTCGACTCCGCTCGGAATTGCCACCGGTTTTTTTCCAATTCTGCTCATAGTGACTAGCTTTATAGCTTCATTAGCTTAGAGCTTCGTTAGCTTCCTCATTTCATCAGCCATTATTTCTAATAAGCTAGTGAAGCTAAGAAGCTAGTGAAGCTGTCCATATTACCACACTTTGCATAAATACTCCCCCCCCAAACCTTTCGCATAGGCCTCGCCACCGGTCATCACCCCCTGAGAGGTGGAAACGATGGCAATACCGTATCCGTTCTTCACCTTCTTCACATCATGACTCTTCACGTAGACACGACATCCTTGCTTGGAGACGAGAGTGATTTCCTGGATAGCGGGAGACTTTTTGGTCTGAGAAACCTGAGTATACTTGAGCCAAACACACAATGTTCCTTTCGAACCGTCCATCTGTTTTTCCACACGCGCCACAAATCCCTCACGTTCCAAAATCTGCGCGATAACGTGCTTCAATTTGGACGTCGGAAAAATCACCGAGGACTTGCCGGCAGCCTGGGCGTTTCGAATTCTTGTTAACATGTCTGCGATTGGGTCCAACATAATCTCTTTCTTAGCTTATAGCTGTTAGCTTCGTTAGCTTATAGCTTCCTTAGTTTCCTAATTTCATCAGCCATTATTTCTAATAAGCTAGTGAAGCTAAGAAGCTAGTGAAGCTGTTTTCAATTACCAGGAAGCCTTCTTCACTCCCGGGATCTGACCCGTCGAGGCCAGTTCTCGGAAACAGATGCGACAAACGTCGTAACGGCGCAAATATCCTCGCTTCCGACCGCACTTCCAACATCGTCTCACGATACGGGTAGAGAATTTCGGTGTCTTCAGCGCTCTCGCTTGGGTAGATGTCTTGGCCATAGTACTTTATTTATCGTTAGTATCATTCTGTTGGAATGGTATTCCGAGGTGACGGAATAGTGCTCGACCCTCATCGGCGTTCTGAGCGGTCGTAACCACGTTCACCTGAAAACTGAAAATGTGCTGTACTTTTTCCGGAACAATTTCAGAAAAAATCGTATGATCCTTGATACCAAGATTGAGGTTTCCACCCTGATCAACCGCCTTCGATGCCACTCCCTGAAAATCACGAACACGGGGCAAAGCAATCATGAAAAGACGATCGAGAAAATCCCACATGCGTTTCCCGTGAAGCGTCGTACGGGCGCCGATTTCCAAATCTTCACGGATCTTAAATCCCGCAATAGCCTTACGAGCCTTGGTGAGAAGTACTTTTTGCCCGGTGATGGCTTGGAGTGAGGCCACGACCTCATCGACACGCTTCTGATCTTTCAGAATCTTGCCGATACCGACATTGACCACCACTTTGGCAATGCGCGGCATAGCCATAGGGTTGCTTATCCCAAGCTCTTTTACAAGAGCGGGGACCGCTTTCTCTGCGTAGATTGTCTTTACTGATGGGGTTTTCATAGTATGGTAATTCACCTAGAGAGCCTTATTCGAACGCTTACTGATACGAATCTTCTCGCCACCTTCAATCTTGTACCCGATGCGGGTCGGCTTTCCGGTATGCGGACAGACGAGCATGACGTTGGACACGTGAAGCGGAGCTTCCTTCTCCACGCGTTCACCCTTCTCACCTTCGCGACGGGCACGCATGTGACGCTTCATGATATTCATACCCTTCACCAGAACCTTCTCCGACTGAGGCAACACGAGCAAAATCTCACCCTGCTTTCCGCGGTCTTTTCCGGCCATGATTTGTACTTTGTCGCCTTTCTTGATCTTCATATGGATAGTTTTATAGAACCTCGGGAGCCAACGATACAATTTTTGAGAATCCCTTCTCTCGCAATTCACGCGCCACCGGACCGAAAATACGAGTTCCCTTCGGATCCAAGAGGTTGGTGTCGAGAATCACCGCGGCATTCTCATCGAAACGGATATAGGAATTATCCTTACGACGATATTCCTTGGCCTGACGGACGATAACTGCCTTCACTTTTTCTCCTTTTTTGACCATGCCTCTCGGCTCAGCCACTTTCACGGAAGCCACAATGATATCGCCCAAAGAAGCATAGCGACGACGCGTTCCACCGAGCACCTTGAAACATTCGATGATCTTGGCACCGGTGTTGTCAGCAACTTTCAATCTTGATTCTGCTTGTATCATAGTAGCGACTTTATGGGGGAACTCTCCTTAGGCGATTATAATATGGTGCTTCCCGCGGCTCATTGGGCGACATTCCTGAAATTGTATCGTGCTTCCGATGGCATACTTGGCGCTCTCTTCGACGTGCACCTTGTATTTCTTCGAGGAGCGGTACTGCTTCAGATACTTCGGATGAGTCTTGAACGTATCTACATTCACCACCAGAGTCTTCTGCATCGCATTGCTCACGACCACACCCTTGAGTGTCGGAGCTTTGCTTGTTTTTTCAGTTGTCTGTATCGGAGTTTTCATAAATATGTATACGAGAAAGAAAACTATTTAACCTCTTCCATCGGAGCGACTCCCTCTACCTCACCAAGAGACTTGATCGTCAGGATCCGGGCAATATCTTTCTTCATCTTTTTGCAATCACCATAATTCTTCGCCTCGCGAGTCGACAGATCAAAGCGTAATTTGCGCAGCTTATCAGAAAGCTCCACCAGGGCCTTTTCCCGTTCTGCTTCAGATTTTTCCTGCCATTCTCTTGCTTTCATAATCTCTATAAACCTTTATTCAAAATTGACACTATGCCTTGACGATGAATTTTGTCTTGATGGAAAGTTTGTATGCCGCGAGACGCATCGCTTCCTCGGCAGCCGTCTTTGAAATGCCATCGAGTTCGAAAAGTATTTTTCCGGCCTGGATCTTGGCAACGAAATGATCCACGCTTCCCTTTCCCTTTCCCATCGGAGTCTGCTCACCCTTTTTCGTCATCGGTTTATCGGGAAACACTCGAATCCACACTTTGCCACCGCGCTGGATAGAACGAGTCATCGCGCGCCGAGCCGATTCAATCTGACGGGCGGAAATAAGCCCTTCCTCCATGGCTTTCAGGCCATAGCTTCCGAAGCTCACGCTCGTCCCGCTGGTAGCAGGCTTGCCTGACCAGCCCCCGCGCTGGACCTTCCGGTGTTTTACTTTTCTTGGCATTAACAACATATTTCTCTCGCTAGCTCTCTGATTAACCTACTCGGTTTCTTTTTTGATAAATTTTTCTCCCTTATAGATCCAGGTCTTCACCCCGATCACTCCATAAGTCGTTCGAGCTTCGGTACGGGCAAAATCGATATCGGCACGAAGCGTATGAAGAGGAATCTTCCCTCGAGATAACCATTCTCGGCGTGACATCTCTGCCCCACCCAGACGTCCAGCAATCTCGATTTTCACTCCCTCCACTTCCTTATTCCCCTCTACCTGATCGAGCATTCCCTTGAGAACCCGGCGAAACGGCATACGCTTTTCCAGTTGTTCCGCTACCTGCTGACCAACCAGCATCGCATTCGTCTCGGCATTCTTCACTTCCTGAACTTCTACTTTTAGATCCGCCTTCTTTCCGGCAAAAAATCTTTTCTTAATAACTCGGGTCAGGTCTTCGATGCCAGTACCGCCGCGACCGATAAGTACTCCAGGACGGGACGTGTGGATTGCCAGACGAATAGCGCTCGCTGAACGTTCGACAATAACACCGGCAATGGCAGCTGCCTTCCACTTGGCCATAATAAACTCGCGGATTTCCACATCCTTGCGCAGCTGTTCCCGATAGGTCTTCTTACTTCCAAACCAGCGTGATTGCCAATTGGTCGTAATACCGAGCCGTATTCCTGTTGGGTGTACTTTATTGCCCATATTTTCGATCTTCTTTAGCTGTTAGCTTCGAGAGCTTCCTTAGCTTGATTTGCCCAACTAGTTTTCTGGCTAGCGAAGCGAATGCAGCTAATGAAGCTTTCTGACTATTTGATTACGAGGATTTTCGCTGAAACATCTTCTTGACCACCTTACCACCCGCTGGCTTGCTTCCCTTCACTACCTCTTTCTTCATTTCCGACTTGAGGTTCTTTGGAACGCTCTTCTCATCTTTTTTCTCTTCAAGAGCCAGTGTTTCATCTTCTGCGGTTTCTTTCGGAGCTGCCTTTTTCTCTTTCACCGCCTTCTTTTCCGTACGATTTTTCCCCTCGATTCTCTCTTCCAGGATAACCGTCACATTCGATCCGCGACGGATAAGCGGTGTCGCCCGACCGAAAGCGCGCGGCAGCCAACGCTCAAGCCTGAGACCATCGCCGACATTGATCGCTGCTACATAGAGGTTATCCCTATCCAAACCGAAATTATTGGTCGCGTTAGCAACGGCACTCGAGAGCAACGTATAGATTGGGTCAGAAGATTTCTTCACCATCTTTCGGAGCTGAAGGAGCGCTTCGCGAGTATCCACGCCGATAAGAGCGTGCGTTACCAAACGCACTTTCCGTGGAGCGATTCTCAGATTGTTCAGGGTTGCTCGTACTTTCATACATTTTCTACTTCTTAGTCGTTGTAGCGGCAGTGGCGGATTTCGCGGCTTTGGCGGCATCGAGTTCACGTTGCTTGGCGGCAATCTCTATTTCCTTCTGCATCTTTCCTCCATGACGACGAAAGGTCCGTGTCGGAGAAAATTCTCCCAAACGATGCCCTACCATTTCTTCCGTCGTAAACACCGGAATGAAGTCCTTGCCGTTGTGCACACCAAAGGTGAACCCTACCATTTCAGGAGAGATGACGCAAGCACGCGACCAGGTCTTGATCACCGTGCGATCACCCAGTTTCTTTCCCTCGAGTTTCTTCAGCACTCGTGGATCGACGTATGGTCCTTTTTTGAGACTTCGTGACATAAATATGAGCTTCGTTAGCTTATAGCTTGTAGCTTCGTTAGCTCCCTAGATTCATCAGCTGTTATTTCTTTCTAACAAGCTAGTGAAGCTAAGAAGCTAGTGAAGCTGTTCCGATTATTTCTTGATACGGCGGCGAATGATATACTTATTACTCTGATTCTTGCGCTTGCGAGTCTTCTTCCCGAGTGCCGGCTTACCCCACGGAGTCTTCGGATGCATACCGATCGGCTGGCGACCTTCGCCTCCTCCGTGCGGATGATCGACTGGGTTCATAGCGCTTCCTCGAACATGCGGACGACGATTCATATGGCGGCTGCGCCCGGCCTTGCCAATCCGTTCGGCCCCGTGCTCAAAATTGCTTACCTGACCGAGTGTCGCATAGCAATCCTTACTGATCAACCGAATTTCTCCAGATGCCAGCTTGATTTGAGCCATCGGACCATCAAGTGCCATGAGTACCGCTTGAGAGCCGGCGCTTCTCACAATCTGACCACCCTTGCCGATTTTCATCTCGATATTGCAAATGGTCGTTCCAGCCGGAATATTCTTGAGAAGCATACGATTGCCATTCACCACCGGAACACTTTCGCCGGAAATGACTTCCTGTCCCTGTTTCATCCCGTCAGTTGCCAGAATATAGCGCTTCTCACCATCGACGTAGTGCACCAGAGCAATCAGTCCGGAGCGATTCGGATCCTTTTCCAGATGGGCGATTTTCCCCGGAATGTTCAATTTGTCCTGACGAAAATCAACCACGCGATAGCGACGTTTGGCGCCACCGCCCTGATGACGGGTAGAAATCTTGCCATGAGAACGTCCGGCATGCTTCTTGTAGGCAGCAAGCAAAGACTTCTCCGGAGCCTTGTCCGTGATTCCTTCCGGCTTGACGATAGACATGTTCCGTCGTCCGGCGTTATTCTTTTTGTAGATCTTGATTGCCATAGAAATTTCTTCGCTTAGACGCCGGCCTTAAACAATTCAATCGTCTGACCTTTTACCACGGTGACAATAGCCTTCTTGACCGACCCTTTGAAACCAACTGTCCGATTGCGACCGGAAATACGCTTCTTTGCAGGAATACGGACCATGTTCACATCAAGCACATTGACCCCATAGACCTCTTCTACCGCGCGCTTCACGGACTTCTTGGTTGATGTCTTGGTCACTTCGAACACATACTTATTCTCCGCATTCAGAGCATAAGCCTTTTCCGTAACCCGCGGACGCGACAGGATACGCAAAGCCAAAGGACTTTCCTTGGGCGTGAGCTTGCGCAGTTCTTTTTTCTCTTCGGTTTTTTTATCAAACAGTGCCATATTATTTTTTCGAAATAGTTTCCCACGCAGCAAAACGCTTTTCCAAAAGTCCAACACTTTCCTCGGTCATGAGAAGATACTCATGATCAAGCAGTTGAACCACATTCAGATTTTCCGTGAGAGTATTCTCGATTTTCGGAATATTACGCGATATCTTAGTGAGCGGAAGCTCTCCTCCCGAAAGAGCCACTGTCAGACTTTTCTTGGTGATACCAAGCGCTTTCAGTGTTTCGGCAAACAATTTCGTTTTCTTATCAGTATAGGAAAGCGTATCAAGGACAATCAGTTTTCCGGAACGAAGCTTTTCTGAAAGAGCAATCATAACAGCCTTCTGACGCATTTTGGCAGTCGTATTTTTTGAAAAATTGCGTTCCTTGGTCGGACCGAAGGTGATACCACCCTTGCGCCATAATGGGCTACGAGTCGCTCCGGCACGGGCGCGACCAGTTCCCTTCTGACGCCACGGCTTAATACCAGAACCAGAACGTTCGCCACGATCCTTGGTATGGGCGATAGCCACGCGCTTATTCGCGGTCAGAGCCACATACACCTGATGGAGCAGCGCGTCATTAGAAGACAATCCGAAAACAAAATCTTTCAAGGAAAGTTCTTTCACATCGGCACCGGAAATATTTTTGACTGTAACCTGTGACATAATTCGTTTCATTAATTGGCGCTCATCACTTTGACGATACGGCCATTCACCCCGGGAACAGCTCCCCTCACACCGATCAATCCTTCTGCTTCATTGATATATACCACGGACAGATTGAGTACGGTCATATTTTCACCACCCATACGACCAGCCATACGACGACCCTTAACCACATGTTCTGGAAATGTCGCGCCGATACTTCCTGGCTTGCGCAGATCGTGCTTACCACCATGACTGCCTCGGCCTCCGGCAAACCCATGACGCTTCACCACACCCTGAAAACCTTTTGACTTGGTCACCCCGGCAACGTTTACCGTATCACCCACCGAAAAGAGATTGACTCCGATTTCAGTGTCAACGGGAAACTTTTCCAGTTCTTTGGCTAATTCCTTGACAGCTTCAGCGTGATTTCCCCGAGTCATCGCCCGATCGACACGGAATTCCTTACGAACCGTCTTCTTGGCGGTTTTCTTCGTTTCTACCTGAATAGCGAGATAACCATCTTTTTCCAACGTACGATTGAGGGTCACCTTGTTCGATTCGCAAGCGATAAGAGTCACGTTCAAAGCGCCCTTGCTTTCATCAAAGAGCGTTGTCATCCCGAGTTTTTTTCCAAGAATGAATTTCATCGCCGTAAGATATCCTTATTTACAAACAAAAAACTGGACTCAAAGCGTGCCAGTTTTCAGACTCTCTGAAATTTGGTTCGCTAGTATCCTCTCTTCTCACCTGAAACCTTCAAATGAAGAGGGACTTGAACGAATATTCTATTACATTTTGATTTCGACGTCAACTCCGGCCGGCAGATCGAGATTCGTCAGATTATCAATCGTCTTGGCAGTCGGATTTATGATATCGATCAGGCGCTTGTGCACCCGCATCTCATACTGATCGCGCGAATTCTTATGGACAAAAGTCGAACGATTGACCGTCACCTTGTGGATTTCTGTCGGTAGCGGTACCGGGCCCGTAATCTGAGCTCCCGTACGCTCGGCTGTCTCGACGATTTTCCGCGCGGACTGATCGATCACCTTGTGATCATACGCCTTAATCTTGATTCTGACACGCAGATTCTGCGTTGTTTCTGTCTTTTTCATTGCGTTCATTTAATCTATCTTTTCCCTTTTTTCAACCCCGCACCTTTTCTTGGAAGCTACTGAAAGCTTCTCAGATCCAAGCCGATAGGCGACTACGTCTTGCATCGCCGTTTGAGCAGTATTCTCCTCGGAAAAGGTGCGGGGTCAAGAGAACTATGGTGGGAGCAACCAGCATGGTTACTCTCCACTAAGTTACCTTGAGTTTCCGCCAGAGGCGGATCAGCCTTGGGCTGAGCCTCGATTGAACGTACGTTCGAAAAATTTACTTGGTGATCTTGGTAGCGACACCGGCACCAACAGTGCGTCCACCCTCACGAATGGCAAAGCGCATACCTTCTTCCATGGCCACCGGAGCCAAGAGCGTAATCTTGAGCTTGACCGTGTCCCCCGGCATCACCATTTCCGTTCCTTCCGGCAAAACCACTTCGCCAGTCACATCGGTAGTACGGATGTAGAACTGTGGCTTGTATCCTTTGAAAAACGGGGTATGACGGCCACCTTCCTCTTTGGAAAGCACGTAGACTTCACCATCAAATTCGGTATGAGGAGTAATAGATCCCGGTTTGGCCAACACCTGACCACGCTCGACATCTTCCTTCTTGATGCCGCGGATAAGAAGCCCGGCGTTATCACCGGCGGTTCCCTTATCAAGCTGCTTGTTGAACATTTCGATACCAGTTACCACTGTCTTGGCTGTTGGACGGATACCGACGATTTCTACTTCTTCGTTGATATTGACAATACCACGTTCGATACGACCAGTCACCACTGTCCCGCGACCTTCGATCGAGAAGATATCTTCGATAGGCATAAGGAAAGGCTTGTCGAGATCACGCACTGGCTGCGGAATCTGCGTATCAAGAGCCGTCATGAGATCAAGAATCGGCTTGGCATCAGCGTCATCAGCGGTCTTGGAGTTGAGGGCCTTCAAGGCACTACCACGAATGATAGTGGCATTGTCACCGTCAAATTCGTATTTGGAGAGGAGTTCGCGCACTTCGGCTTCCACCAGGTCAATCAGCTCCATGTCATCCACCATGTCTACCTTGTTGAGAAATACCACGATAGCGGGGACACCCACCTGACGAGCCAAAAGAATGTGCTCGCGAGTCTGCGGCATCGGACCATCGGTTGCTGACACAACGAGGATAGCACCGTCCATCTGGGCGGCACCGGTAATCATGTTCTTGATATAGTCGGCGTGTCCCGGACAGTCGACGTGGGCATAGTGACGGGCATCGCTCTCGTATTCACAGTGTGAAGTCGAGATGGTGATACCACGCTCTTTTTCCTCAGGCGCCTTGTCGATCTCATCGACGCTTTTCTCCTTGGCAAATCCCTTCATGGACATGACGTGGAGGATAGCGGCGGTAAGAGTCGTTTTGCCATGGTCAACGTGGCCGATAGTACCGACGTTCACATGGGGCTTAGACCGGTTGAATTGCTCTGCTGCCATAACCTTGTATTCAAACGAATTATTATAAAACTTTGCTTGTTTTTCGATCGAAACTTGAAACGTTAAAAACGAAAAAAGCTCGAGAAAAAGCGTCACTCGTCATAATACCAATCCATTCAAATCCTGTCAACCCCGCACCTTTTCCGAGGAAAACTCTGCCAGGAGATACATGTAAGGTGTAGCCGCCTATCGGCTTATACTCACAATAACCAACACTTGTTCAGAGAAAAGGTGCGGGGTCAATAGCAGCGGAACAATCCCCTCTTTTTCAGTCCTCAAAAGAAATAAAAAACCCGCGCTGGCCGTAACCAAACACGGGAATAAAAAGTAATATAAACAAAAACCAGCCCGGATTGGGCTGGCTGAAAGTTCTTGCATTCCCCTTCCTTAGGCTACTGCCTTCACATCGCCCGATGCCGTACGGGTGCCGATAATTTCAGTGGCCACGTTACTTGGCACTTCGGCATAATGACCGAATTCCATAGAGTAGCTGGCTCGACCCTGCGACATGGAGCGCATCTGAGTGGCATAGCCGAACATACTGGAGAGCGGCACTTCGGCATGAATCTCTTTCACCGAAGCCGTCCCTTCGCCGCGAGCATTCATCTCCTTGATGACACCGCGCTTGGAAGACAGGTCGCCCACGATATCGCCCATGAAATTTTCCGGGGTGATAACTACTACTTTCATAATCGGTTCAAGGATCATTGGCTTGGCCTTGCGACAGGCATCTTTGAACGCCATGGAACCAGCGATCCGGAAAGCCGCTTCAGACGAGTCGACATCATGGTAAGAACCATCATACACAGTCGCCTTCACGTCAACCATCGGATAGCCAGCGAGTACGCCTGTCTGCATCGCCTCCTGAATTCCTCGGTCAATCGGTTTGATAAATTCCTGAGGAATAGCGCCACCCTTCACTTCGTTCCCGAACTCATAGCCCTTACCCATCTCATTGGGCTCCACCCGAAGCCAACAGTGTCCGTACTGACCACGACCGCCTGACTGCTTGATATACTTTCCTTCGGATTGGGCGGTACCACGAATCGTTTCACGATAGGCCACCTGCGGACGACCGACGTTTACCTCCACCTTGAATTCACGGCGCATACGATCCACCAAGATATCAAGGTGCAACTCTCCCATGCCCGACATGATGGTCTGCCCCGTTTCTTCATCGGTATGAACCCGAAAGGTCGGATCTTCTTCGAGCAGTTTCTTGAGTGCCATGCCCATCTTTTCCTGGTCCGCTTTCGTTTTCGGTTCAACAGAAATATCAATAACCGGTTCCGGAAAAGTAATCGACTCAAGAATCACCGGGTGTTCCAAATCGCAGAGCGTGTTACCAGTCGTCGTTACCTTCATACCAACTAAAGCACCAATATCACCAGCGGTCAGTTCATCTATTTCCTCCCGGTGATTGGCATGCATACGAAGGATACGTCCGATGCGTTCCTTTTCATTCTTGGTAGAATTGAGCACGTATGATCCCGCTTTCACGGTACCGGAATAGACACGGAAAAATGTCAGCTGACCAACGAACGGGTCAGTTGCGATTTTGAACGCCAACGCGGAAAAATGTTCATCATCTCTCGTTTCACGCACCACTTCCTGTTCAGTTTTCGGATCAATTCCTTTGACCGGAGGGATATCAATCGGTGATGGCAGGTAGTCCACCACAGCATCGAGCACGAGTTGCACACCCTTATTGCGCAGCGCCGTACCGGTCATGACCGGATGCAGACGCACCCCGATGGTCGCTTTGCGTAAGGCCGCCTTCAGTTCAGAAACAGAAATTTCTTCCCCGTTCAGATATTTTTCAGTAAGCGCGTCATCAGTTTCAGAAATTTTTTCTACCATCTTTTCGCGCCATTCTTTGGCCTTGTCGGCATATTCGGCTGGAACCTCTCCCTCGATAACCTTCTCTCCCATCTCACCCTCGAAAGTATAGGCCTTCATGGTCATGAGATCGATCAAGCCATAGAAGTCGCCACGAAGCCCCATCGGATACTGGATAGCCACCGCGTGCGGGGTAAGACGATTCCAAATAGAAGCAATCGCATCTTCAAAAACAGCTCCCTCTTTGTCGATTTTGTTAATGAAACACATGCGCGGCACTTCGTATTTCTCAGCCTGGCGCCACACTGTTTCTGACTGCGGCTCCACGCCTTCTTTGCCGTCAAACACCACCACCCCGCCATCAAGCACGCGCAAGCTACGCTCCACCTCAACGGTAAAGTCCACATGCCCGGGAGTGTCGATGATATTGATGTGATGACCCTTCCAATAACAAGTCGTGGCGGCCGAAGTAATGGTAATACCGCGCTCCTGTTCCTGCTCCATCCAGTCCATGGTCGCGGTTCCTTCATGAACCTCGCCAATCTTATGGGTAATACCGGTATAAAACAAAATACGCTCCGTCGTCGTCGTTTTACCGGCGTCAATATGAGCGATGATACCGATATTGCGATAGTGATCAATGGACGTCTTGGGCATATGTTTTATAG
>CAZATJ010000006.1:0-49760 GCA_964488025.1 uncultured Bdellovibrionales bacterium
ACACTAGTGGAACATCAGTCACTCTCACCGCTACTCCCGCAACGGGATACACCTTTAGTGGGTGGGGAGGTGCCTGCAGTGGAACAGGAAGTTGTGTCCTCACCATGAGTCAGGCACGGAGTGTTTCTGCGACGTTTACTTCATCAACTCCACCATCATCTGAATCAGGTATCACCTACTACTTCTCTGATTGTCAGACTGGGGCAGCATCAGGCTGTGTCGCGGGAAATAATACGAATGCCGGTACGAGCATGAGCGCGCCAAAACAGGATATTACTGGATTTAATATCAACACCCTTCCTGCTGGTACCCAGCTACTCTTTGCCAGAGGGGGAGCGTGGAATAGTCCGACTTTCTATATTGAAAATACCAATGTGACCACTGCACAACCACTTGTCTTCGATGCGTACACACCATCATGGGGCGGGAGCGCATCACCGTGGCTAAAGAGAGGTTCAGGCAATTTGTTTGAGTTTGGGGCACACAATAGTACCCTCTATGACGGAGGATATATTGTACGCAATCTGAAGCTTGATGGACTGGGAACAGGAAGTTGGGGATTTTGGATGCGAGCCAACATGCATGACTTAGTCATTGATAATGTAGAGATCACAGGATTTGATATAGGCATTCATTCACAGGGAGGTTTACCAAATGCCGCGTACAACCTAACGATTCGTAATTCCAATATCCACCACAACTATGGTATGGGCATGCTTGGTGCAGCTTCGAGTATGACTATCGAGAATAACACTTTTACAGAAAATAATTTTTCTGGAAGTAACTTCAACCACGCAATTTATGTCGGAGGAGATGGAACGAATGGTATTATTCGAAACAATACCTTCACGAATAACTCTGTGGTTAATGGCGTTTGTACTGGGGGTAACCTTACTGTGCACGGGCAATGGGATGGATTTCTCATTGAAAATAATATCATTACACAAAATGCTTCCGCAGATAGTTGTTATGGTATTGCGGTAACAACGGGATATTCATCCGCAGAGTGGTTTAGGAACTTTACTATCCGAGGAAACACTGTTGTGAATCTTGGACTTATTGCTATCGCAATAAACTCTGCACCTGGGGTGATAGTAGAAAATAATGTGGTCGTGAATAACCAAGTTGGAAGAGGGCAGTATGGAATTCTCATCCCAGCAGGACCAATAGGCCCAGGAGATGATGCCGATGCTGGAGCTATTGTTCGAAATAATTCAATTTATCTCGATGCAACAGGAGGAGGATCTGGGGTGAGTACTCGGGTGGATGCAGGAAGCAATATTCGCGTTGTATCAAATCTCGTCTACTATCAGGGCACTGGAACAGCCGGATCGTGTTTTGAACACTCGGCCCTCTCAAATTATCTTACCTTCAACAATAATCTTTGCTACAGAAATGGTAGTACAGGGAGTTGGAGTACGACATATGGCACGCTTGCGAATGCGCAGTCTGCCGGATTTGATCTGAGTGGTCTGGTGAGTAATCCTCTCATCACCACTCCAACAAGTGGGAATGGGTACAGCATGTCTCTGCAGTCGGGATCTCCTGCTATCAACGCTGGCCACGCGACATACAGCGCAACGACAGACAAAACTGGAGCAACGAGAAACGTGCCGGATATCGGAGCGTATGAGTACTAAGGACAAATAGATTCATACAATTACTCCCTAGAATCTAACGCAACACATTGATTAAAAGTTTCTTGAGGCGTTGCGAATTGTAATACCTTTTCTCATTGGTGCCCCGTTCCCATGGGCTGCCCGGATGAGCGAAGTAGACCTGCATACCGGTCGAGAGCGTAAACTGTTTGTGTCCGCTCATCTCTTTCTCTTGGTCATACGTCAATGTTTTCGCCATTTCTCTAATCAGAGCGTCAAGAAGTGGATTGCTGACGTCGGCTACTATACCCGCAAGTTCGACAAGTAACAGGTATTCACCCTGATTTTACTCGCCTCGATTCGAGTCCAGCCTCGACGGCTAGGCGGGCGGAGCGGGCCGGCACTCGATCGGAAGCAAAAACAAGTTTTTGCTTCACTCACTTCGTTAGGTAATAAAGCGGCTTGGTTTGCTTTACAAAAGCCAAAATTCATGCTATAATGGAACTACAAAGGCTTGAAAGAGCCAGAAGTTATGGAAGCGGGTGTGAGCCCGCTTTTGTTTTTTTAGAGGGGATTACCCCGAAAATAAGCCTCTATGACTCATATGACGCAGATCAAAAACAATACCAAGAGAATAGTTCATTCCATGATACTCCTTTCAGTGGTCGGTATCGCTTCTTCGTTTGCGTTTGTCATGGTGGCTGTAGCGAGCGGTATCGCGCCAGATGATGTCATTGCCTTAGCCAACGGCGCCCGGAGCAAGGCCGGACTTTCGGTACTTACGGAAAATGCCAAGCTTTCTGAGGCAGCCAGAAACAAGGCCAATGACATGATCAAGAATGACTACTTCGCGCACACGTCACCCAAGGGGGTCGAGCCATGGTACTGGATGAAGCAAGAAGGGTATCAGTACCAGGCGGCTGGAGAAAATTTGGCCATCAATTATACGGATGCCAAAGAACAACACAACGCTTGGATGAAAAGTGCCACGCACCGAGCCAACATCATGAACGCCCGTTATCGGGAAATCGGCGTGGCGGTCGTGAAGGGTAAAATCGATGGCAAAGAATCTATCGTGACGGTAGAGTTTTTTGGAGCACCGCTCTATGCTGCCATCGATCGAACTGCTACTGTACCGCCAGTCGCTGTTCCGGCTCCGGCCGAAATCAGGGGCGTGGAAACACAAGTCGCAACAGGCGTACCGCCATCAGATATACCGACCGCTCAGCCGGTACTGGAGAATACAGAGACTATCCCCTCGGTCCCGGTGCTGCCGATGGAGAACTTCACCCTGCAAAAGAGCGCCGCAGTAGCTCCTGCCGGAAAAATGACGTGGCTGGACATCAGCTGGCTCGTCTTTATCGCCATCCTCGGATTTTCACTGATTGCTCCGGTGGTGGCCTTTCTTTTCAAAGCCTACACATCGCTTTCCACGGCAGCCAAAGCCACGGATACAGAGATGACAGAGACTCTCCATAATGGCCAGAATAGTTTGCCAAAATATCATCTGAGGATTTGAGGCTTTATAAAGGAACTATCTGAAGAAGAGAAAAAACAAGGTGCAAACCTTGTTTTTTTGTTTCCTTCGGTACAACGAGAAATAACGGGCATTGCCGATTTTCCCGGTACTGCGCTCGGAAACGATACCGCCACGGCGGTATCGTTTCTCTCTCTTCGTTTGGTAATAAAATGCGTATTTTCCCGCTACTTGACAGGATTCAGTGTTTGTCGTACAATGAAACGTCACTCTTTTTGTTTGTATGAAGTATTTTTTAGCTTGCACAATGTAAGGAAGCAAGCTTTTCTGATTTTTTGGCAGTATGAAAGAAAAACGGGTATCGGTAGTCATTCCTACTTTGAACGAAGCAGGCAATATCGAGTCTTTGATGCGGCGTCTCCAGCGCACTTTTGAGGATGCAGCTATTGCGGGAGAGGTCATTTTTGTGGATGACCATTCTACTGACGACACGCGCCAGATTATCGAAAAATTGCAAGCCGAATACAAAGATACTTTCCCGATAACGCTTGCCATGAAGCAGGGGAAGCGTGGCAAAGCGCAGTCGCTCATCGAGGGATTCGGCTATGCACAGTATGAAACAGTGGCAATGATTGATGCTGATCTCCAATACCCTCCGGAAGCGATTCCAGCAATGGTTGAGAAACTTTCTCATGGAGCGGATATTATCGTTGCTGATCGTGTTCTGCACGATACGAATGCCTTGCGCTCTTTTCTGAGCAAGGCATTTGTTTTTTTCTTCGCACGTTTGCTGCACGATCTCCACTGCGATAGCCAGTCGGGACTGAAAGTGTTCCGGAAAAAAATCCTGCGTGAGGTGATTCTTGATCCGACGCCCTGGACGTTCGATATGGAATTTCTCCTTTCGGCTCGCAATTACGGCTATGTCATCGATACGGTGGATATTTCTTTTGCCGAGCGGCAGGCTGGCGTATCGAAACTCAGTCCTTTACGCGCAATTTTTGAAATCGGATGGAGCGCCATCAGACTCAAATGGAAAGGCCGTCCGCCGCTGCTCATCCATCCGGAGAACACAGAGGACAGGGGAGGGTCTATGATCGGGGCGGGAGTGGTGCACAACAAGCAGCGCTTCGTCACGCACACGACCCTGCATCATAGGATTTCCGCTTTGCGCACTTTCATCCCGTGGCAGAGGAATCTTATCCTGAGCATTCTTTTGCTGCTTGTCATAGGGCTTTTTATCAATCCGATGCAAACGGGGGTTTTTGTCATTGCCCTCCTGACAGCGGTCTATTTTGTTGATGCCCTTTTCAATCTCTTCTTGGTTATGAAGAGTTTGAAAACACCGCCGGAACTCACCAGCTCCGGAGAAGAACTTGCAGAGATAGATGAAAATGCACTGCCAGTCTATTCTGTTCTGTGTCCGCTTTACAAAGAAGCGCATATGCTTCCGGCATTCGTCGCGGCGATGCAAAATCTCGATTGGCCGAAAAACAAACTGGACGTGCTCCTGCTCCTCGAGGAAAATGATCCAGAAACCATAGCGGCAGCAGAGGCTATGGACTTGCCGGAGTATGTGCGTATCATCGTCGTACCGCATTCGATGCCGAAAACCAAGCCGAAAGCCTGCAATTACGGCCTGGCGTACGCCAGCGGCGAGTACGTCGTTATTTATGATGCCGAGGATATTCCCGAGCCGCTCCAATTGAAGAAAGCTTATCTCGGATTTGAGAAAGCTCATCCTTCGGTACGCTGCCTCCAGGCCAAACTCAATTATTTCAATCCGCATCAGAATCTCCTGACACGTCTCTTTACTGCTGAGTATTCTCTCTGGTTCGATGTCATTTTGCCGGGACTCCAGTCTATCAATACGAGCATCCCACTCGGAGGGACGAGTAACCACTTCCGAACCGCAGACCTCCTTGAGCTAGAGGGCTGGGATCCGTTCAACGTGACGGAAGACTGCGATTTGGGCGTGCGTATTTTCAAGCGCGGCTACAAGACCGCCATCATCGATTCGGTCACGCTCGAAGAGGCCAATAGCGACCTCAAGAACTGGATCCGTCAGCGTTCGCGCTGGATCAAGGGGTATATGCAGACCTATCTGGTCCATATGCGTCATCCGGTCGGGTTTCTTCGTGAGAACGGTTGGCACGCGCTTATTTTCCAGCTGGTGGTCGGCGGAAAAATCGGCTTTATGTTCATCAATCCGATCTTGTGGCTTGCGACCATCTCGTACTTCACCCTGTACGCATTTGTCGGACCTACCATCGAAGCGCTTTTCCCGCCAATCGTCTTTTATATGGCGGTGATGTCGCTTCTGTTCGGAAACTTCCTGTATCTCTACTACTATATGATCGGTACTGCCAAGCGCGAGCATTATCAGGTCGTCAAGTATGTATTTCTCATTCCTTTCTATTGGATCCTCGTCAGTACGGCCGCCGTTATCGGCCTGTATCAGTTGATTACCAAGCCGCATTATTGGGAGAAGACCGCGCACGGATTGCATGCCAAGAATGTCGATCGCAAGAAGCGACTGGCACAGCTTTCAGAAAGCTTCTCTCTCGGATTAGCCTGGTTTCCTACCAACAAGCTTTCTTTCCCTTGGGCCAAATGGCTGCTTTCCCAAGAAGGTATTTTCATCTACGCATTGATTTTTTCCAACTTTCTCAATTTTGCTTTCAATGCATACTTGGGGCGCGTGCTCCCATTCGAAGAACTCGGACTGATCACGTTCGTGAATACGCTCTGGTACCTGACGATGATTTTCTTCGGAGCATTTTCTACGACCATCAATCATCATGCGGCCTATCTTTCCGGGAAAGAAAGCACCGCCACGAGTCGAAGATTTTTTTCCGATAGTTTGGCCAAAGGCCTCAAGATAACCATCGGATTTTCCTTGGTCTGGCTTGTCCTCTCTCCGCTCATCGCCCCTTTCTTCCAGGTCGATAGTATCCTGACGCTTTTGCTGTTTACTCCGGTCTTTATTTTTGGAGTGATTACCGCTGCCAGTCGCGGTTTTCTCCAGGGGACACTGCGCTTCTCTCAAGTGGCGGTAATTTTTATCGCGGAATCAGGCTTCAAACTTCTGATGGCGGTAGCCTTTGTCTCTCTCGGTCTCGCGGAATGGGCGTATCTTTCTATCCCGCTTTCAATCATAGTAGCTTCCGGCGCCGCGCTGTTTTATGCTATGCGCGTCCCGACTCACGCGATTGAGACAGATAAGAAGCGGATTACTTTCCCGAAAAGATTCTTTGTCGCGTCCCTGCTGACGAATGTTTCCGCGATGATATTTCTCAGCGTGGATATGCTCTTGGTGAAACACTACCTCAGTCCTGATGTAGCCGGAGAGTATGCCCTTATCTCTCTGGTCGGCAAAATGATCTATTTTCTCGGGTCGCTGGCGAGCACATTTCTCCTGACGTTCGTGAGCCGCAACGAGGGATTGTCGCTCTCTTCCAAAAAAATATTCACATATACTTATGGGATCACGTTTCTCCTGGTTGTTGCCGGCGTGCTCTCGCTCGGAGTCGGGGGAGGGTTCTTTGCTCCGCTGCTTTTCGGCGCCAAGGCCTTGGTGATAGCTCAATTTTTGCCGCTCTATACCATAGCATTGGCCATCTTCACTCTTTCGAGTGTCATCGTCACGTATCACTTGGCGCGCAAGGAATACATCTTCACTTTCGTTTCTCTCGGGAGTTCCCTTCTGATGGCTCTGGGTATCATGCTGCACCACGAGTCTCTTGAGAGCATCGTGAATGTTATTTTCTTTTCGAGCGCGGTAGGATGGGTGCTGATCGAGGTACTTCATCTTTTCGGCAGAGAGACGCGTTTTGTCGGGCGAGCGTTCAAAGATCTTTTCGAAGTGTTTGCAGGCAAATTCCCAGTTGCTCCCAAGAGAGCGATTCCGGCTCAGCGCATCCTCATCTTCAACTGGAGAGATATGCGCCACAAGTTTGCGGGCGGCGCGGAAGCCTATATCGAAGAGTTGGCGCGCCAGTGGGTACAGGACGGGAGTTACGTGACACTTTTCTGCGGCAATGACGGATATTCTCCACGCAGAGAAACAGTAGAGGGAGTGCAGATCATCAGGCGCGGAGGATTCTATCTCGTGTACTTCTGGGCATTCGTTTATTATATGTTCCGTTTCCGCGGCAAGTATGACATCATCATCGATTGCCAGAACGGTGTGCCGTTCTTCGCGCCTCTGTATGCGAAAGAACTCGTCTATTGCTTGATGCATCATGTCCATCAGGATGTTTTCCAACGCTCGCTGCCCCGACCATTGGCAGCCTTCGCGAAATTTTTAGAAAAAGACCTGATGCCGCTTGTGTACCGGAAGGTGAAATTTATCACGGTATCCGAATCAAGCAAGCAAGAAATGCAGGAAATCGGTTTGGGGAAAAGCGGTATCGACATCGTTCATCCCGGCGTGCACTTGAGCCGCCTGGATGCCGGCCAGAAAACGGCGCATCCGACGATTCTCTATCTCGGCAGGCTCAAAGCCTACAAATCAGTCGATGTCCTGATCCGCGCCTTCCAGATGGTTATCAAGGAGCGGCCTGAAGCGAAGCTCATCATCGCGGGAAGCGGCGAGGAAGAGAAGCACCTGAAACATCTGGCTCGAGAATTGCGCTTGAATGATGAGCAAGTAGTTTTCCCCGGGAAAGTGACCGAAGAAGAAAAGATCACGCTGTTGCAGAGCGCGTGGGTCGTGGTGAACCCGTCCTTTATGGAGGGCTGGGGGATAGTGGTGATCGAGGCCAATGCCTGCGGTACCCCAGTCATCGCTTCCGACATCCCAGGGCTGCGCGACTCGGTGAAAAATGCGGATACCGGCTATCTGGTGGAATACGGAGATACGAAAGCATTTGCGGAAAGCATCCTGATGATTATCCGAGACACAAAATTACGTGAGACTATGGCTCTGGCTGGGCGTACTTGGGCAAGTAATTTCGATTGGCAGGCAAGCAGTGTCAAATTCCTCTCGGTCATCAATAATGAATAATTAAGACAACCCCTTATGGAATATTCTCTTCCCACAGCCACTGTCGGAATCCCTACTTATTACGGAGGCCGAGGACTTTTGAAAGCAGTAAATAGTGTTCTGGCTTCAGTGGGAGTCGGGCCATTTCGCTTAATTGTTTGCGTTGACGGAAATCCGCTTCAAAAAGATATAGAGAAACAATTAATAGATTGGGGAGTTGAAGTGATTGAAAGTAAAGAACGGGGAGGACAGGTAGCAAGACTGAATCAAATGATAGGTTTGTGCGATACTGAGGTCTTGGTTTTTACTCAGGATGACATCATTTTTGATCCCAAGGCACTTTCAGAAATTTTACATGCTTTCCGTACCCATCCAGACATTACTATGATTGGTGCTCGTATATTTCCCATACCAGCCAAAAAATTTATAGAAAGAGTCATTGAAATCGGTGTATACATCGTTCACTGTATCGGAGATGCATGGGAACATGGAGATAATTACCTTTTGGCAAACGGCCGATGTCTAGCCTTTCGATCTGGTATGGTGAAAAAATTGGAAGTTCCAGAGGGGATTATTAGTTCCGATTCCTATTTTTATTTCGAGAACAAAGCCAATGGAGGAAAATTCCTCTCCCTTCCGAGTGCTGTAGTTTATAACAAAAGCCCTCAAAAGATTCAAGAGCATATTAATCAGAACAAAAAGTTTGAATCTTCATACAAGGCAGCAGAACGACATCTGAGGAGAAACCTAAAGAAAGAATATCAGATCCCGCCTGTCGTCCTCCTCTCATGTGCTATGAAGGAATTTTTACGACACCCTGTTTTGATGGTGTTCTATGTTGGACTGAAAATATACGCGAAGCTTCATAAAAATTCCTTCCTGTCTGCGAAACGATTCTGGGAAACTGACATATCGACGAAAGAGATCTAATTTATTTGTACACATAATTATGTTAGAAGAACTCAAAAAACGAGAAGCAGAAGGACGCTATATTAATGTCGGCTTGGCGGGAGCCGGAGCTATGGGCTTAGGTATTGCTTGGCAGATCGGGAAAACACCGGGTATGCGCCTGTCTTTCATCACTGATCTCAATCAGGCGGCGGCTCAAAAGGCGAAAGAAGTCTACGGCAAAGAATGTGTTGTGGGGACTGATACCCTCGCGGTATTGCAAGACAGGAGTATCCCACTCGATGTTTTTGTAGAAAGTACGAATGCTATCGGAGCGGCTGCAGAATATTGTCTCGCTGCAATCGAGCGCAAGGCTCACGTCGTGCTTATGAATGCCGAAGTTGATCTTATCTTAGGTCCGCTTCTCCAGCACGAAGCGGCCAAGCAAGGGGTAGTAGTGACGAGTGATGCAGGGGATCAGCACGGGGTTTTGGCTCGTATGATGGAAGAAATTGAAATGTGGGGATTCGACATCATGCAGGCTGGAAATATCAAGGGTTTTCTCAATCGCTATGCAACACCGGAGTCGTTGGCGCACGAGGCTGAGATCAGGAAACTCAGCTTAGATCAATGCTGCGCTTATACTGATGGAAGTAAGCTCAACATCGAGATGGCAATTATTGGGAACGAATACAATCTGACCCCCCTCATTCCCGGTATGGAAGGGCCGAAATGTCAGACTATTGAGGAGGCTATCAATCTCTTTGACTTTGACGCGTATCAAAACAAAGGGCGTGTTGATTATATCCTTGGAGCGCGGCCAGGTGGCGGCGTGTACGTTGTCGGTAAGTGCGATGATGAGTTTCAGAAACATTATCTGTGGTATTACAAAGTGATATCCAAGCACCCGTATTATCTTTTCTACCGACCATATCATTTGTGTCATTTGGAAACGACTCGCGCTATCGCATTGGCCGCTCTGTATAACAAAGCTGTCTTGACCCAGCGTCACGGTCGTGTGAATGACGTGTATGCCTACGCGAAGAAAGATCTTGAAGTGGGAACTGAAATCAAGCATGGCATCGGTAATGATGCCGTATACGGCATAGTATCGGCTGCTCATGAGGCAGACGCGGATAATCAGATCCCGCAAGGAGTATTGGATTCTACAGAAGCGCCTTCCCGAACCCGATTCACGGTTTCTAAGAAGAAAGACGAGCCGATATTCTGGAGCGATGTAGAACTTCCTGACGGTCCGATTCAGCGTTACTATGAAAAACAAAAGCAGATACTAAAAAAATGAAAGGATGGCAATGCGGCCATGATATTTTATCAGAGGGAATTTCACATCAGATGAACGATCAAATCCAGACAATTACCATCGGGATATCCGCTTACAATGAAGAGGCGAACATAGCCTATCTTCTTGATGATATTCTTTGTCAAAAAGAAGATCGTTTCGTGATAGAAAAAATCTTCATCATTTCAGATGGGAGCTCTGATCGGACAACGGAGCTTGTCCGGACGATTGTGGATCCGCGTATCCAAGTCACGGCGTATCCTGATCGGAAAGGGAAAACAGCCCGGGTAAGTGAAATACTGGCAGCGACATCTTCAGATATCGTGGTGATACTTGATGCCGATGTTGCCCTTAGAGGAGAATCATTTGTTGCGAATATCGTTCGTCCGATTATGAACGGAAAGGCCGATCTAGTTGGTACGAAAGTCGTTCCAGTAGCAGCAGAAACATTCATTGAAAAGGTTCTTGAGGCTAGTATGCGATTGAAAACCGCTCTTTTTGAAGGATATTGCGGAGGACACAATGTATATACTTGTTCTGGTGCAGCGCGCGCAATATCACGCAGGCTTTATTCCCAGTTGCGATTTCCCGATAAGGTAGGAGAAGATGCATACTCGTATTTCGTTTGTATTACGAACGGATTTACGTATGCGTATGCGAAGGACGCTGTCGTCATGAATAAGCTGCCAGAAACCCTTCATGATCACATCTTGCAGAGCGAGCGATTTGCCCATTCCAGAGAACAGTTTTACGCGGATTTTGATATCAATACGATTAAGCGTGAATACAAATTACCATTATGGCCGGCCGTCAGGCTGTTTTTTTCCTCGGGAATTAAATTTGCTTTGTATATATTACTGTATGTTGTCATTGTCTCTGTCGTGCATATCAAATCCCTATTCAGCACATCAGCGTCTAATTTGTGGCTAATATCGAAAAGCTCTAAGGATTTGCGAAGAAACAAAGGCATATGAGCAATACTGATGCTACATCAAGGATGACTCTTGCAGTACGGCGCATAATTTACGCCTTTTTTGCAGTCATGGATTCCGTCATAGGGCGGTTTGGTACACGCAAGGCGCGGGCCATTGTTTTATGCTATCACAGCATCGCTTCAGACAGTTGGCGCTTTAACGTCAGTCAGGAGAAATTCAAAAAGCAGATTGAATGGCTTATACAAAGTGGCTTCGAATTTTTGACATTAAGAGATATCGATAAAATTATCGGTGACGGACTGATACTAAGAAAACCTTCCGTGGCTATTACATTTGATGATGGATATAAGGATATTTTTACAGTAAAGGACTGGCTGTATGAGAAAGGGATTTTCCCTACTGTTTTCGTCTTATCTGATTCTGATCGAGCTATTCTTTCGGAAACCGCTCCGGGCAAAGAGTTTCTTTCAGCAGATGATATCCGCTCGCTTCGTACCAGCGGTTGGGAAGTCGGATGTCATAGTGCGACCCACCCGGATTTCTCGCAAATTTCAGAAGACGCCATTCCCTATGAAGTCGTTGATGCCAAAGCGCGCTTGGAATCTGTAACAGGAGGTCCTGTGTCATATTTCGCATATCCACGAGGGTATTATTCATTGACTCTTATAGAGAACGTACGCCAGGCTGGATATAAGATGGCTTTCACTATGGATGACAATCATCTAGATCCAAAGTCGGATCCGCTGATGCTTCCAAGAATAGGAGTCGATAGTTCGCATACACTCGAAGATTTTCGCGGAATGATAACGTGGCTTGCTATTACTTTCCGAATGGTTGTGAAGCGTATTCTGGCACCAAGAACAGTCAATAGACTCCTTGGCATAAAATGATAGTCAATCTTTGCATATGAACGAACAATTACGTATCTCTATCGGTATACCGGCTTATAATGAAGCTCGCAATATACGCGAGTTGCTTATGGCATTGCTTGAACAGAAGCAGGGATGTTTTTCTTTGGAGGAAATCATAGTCGTATGCGATGGATGCGATGATGGAACGGCGGCACTTGCGCGCTCTTTCGCCCATCCTCTTATCAAAGTTATTGAAAACAAGGAACGTCTCGGGCAACAAACCCGTCAGAACGATATCGCCCGGTCATATCGCGGTGAAATTTTGATTTTGCTCGAGGCGGATACGTTGCCGGCGAAGAGTGATACACTGGAGAAGCTGGTAGCGCCTTTTCTCTCGCCAGATATGTCTGCCCCCGTGAGTATGGTCGTAGGATCTTCACGCAGTATAGAGCCGATTTCTTTTTTTGAGCGCGTACTCTACTGCGGATCAAGGCTGAAGCAGGGAATATTCGCAGAGTGGAAATCTGGATTGAATATCTATGTCTGTCATGGGCATTCGGGCAGGGCGCTTGCCCGTGCCTTCACAGAACAGGTGTATTGGCCGACAGATGTGCCAGAGGATGCATATCTGTATATGCGGCTCCGGCAACGCGGGTTAGCATTGGAGCGGGTTCCCGAGGCGTCTTTCTATTCGCGTAATGCAGCGACATTCTCTGATCGGAAAAAACAGGTGGAAAAATATCTTTCTGGGAAGAAAGCGCTTGAGAAATATTTTGACAGGCGTACACTGGTTCTAGAGTATACCCTGCCAAAATTATTGATTACCAAGCATATTCTGCTGGCTTTCCTGCGTACGTCTCTCTGGACTGGCGCGTATCTGATAGAGTTATTTTTGAATCGCATCTTGAGTGTCAGGCGGCATCATTTCGATATCCTCCCCGTACCGGCGTATTCGACCAAGCAGCTGAAAGTCTCTTCTAAACACTAGCAGTTACTACTATGACCAGTATGTCCCAATCAAAGATAGCCCTCATTTTTTTCTCCTTCTTGGTTTTCAGTGTACTCGTTCTTTCAGTGCGCGGTCTTCCGGGAAATCCAAATATGGATATCTTGATGTCTCCAGAGTGGCAGGGGAACGGACCATTTGAGTCTTCTAATGATCGTGGGAGGTATGCATTGGTGTATTCATTTCTTGAGGATCATTCGTTGCAGTTTTCCAGACAAACCGCTCAATTCGCTACTCCCGATCTGGCTGTGACAGAAAAGGGCGAATACGTCTCTCTTTTTGCCCCGGGTACTTCATTTTTAGTCATGCCGGGATACATCATAGGAAAGCATCTTGATGCTTCACAGGTTGGTACCTTCGCTGTAGTGGCCGTAGTTGCCCTTATGAACACTCTTCTTATCTACGCAATCGCCAAGCGTTTAGGATCGAAACCATTGGCTGCAGGACTTGCCGGGTTAGTTTTTCTATTTGCCACTCCAGCGTTCGCTTATGCCGTCTCTCTTTCCCAGCACCATTTTTCGGTCTTCCTTTTGCTTTCTAGTCTTTACCTTATTATTCGTTGGAATAATTGGTGGTCACTTTCACTCGTATGGCTTTTTTGTGCTCTTTCAGTAGTGACAGATAATCCCAATCTTTTTTTTATGTTTCCCATCGGCGTCTATGCGCTCGGAAGAATTGTATTACTAAAAAAGGATGATAGTGAGTTGCGATTCACTATACGTCCAGCGTATATGCTTACTTTTTTGATGATGATTGTCCCGTTAGCTTTCTTTGCTTGGTTTAATCAGAGTTCAAATGGGGATGCTTTGCAACTTTCAGGAACTCTCAAGAGAGTTCTGTCGGTCAACGATAACACGCTTGAGATTCCAGCTGACGAGCAAACGTTGTCTGTCGTTATCTTGGCTGATCAGGATATTAGGGAGAGGGCGAAAGATACTGAGAAAACCGCTGTCGGGCTTTTTCAAACAAGAAACCTATGGAATGGTTTCTATGTGCATCTCATCAGCGCTGATCGAGGGATACTGTGGTTCGCGCCCGTTGTTCTTTTAGGGATTTTCGGCCTTATTTTCCTTTTCCGACTTCACGCTGGCATAACCACGGTAATTATTGCGAGCATTGGAGCGAATATTCTGCTCTACTCCATGTGGGGGGATCCTTGGGGCGGTTGGGCGTTTGGTTCTCGTTACCTCATTCCGACCTACGCACTCCTTTGTATCGGACTTGGTGCAGCCCTCACTCACTGGCGTAGGAACATTCTCTTCCTTGTCGTATTCTCCATTCTTTTTACCTATTCTGTGAAGATCAATGCGCTTGGTGCCTTGGGAACCAGTACCATTCCTCCTCAAGTTGAAGTCTTGGCACTTGAAAAAGTAACAGGCAAGACCCAGAAATATGATTTCGAGAGGAGCCGCGACTATCTCCATGAACAAGGCTCGAAGTCATTTGTGTACAATACTTTTGCCCGAAACTATATGACTGCCCCACAGTACTATACTTTCGTGACCTCGCTGATTATGGTTATGGCTGGAATATTGCTTTTGGTACTTTGGTTTGTAAGTAGAAAGGAAAAAGTATGATGAAAGAAAGGACAGATAAAATGAGCATCCGATTCTCAGTACACCAAAAAACTCTGGATGTTATTCAAAATTTTATTGAGTGTCATGTGACACTCATTATTGCCGCTATTCTTTCGGGTATTGCGATCTACGCCTTCTATTATTTCTATATGAACGGCTTGGGACTGGCCTACAACGATGCGCGCTCGCATCTCGATATCGGGCGGCGTGTGGTAGAAGGGCTCAATCCTGGAGCGGCCCAGCTCGGATCCGTCTGGCTTCCGCTCACGCATATCCTGATGGCGGTCGGTATCTGGAACGACTGGATGTGGCACTCGGGGTTGGCCGGTGCGATGTGGTCTATGCTGGCCTTCGTTGGCACGGGAGTGCTCATCAATCTTTTTTTGAAAGAACTCGGTGTCGGTGTATTGGGACGGATGACCGGTGTCGCTCTTTTTGTCGTTAATATCAATATCCTCTATCTCCAGTCGACGGCGATGACCGAGCTTATGCTGCTCGGCACGATGACGGCCGGCTGCTATTATTTTCTTCTTTGGTACAAGAGGGGCGATATCATTTACCTCGTGCAGTCGGCGTTTTGGATAATGCTCTCTACGCTGGTGCGCTATGATGGCTGGTTTTTGTTCTTCTTCGCAACCGTACTGATCGTCGGACATGTATGGAAGACGAGGGGATACAAGGCGACGGAGGGGGTAGTGATCCTTTTTTGCACGTTGGCAGGTTTGGGAGTGGTGCTGTGGCTTCTTTGGAACGCCCTTATTTTCAAAGATCCTCTCTATTTCGCTTTCGGGCCGTATTCAGCTCATTCGCAGCAGCTTCAGCTGGAAGGCGCTGGCGTGCTTCCGACCAAGGGGTACTGGCTGCCTTCGGCCAAGGTCTATTTCTATGCGATGGCCTACAATGTCGGCGCTTTCACGATGGTACTCGGATTGCTGGGCGCACTGGCGTTGTGGTTCAATAGGAAAATATCTTCAGGCGTGCGGGTCGCGTCAGTGCTCCTGATGGCGCCGCTCCTTTTCAATATCCTGGCGCTCTATCTTGGGCACTCCGTGCTCTATATCCAGGGACTTTCCGGAGATACCTGGTTCAATGTGCGTTATGGCATTATGATGATGCCGTCTTTTGCTATTTTCATCGGCTATCTGATCCATCGTTTCCAGCCGCTCCGTTTCGTCATCATCGGGTTGCTCGCCTTTGTCACGTTCTTTTCTTTCGCGAGCTATGATGCCGTGACTATCGATGATGCCCAGGTCGGATCCAGTCAGAAGAACGTGACAGAGATATCGAGCTGGCTCAATCAGCATGCCGGGAAAGAAAAAGGTTTCATCCTCATATCTGCTGCTTCCCACGACTCGATCATTTTCTCTTCCGGACTGCCGATGAAGCGATTCATCCACGAAGGGTCGGGCGTGTATTATGATACGGCGCTCATCAATCCCGACCGATGGGTACGCTATATCGTCGTGCGCACCAATTCGAGTGATGATTCGACATGGAGAGCGATGCAGGACAATCCGGGATTCCAGCGCTTCCAGCTGGTGGATCATTATCCATTTGCGGATATTTACGAGCTGAAGCCGGAGTATCTCCCAGATCTGATTACCGAGCCTATTCTCCGTCAGAAGTGGGGTTTGTAGCATCTTTGGTCTCTTGGCTCTAAACTGCTACCATTGGAGAGGAGAATATTTTTTGTCTTCGTATGCGTTTTCTTTTTATTCTTGTAATAACAGCTATCCTTCTCGGTGGGGGAGCTTTGTTGTGGGCTTCGCAAAATCTCACGTCAGAGAAAGCGGTCTACTATCCGGCTCCAAAGAAGACTCTCTGGAATTTCCAGTCTATCGACACGATGAAGTATTCCCGTGATATTGCCCGTGAGAAACTGCGTGATGCGAGTTTCGATACCGTGATCGCGCGTCAGGTGAAAGCGATTGCCGATACGGGGGCGACACACGTCGCTATCGCCACACCCTATGATGAGGAATTCGTGCCGTTTCTCAGGCGTTGGGTAGGTGCTGCCCGTACGCATGGGCTCAAAGTCTGGTTTCGGGGCAATTTCTCGGGTTGGGAGAAGTGGTTCGAATACCCATCTATCAGCCGCGAAGAGCATTTGAAAAAAACAGAGACTTTCATCCTGGCGCATCCGGATCTGTTCCAAGACGGAGATGCATTTTCTGCTTGTCCAGAATGTGAAAATGGCGGAACGGGCGATCCTCGTCAGACGGGGGATGTTATCGGATATCGGAAGTTTCTCATTGCGGAGTACGGGGCGATGCAGGGATCTTTCAAAAAAATAAACAAAAATGTGCGCGCCAACCTTTTTTCTATGAACGGAGATGTGGCGCGCCTTGTGATGGATAAGGAGACGACGAAAGCGCTCGGAGGAATCGTGACGATAGATCATTATGTCAAAACTCCGGAGCAATTGGTCAAAGACATCGAAGCTATCGCCAAGAATAGCGGCGGAAAAGTAATTTTGGGCGAATTTGGCGCACCTATCCCGGATATTCATGGCGCTCTCTCTGAGGCGGGACAGCAACAGTGGATCGCTCGGGCGCTGGAATTGTTGGAAACGTCGCCAGATGTAGAAGGAGTGAGTTATTGGCTCTCTGTCGGCGGATCAACAGAACTCTGGAGTAGCCAGGGTGTGCCGCATCAGGCGGTAACGACATTGACTGATTATTTCAAACCAAACGTCGTCTATGGTTTCGTACGGGATGAGCTCGGCAAGTCCATAAGCGGTGCTCAGGTACGTCTCGATGGAAAGTCAGTGATTACAGATGAACACGGACACTTTGCTCTGTCATATCGGTTGTCCGAAGCAGAGGAAATGCATATAAGCGCACCAGGTTACATCGGACAACAGCAAAAACTCGCCGCTGATCAGCAGGAGCTCAAAGTCATATTGGTCAAGGAGCAGAAAGACTGGAAATTCCGTATTCTCGAGTATTTACAGTAAAAGGGCTTTACAAAAGCATAATTTGAACAATAGGGAAAACAAGGCATACTACCTTGTTTTTTTTGTTTACCTACTTGACATCGGAGAAAGGGGGAAATAGGAGGGTGTATACTAAGGATGTAGGGTGCTTTCGTGAAATAGTGCGAGAAGGATACTTGATCCCCTTCGGTCGAACTCGCATTTCGAGATATCGAAATAATATGTAAGAAAATATTTATGAAAAAATTCCTTTTATTGCCGGCGCTCGCCTTGGCTTTCGTGCTGGGGGGGGTACTGCCCGTTAGCGCTGATACGCTCAATATTGATTTTGAGAATCCGCCATACGCTCCACTTGGTACGATCAACGGAATAGATGGCTGGAGCAGTCTTGGGGCGGCAGGGTCAGGCTGTGCGGTATATGATCACCAGCTGGCAGCGAATACGTATGGTTATCTGGCCTTTGGCCTCCAGTCGTTACGCATGTCGAACGCGGTCACGAGCGGCTGTTTCGGTGACCAGACGTTTTCCAAGTCCTTAATTGATGAAACAGGTGAATTTCTCGCTGAAGACGGCGGTTTATCTGGCGGAACGCGCCAAACTCGTTTGGAGGCACAATGGGATTTCGCTTCTACGGTACCAGGGGCTGAACAGCCCGGCCTCTCTGTCGTCGCGAGTCCTGATCGCGGTGATGGTGCTCGGATGAGTTGGATTCAAATGACTGACACTCCAGCCGGTCTTGCAGTAAATTTCTACGATTATCAGGACGGCGCTGTCGAAGCGGCTGGTACCTGTGTCACTGGCGACAACTTCGTGCTGAGTCCTGTAGCGACAGGTTTGGATCGAACAATGCCCCATACTATCAAAGTCGTGATGGACCTATTGGATGGGTCAAATAACGATGTAGTGAAAGTGTACGTCGATGGAGTGCTTAGTCACACCGGCACCAGCTGGGAAGGATACTTCAACTATTGCGAGGGCAATCCGACACGTACGGTAGATTCCATCCTGTTCCGCACGGGTGGTTCAGCCGCGCCAGCAACCACTGGTAACGGTTTCGTGATTGATAATCTTAGCCTGATTTCTTCTACTCCGGTCGGACCGCCCACAGTGGCTGGTCAGTGCAAGAAAGATGGCTGGAAAACGTTCAATAACCCTGTCTTCAAGAATCAAGGCCAGTGCGTGAGCTATGTACAGGCTAACGAGAAAGCAGGGAAACAGCAGTAAATTTGCAACAAAGGTCGATCCAAAACAGCCCTCAATGGGGCTGTTTTGGCTTCATGAAAGCCTTTATTCTATTTTGAATGGAAAAAATAGGGAGAAAAGTTGTCCACTAAAATGGAGTTGACAGAATTTTTTTTGTTGACAAAAAATATGATGGGTATATGCTATAATATTAAGAAATAGGGAAGTCGCTCATTTTCGAGAAACTCCCTAAATAAGCGAAAAAGTAAAAATTTTCTGAGGTAAAAACTGTAGTTTTGTAAGTCAGTGCTGGTACGGATGTTATGAGAGTTGTTTGGGTTCCTTCCTCCTTGATTCTATTTTTTTTGACTTTTATTCTTAGTTTTACTTTATGAAGACGTTCAGAAGAGGGGTGAGGCGGGCAGTGTTGACGTTCATACCAAAGTTTTTTAATACAATCGTTATTTTGGGGCTGGTGTTCCAGCCAGTGGGATCGGTGGGTATATGGAATGTTGCCCTTGCCCAGAGTGTTGACCCGACGGTTTCTGTCGTTGAAGAAACTGCGCCGGCTGTTGATCCGGTAGAGGAGGTGACGCCGGTTGTCGAAGAAGAAGTGGTCGCGCCTGTGGAAGTTGAAAACCCTGAGTTTGTCGAAGGAAATGATCCGGCTGTAGAAGATATAACGCCGATAGTTGTGACCGAGCCGGAAGTGGTTCCTTCGGTGGCTGAAGAGATCACGATCGATACCCCGACCGATGTTTCTGCTAGCACCGAAACGATTGTTCCGGCCGAAGAATCCACTCCCGTCGAGGATATGAGCGGTCAAATCTGCCTCTCTGACGGAGCGGACGTAAAGACGAGTTCGGCTGATGATTGGACGGTGAATGAAGACCAAGATAAAGCTGAAACAAAGGAAAAAGTACAGCTTGGCGTTGAATACGCATTTCCCTTGGACAAGGACGTCAAGGTGACTTTTACGTGTCTCCCGAAAGACGAGTCCAAGCGTGCCCCACTCAAGATTGGGCGCATCAACACTGATGATATCGATCTACCGGACGGTACGGAGGCGGCAAGCGAATACGCTTATGACATCACGACCAAGGGGATGGACAATGGCGATTTCAAGTATGATCTCTCGCTTCCCAAGTCCGAGGTAGATGGGGCAGAAGTGAAATATATCGAGCAGAGTGCGGAAGAAGTGGTCGCAAACAATGTAATCGAGAGCGAGCTCAAGGCCGTCGATGAGGACGATGTGAAACAGTCAGCTGATTCAGTTATCGTGAGCGATCTGGATCACTTTACGACTTTCATCACCACTGTCACTACCTATGCTGATGCGCTCTTTTCGGTGGCAGAGAGCGAATATGCCCCCGGGGAGACTATTTACGTCAAGGGAGAAGGATTGAATGATGAAAAATATTATCGAATTGCCCTGGATCCACCTTCTGGGAATCGCATTTACTTGAATACCTGTTTTAACCCTGCCTCAGGCGTGACGACTTTGACGGATTCACACAGCCTGTCCCTTGATGCTGTTTCTGGTAGTTGGGCAGCTGAGCTCAGGGAGTATGCAACCTCAAACTGTACTGGTACTCATACTGATGTCTCCGATGATTTTACAGTGATTGCTCCTCCATATACACCAACGCAGATTTGCCATGCCACCAGTAGTCAGAATAACCCATACAATTTGGAAACTCCGAATACATCGGGTCAGTTGGCGGGCCATGTGGGTATTGGTCACCAAAATGGAGAGGATATCATCCCTCCGGTGTCGTTCTACCTCCCCGCAGGCCAGAACTGGGATGCAGCCGGTCAAGCTGTTTGGAATAACGACTGTGCAACGACAGGCGGACTGAAAGCGGTCAAGGTAGTGGATGATCAGTCTGATCTGACGCAGTGGAGTTTCCAACTTGATGGCGATGGACCAATTGTTCAAGCAGATGCGAGTGGTGTAGCGGACTTCGGCCAAGTAACGCCCGGACAGCACACGCTGACAGAGATTGGCCTGGCTTCATACAGCGTTACGAACGTGACTGGAACAGGCTGCGCACAGGTAGGGGAGACACTCGGCGCAACCGCTGAGGTAGCGACTGGAAATCCGACCGTGTGTACCTTTAGTAACGCCGTAGATAAAGGCTCCATCACTATCGTGAAAAACGCTGAGCCTACTAGTGAGCAGGACTTTATCTTCACGACAACGGGGGATGGTCTGGCTACTTTCTCTCTCGATGATGATGGAGATAACAGTAATACCCTTTCAAATACGCAGACATTTTCCGGTCTTTTCCCTGGGGCGTATACTGTGACGGAAGGAGATGCTGCCGGGTGGAACCTGGCGAGTATCGCGTGTACCGGCAATGATCGATCTTTCGAGTCGGACAGCAGTGCCATCGCCTTTGATCTGTCTACCGGTGAAAATGTCACCTGCACCTTCACCAACACCCGTCTTGGGACGGTTAATGTCACCAAATATCTCGACGCCGACGCTGATGGTGTCTTCGATGAGGGAGAAGCCACGCTTCCTGAGTGGGAGATCATATTAGGAGAGGCGACCCAGACGACCGGCGAAGACGGAGAGGTGACTTTTGGTAATGTCCTGCCCGGCGAGTACCCACTGAGTGAGACGTTGCGAGAGGGATGGGTTCAGTCTGGTATCAGTTGTTTTTATGGAGAAAACAATGCCGGCATGATCGAGGACGATGAATACTTCGTGTATGTCAATGCGGGCGAGACGGTGGATTGTTTCATTGGCAATTATCAGACTGGCCGCATCATCGTAGAAAAGGACGTCGTACCGGATGGGGATGCCACGTTTGACTTTAGTATCACGGGCGACCTCATTAAGTCGATCGGGTTTGCACTCGGCGATGGGGGTGTCAGCGACAGCTATGTACTTCCTGCCGCCACATATGCGGTGACCGAAGAACCCGACCCACTCTATATCACGTCGGTGGAGTGTGTCAGCAGCCAGGAAGATGAAGAATCCGCCGACTTTCTGTCGCTTGATCCAGGCGAAACCATTACCTGTACCTTCACTAACACCAAGAATCCACCCGTCCATATCGCTGCCTCCAAGGTCATCTGTGCCAACGAATCAGACCTGCCTAACCGGCACAATGGAGCTGGTATCACCTCGACGACTGCCGCAGACTATGTTGCGTCCCACCCTTCGTGCCGTCTGGAGCCGAACTGGTCTTTCCAGTGGGGGTATGACGGAGTTTCCAATCCTGGTGATGAGTATGTCGGGGAAGCGGGAAGCGGATGGACGACCTTCGGTTCGACCGTTGATATCTCCAATCCGACCGGTGAACGGCTCAAGTTTCGTGAAGTGTTGCCAGCTGGCTATATCCCATTCACCTATACCACAAATGGCAATACCAATGTGGATGACGTCACGGCTGAATTCTACTGCGGAGACGATGTGGTGAATTATGACAACGAGGAGTGGCTCAATACCCCGCAAAATGGGGAGACCTATCACTGCGTGGCGTGGAATGTGGCGAAGCAGGGAAAGATTATCATCAAAAAACAAACTGACCCCGCTGGGAGCGAGCAAGGTTTTGTCTTTAACCCGAGTTGGAGCCAAGATAATTTCTCACTCACCGATGGTGAGCAATACGAGAGCGGTGACCTCATTCCTGGGACATACTCTGTGACGGAACTGCCGCTGACTGGTTGGCGACTCGATGACGTTATCTGTGATGACCAGAGCTCTCCTGATGCGATCAGTCTCCAATCAGATGAAACGGTAACGTGCACTTTCAAGAACCAAGAAACAGCTCATATTGTGGCGACCAAAATCGTCTGTACCGATGAAGCCGATCTTCCAAATTTCGGTCTGGGCGGACCGGACATGACCGCTACGACCGCTGTTGATTGGGTGGAGACACACGAGAGCTGTAGCTTTAAGGCTGATTGGCAGTTTCAATGGGCGTATGAAAGCGATCCCAATCCCGGTGACAATACAGGAGAATCTCTTGACCCTGTCTGGCACACTTTCGGTCCGACCGGAGCCAATGGTCAGACAAGTACGGATGTTGATCTGAAGAGTTCGCCCCGCGTGTGGATGCGCGAAGTATGGGATGATCGGTATACCCCATTTACTTTCGGAAACAATCCGGAAGATGTGAATGGCAACAACGTCAGTGCCGAATTCTACTGTCACAATGATGTTCAGAATTATGATAACTATGATTTCATCGATGCTTCCGAAAACACGGCCAACTACTACTGTGTAGGCTGGAACGTACCGGAGAAGGGCAGGATTATCGTGGACAAGGTGACCGATCCTAGTGAGGATCCTCAAAGCTTCCACTTCAACACAACTGGAACCGGCTACAGCTCATTTGATTTGACGGACGAGCTTGCGCCGAATGAACAAGTATTGGCGGCTGGCACATACTCTGTCTCAGAGGAAGCGGTCGGCGGCTGGGATCAAACGAGTGTCACTTGTGTGTCTTCCAATCAGGAAGATGAAGAATCCGCCGACTTTCTGTCGCTTGATCCAGGCGAAACCATTACCTGTACCTTCACTAACACCAAGAATCCACCCGTCCATATCGCTGCCTCCAAGGTCATCTGTGCCAACGAATCAGACCTGCCTAACCGGCACAATGGAGCTGGTATCACCTCGACGACTGCCGCAGACTATGTTGCGTCCCACCCTTCGTGCCGTCTGGAGCCGAACTGGTCTTTCCAGTGGGGGTATGACGGAGTTTCCAATCCTGGTGATGAGTATGTCGGGGAAGCGGGAAGCGGATGGACGACCTTCGGTTCGACCGTTGATATCTCCAATCCGACCGGTGAACGGCTCAAGTTTCGTGAAGTGTTGCCAGCTGGCTATATCCCATTCACCTATACCACAAATGGCAATACCAATGTGGATGACGTCACGGCTGAATTCTACTGCGGAGACGATGTGGTGAATTATGACAACGAGGAGTGGCTCAATACCCCGCAAAATGGGGAGACCTATCACTGCGTGGCGTGGAATGTGGCGAGAGGGACTATCCATGGCTTCAAGTGGGATGACCAGAATGGCAACGGGAGCTATGACTGTCAATCTGATGAGAGTCTGTTGTCGCGGCGCATAAGCAGGCTTATAGACGCTCCGCAGGTGTGCGAACCAAAACTCCCTGATTGGACGATTTTCATTGATGAGAACGGCAATGAGGCGTTCGATGAAGGTGAACAAAGTATGGACACGTCCGACGGCGATGAGCACTTCGGCTGGTACTGGTTCGAGAACCTACCTGCCGGCGAATATTCTATCTGCGAAGTGCCGCAGGCTGGCTGGAGTCAGACATATCCCGTAAATTATGATGAAGAAGATGAAACGCCGACTCCTGTTTGTCACACTGTGACGCTGCCTGATGGTAACTCCAATGGTTTCGAGGAAACGCAAAATGCCACGTTTGGACCCGAATACAACTTTGGCAACCGGTTTGCCGAGCCATCACTGAGTATCGAGAAATTTAACGATAGCGTCGGTGACGAACAGCCGGGAAACTCTGTCCTCTATACTCTGAGGGTGACTGCCAATGACAATGACGTCTTGGGTGTCACAGTGACCGATCTCCCGCCAGCCGGTTTCACTTATGAGCCAGGCTCGGGTACCGGTGCGCCGTTCCTCCACGAATATGCTTCGCCGGGCGTGTGGAATGTGGGCGATATGACGGCAGGGCAGACCGTGACGCTCACTTATCGCGCGACTATCAGCGGGAGCCAGGATGATGGCCTCTACAAGGACTTGGCCTACGCCACAGGAACATCGGAAAGCGGCGGTACGGTCGTGGCCAATGACCCTGCGGATTCAGATAACTTTGTCGGTACCCAAGTAATGGTAGCGACGGCAGAAACGCCCGCGACGGTAGTGATTCCGGAAGATAATGAGAACAAGATTAAGGAGAAGACGGTCAAGAAGACCAAATATGTTCTCGGCGCAGCGACGACGTTGCCGATGACGGGCGCGAATACCGATACCATCCTCTTGGCTTTGCTGATGCTCTTGAGCGGACTTATCCTGCTCCTCTTGAGCAAGCAGAGGACGTGGATGCTGATGTACTCTCTCCGTAAATCTCTGCTGAAAGTATTTTTCTTCGCTGTCCTCGCGGGATCGTTCCTCATATCTGGTCAGACGGTCAGTGCGGCTGCCAACCTTTCGGTACAGATCGAGACGCCGGAAACGCTGGTGCAAAGTCCTGATTTCCAGATCGGATTCGTCGCGCTCGATATTCTCGGTCGGGCTGTGACGGTAGAGTGTTTCAAAAATAGTGATACGTTGCCATTCGCTTCGTATCCTCTGGCCGCTGGGGGCAGTTCTGGTAATTGCCAGGTGAACGCAAGCGTGATGCCTGTTGATGGCGATTATGCATTCTACGTCAAAGCGATCGCGAGCGGTGAAGGAAGTGAAACGGTAGAAAGCAATCACGTGAATGTGAAGCTGGTTTCGACCGTCCCGGGGACGCCATACAATTATGACCGGAGCGATGCTTCCTGTATGAATAACATCACCTTCACGACGGCTGCTGATGCCGGCAAGACGGTGAAAGTCGAGCTGTATCGCTCGCTCTCCACGAGTTTCGCGGCTGATGCTTCGACCTTTGTCGTCGAACAAGCTATCGGATCGGATGTCGCCGGCGCTTTCTCGGTGGCAGCTCCCGGCTGCAGCAATGATTATTTCTACGCGCTCCGTGCTGTCAATGCCTCGGGCTTCGGTTCCGGATTCGTCGGGGACAAGGACGTGAATGTGGATACTCACACGGTGACGAAAACGAAGACGACTATCGTAGAAACGCCTGGTGCGGCAGCGACCGGCGCTATCGCGGTGACCGGCACGGGTGCTGGCGCGGAAGCAGGACAGGTAGAGGGCGCGGAAACGACGAATGAAGAGACTGTTCTAGAAGGCGAGCCTGTCGGAGGAAGCGGATCCGTCCTCGGTGAGATGACCGAGGCAGCAGGAGACGCTGCCGGGGGATTTGCTGATTGGATCGCGAGCCATCCGTGGTGGTCGGCTCTGATCGCTCTCATAGCGCTTGCTCTGGGGTACTATGGTTACGAAACCTACCAAAGGAAGCACAATGAACCTCTTCAGTAAAGATAACTCTCTGGATCTGGTACGAAAGGCAGGTATCGCGCTCATAGCGGTATCTGCCTTGATTATTTTTCTGACTTTTTTTCCGGTGATATGGGAAGAGGCGAAGTATCAGCTGTTGCCGAAGCACGATGATGTGCCGGTACTGACTCGCGAGGAAGTAGGGGATGCAGTCAAAAACGGAGAAGATACACCAAGTGACGTCATCTATCCGGTCGATGAGGATTTTGGCATCGTTATTCCCAAGATCGGAGCCAACGCCAAGGTCATTGCCGATGTCGATTGGCAGGACTCGACTGTCTATCAGCGAGCGCTCACCAAAGGAGTGGCACACGCCGCTGGTACCAGCTATCCTGACGAACCGGGCAATGTCTTCATTTTCTCCCACTCGGGAGTTGACTTTTATGAAGCGAACCGGTATAATGCTCTGTTCTATCTATTGAATAAACTGGTGCCGGGCGAGGAGATTTATCTCTTCTACAAGGGGCAGAAATTCGTTTATCGGGTGATTGACAAGAAGATTGTCGCCCCGGAGAGCGTCGAATATCTGAAGGGTGACCCGAAGAAACGAACTTTGACCCTCATGACCTGCTGGCCGGCCGGCACGACCCTGAAGCGTCTGGTGGTTATCGCCGAGCTTTCCGTGAATCGCTAATTTTATCCTTATGTCGATGCTGACTCATGCTCTCAAAAAGAACCCCGTCGTCGCGGCACTTGGAGCACTGCTTCTCTTAGAGGTTTTTTCTTTGGTTTTGGTCGGACCGGTGGATACGGTATTTCTTGATGAGACGACCGTTTCGGAACAGGGGAGTATCGATTCAGAGCCGCTCAAGATTTCCGAGATAGACGGACCCCGTATCGATGATACTGCCGCCTCGGTGGTCGTCTCGCAGGCCCCGGTTCTTCCGGGTGAGTTGTGGGTGTTTCTGTTTTTGGCATACGTGGCGCTTCTGGTCTTCAATTTTTCCTACACGTTCGAGCGGGTCGCGGAGCCGCAGTGGGGGTGGGAGGCATTCTACACGCTCATCACCCTGTGGGGCTGGTACGCGCTTGATTCCGAAAAGATGTACCCCTGGTTTCCGCTTCTCGTTCTCAAGTCCGGACTCATCATCTTCGCCCTCTACGCCTATCTTTTGGAACGGAGACTATCAAAGCCGCATATTCACAAATAACAGGTATCCACCTGATTTTACTCGCCTCGATTCGAGTCGGAGCGGGCCGGCACTCGCTCGGAAACGAAAACAAGTTTTCGCTTCACTCGCTTCGTTAGGTAATAAAAAGAAACCCCACTCTTGCGAGCGGGGTTTTTGGACGCCGTGGTTCTTTTTACAAGAGACCGACTTGTCCGAAGAAGGTGATCGTAATCACCGGAAGGAGTGCGAGGAGGAAGGCCATCGACACTTCTTCATTGTCGGTTGATTCCTGAGCCACCTTGGCGCAGGTCGGGCAACCGTCTCCCTGAGACTCGAGAGTCTCCATTTTTACCTCTTCCATACGTTTGTATGTTAGTGTATTAGTTTTTGTCTGCCCTCTACAGACTGTGTTAAAAGAGGGGGTTGAGAAAGAAAAAACGGGCTGTAGACGTGGACGCCTTCACCCGTTTTTCATTTCTCAACATATTCATTATAGCGCAAAAAAAGAGAAAAGTCAAGCCCCTGTAGCACCCACCCTCTGGAAAGCGACCACTTTCTGCGCTATACTGAACAAGTCATTAATGATACCGAGTATGTCAAAGAAATTTTTGCTTTTCGGAGTCATAGCGGGAGCCCTTATGCTTTCGGGATGTACCACGGAAGAAGTGCGTCAGGAGAAAGCCATCAAGGACGGTTTGAATTTCAGTGATCTGGAAAAGACCGCTTTGAAAAATGATCAGGCTACCCAGGAGGCAGCGCAGAAAAGTGCCGAAGCTGCCAAGCGGCCGCCAGCACAGACACCACCAGCTAAACCGTTAACCAATAAGAAGATGTATACCACTCAACCGACGATGGCTATCGACACGACGAAAAAGTACACCGCGACGCTGGTCACCAGTGCCGGGGAAATCATCGTAGCTCTGAATGCCAAGGAGACTCCGGTCACCGTCAACAATTTCGTCTTTCTCGCGAAAGAGAAGTTTTATGACGGCACCATTTTTCATCGGACGATTCCGGGTTTTATGATTCAGGGAGGAGACCCGGAAGGCACGGGTATAGGCGGTCCCGGGTATCAGTTTGCCGATGAGAAGTTTACCGGATCGTATGATCGGGGCACCATTGCCATGGCCAATGCCGGTCCCAATACCAATGGGAGTCAGTTCTTCATTATGCATCAGGATTATCCGCTTCCGCCGAACTATGTGATTTTCGGCAAGGTAACGTCGGGGCTGGAAGTCGTCGATGCGATTGCGGCCGCTCCGACCAAGCCGGGCGGTGAGGGATCGAGTCCGGTTACTCCGGTCGTCATCCAGAGCGCGACTATTATTGAAGAATAGTTTCCAAGAATCAAAAAACCTCCCTGAGTTTATCAAAGGGAGGTTTTTCTTTTACGGCGCCGCCGATGTTTTGGGAATTTTCTTCCCCGCGATATTCGTCAGTTGTGCCGAAAAGAGGCAAAAAAGCATGGTATACTGGAAGAAATAATCACGTCATGAAGCACTCTTTTCTCGTGTCGAACTTTTTCAAGAAAACACTCTTTTTTGGAGCGGTCTTTCTGGTCGTTTGTATGCCGGGAGTGGCAGAGGCGGAAGGGGAACTTTCCGAAGAAGCGCTGGCGGATTTGGTGAAGCCGGGCGTGGTGCGTATTGCCGAACATGTCACCGGAACGGCTCGGATTCCAGCCGTCAAGATAGATATACGACAGCGTCTGGTAGCGGTCATTCCTAATCGTTTTACCGATGTTACCATCGATGAATATCTTACGGGCAGCGGCTTTATTATCCACCCCGACGGGTATATTGCCACCAATGCCCATGTCGTATCGCTCGAAACGATCAAGACTAGCCTGGCTTCCGAAAGTGCCCTCGCCGCTATTTTTGAAAACGCGCTCCTTTTGAGCGAGGAAGAGATGCAGGATTTTTTGGATGACAAGGGAGGGGAGAATTTCTCGAAAAAGATTGTGCACTACATCATCGAGAATGGAGAGTTCGATCTGAAACATGAGGTGGCGGTGTTGCGGCCGGGTGCCAAGGGGGCGGCTATCGGCGAACTCATCGCTTCGGGTTTTCCGGCCGAAATCATTTCGGTGAACGATAACTTTCTCGATGACGAGCGTGATGTGGCACTTCTGAAGATAGAAGAGAATCACCTGCCGGCTCTTTCTCTGGGGAGGGGAGATGATTTCTCGGTGGGAAAAAAAGTGTTCATTCTCGGTTTTCCGGCAACGGCCGAACTGAACGGGACAAACCCCGCCGAAGCGACTTTTACTCGGGGCATCGTGAGCGCGGTGAAACAATCGTCCGACGGAAACTTCCAGATTTTTCAGACCGATGCCAAGGTGTCCCAGGGATCGAGTGGGGGACCGCTTTTTGATGAACAGGGTGATGTTATTGGCATCGTCACTTTTCAGACGGACGAGCTTTCTCGGACCACCGGGGATAATTTCGCCTTCGCCATCCCAATCGATATTATCAACAAACAAGCCATCGAAGCGAGGGTGTTGCCGGAGGAGGGGGTATTTGGGCGACTCTTTAGACAGGGTTTCACCTCATTTTTGAACAAGCACTGCGATACGGCTCTGGCATCTTTCGATGAGGCAGAGAATGGGACGAACGATGTTTTCCAAGTCGAACGCTCTATCGCGTCCTATCGGTTCAAATGTCAGGAGTGGCAGACGCTCGGGCAATCGCGTGATACTTATTGGGAAGAATTCCGTGATGGAGTCAGTACGCTCAGTAATCCCCTGCTCTACATCATCGGGGGGGTCATCTTTTCTTTCGGTATTTTGGGAGCGATGATGTTTTGGCTGCTCCGCCAGTTACGTCGGGAGGAACGGGTAATCGACAGGCTCGAACACCGTCTGCGAGTGGACGAGCAAGAGCTCCGCCATCACGAGCGTGATGCCGCCCTGCGTCCGAGAGAGAAACAGACGCTGCCTTTCAAGAGAAGAGTATAGTTTCCCATAAGCGTATGATCGGCATCTCAAACATCGTCCTTAGTCGCGAGTTCCGCCTGCCGATTTTTCTCGTATTCCTCATGCTCGGTGCCTTCATTCTTTCTTTCCCATATTTCTACGGACTGGCCATGCTTATCGGTCTGTGGACTCTGGCCGTCGAATCCTACGCGCGGCTCCGTATGGGGAAGTGGAATCTCGACTACTTGGCGCTGCTGACTCTGGTAACGGCACTCCTGCTTCATGAGTGGCTGGCCGGGTCGGTTATCGCGCTTATGGTAGCCGTGAGCGCGGCGCTCGAAAGTTACGGTACCAAACAAGCCGAAAAGACGCTGCGTGGCCTCTTTGAGGCGCTACCGAAGACGGTGTTGCTCAGGCATGGAGAGCACGAAACGGAAGTATCGCTTCAGAGTGTCGCTTCGGGCGATACACTGCTTATCCGTCCCAACGAGATGCTTGCTTTCGACGGACATCTGGTTTCAGAGAAGGCACTTTTGAATGAAGCCAATCTGACGGGAGAGATGGAACCGGTGCTCTACGAAAAACGGAAGCTTTTGAAGAGCGGAAGTATTAATGTCGGCGAGGCATTCGCTCTCGAGGTGCGGGGAGATTTTGAACACTCGAGCTATCGCAAGATTTTGAAATTGGTTGAGGAAGGGAAAAAGCATCCGTCACCACTGGCGCGTTTAGCGGAAAAATATAATATCTGGTTTTCTCTTTTCGCTCTCGCGCTTTCCGGCGGCGCCTATTTCCTGTTCGATGATTGGAATCGTTTTTTGGCGGTACTGGTCATCGCTACCCCGTGCCCGCTTCTCATCGCCGCTCCGATGAGTTTCATCGGCGGATTGAACAAGGCGGCGCGCAAAAATATCATCGTGAAAAGTCCCTATGCCCTGGAGTTGCTTGCCAAAACGAAGGTCTTTTTCTTCGACAAAACGGGCACGCTTACCCTGGGCGTTCCGCGTCTGAAAAAAATCGAATTGTTGGATCAGGGTTTGGATCAGGATCAGGCGCTTGATTTGGCGGCTGCCCTGGAACGACACTCCTTTCACCCGTTGGCTCGATCCTTGGTGAAGGAACAGGGGGAACGCTCACATGTCGAGATACCAGAGGCACAGGATGTTGAAGAGATTCTGGGTGAAGGTATCTTCGGGACGATAGCGGGCAGTCGCTTCGGCATCGTCAAATCACCGGGCGTGTCGCGGGGGCTTTCGGTTGATCTGACCCACGAAAATATTTCAATCGCTCGTTTCCTTTTTGATGACGAGTTGAAGGGCGATGTTTCCAAGGTATTCGATTATTTACGGGAACGGGGATATTTTTTCGGTATCCTGACGGGTGACAAGCAGGCCAATGCTGATCGTTTGCTCGGCGGCTTCGGTCTTCCGATCTATGCCGAATCGACTCCGGACAAAAAAGTAGCGCTGCTGAAACGCTATCAGAAAGAGGGGCAACTGGTTGGGATGATTGGGGATGGGGTGAATGACGCGCCGGCGTTGGCTCTGGCCGATGTGGGGATTGTTTTTTCCGGAAACGAAAACAGTGCCTCAATCGAGGCGGCTGATGTGGCGCTTTTGGGGAATGACGCTTGGAGCATCCGTGATGCCATTCATATCGGTCGCCGATCTTACCACGTGGCGCTTCAAAGTATTGCTCTCGGCATCGGACTGTCTTCACTTGGTATGGTACTGGCCTTTTTCGGGGTTATCCCCGTGCTGGAGGGAGCCATTCTCCAGGAAGTAATCGACGTGGTGGTCATCGTCAATGCCCTGCGTTCCACGTACTAAGAAGCTAAAAGCTACACTACTTGTATCTGAGGGCATCAAGGGTATCGATGGAGGATGCCTTGCGGGCCGGGAAGACGCCGGTCATGAAACCGACAAAGGCGCCGAAGGCGATGACGGTCATGATGAACCAGAGCGGACTGTAGAAGAGGTCGACGGATTCTCCGCCGAAACGGGTAGCGACGAGGTTGATGAAAAAGTTGAGCACCTCACCCTCGATCATTCCGAGTATGACGCCGCCCAAGGCCCCGAGGAAGCCCATCAGGGTGGATTCCATGACGAACATGAGTGAAATCGAGCCGCGCGAGGCGCCGATAGCCTTCATGATACCGATCTCTTCGGTTCGTTCCAGAAGCGCGATGGTCATGGTGTTGAACATACCGATAGCCGACACGATGAGAGCAATCATGCCGAAGACCATGAGAACGAGCTGGATGGCATTGAAGACCTTGTTCGCCTGATCGATGGTTTCCGATATGGAAGAGGCGGCAAAGCCTCGCTGTTCAATTTCCTGACGCACGCTATCGAGTACCTGGGTCGAAGAACACTTTACTTTGAGTTTTGTATAATTAGTGAGCGGAAAGCCTTCCAGGGAATCGAGCGACAGATAAACGATGTTTTCTTCGCCGTCCGCGATGCCGGCAATGGTGTAGACCTCTTTCGGGGAGAAGGAGTTCTTGCGACTCACTTGTCCGGTGGCGTCGTTCTGGAACAGGGTAAGCGTGACGGTTTTTCCGAGCATCTCTTCCGGAGCGGTGCCGAAGACCTGGGATACCGCCTTGGTGATGATGACTTTGTTTGCTTCATCGCTGGTGAAGAGGCGGCCGTAGGTGATTTTGACTCCTTCTGATTTGAGGAGGGCAGCCGAAGAGCTGACGGTATTGACATCGAGCGTGATATCGTCGAACTTCCCTTGGCCGGAGAGTTCGAGAACCGGGATGACATCAGAGACGTTAGGGATAGTTTTCAGTGTTTCGATGACGCTGTTGTCGAGGGCAGTGGCTCCGGCGGTATCGTTCAAAGTGACATCGAGCGTGACCAGGGCATCGGACGTGGTGATTTTTTGGAGCAACGTGCGCTGCAGACCGTAGCCGAGCGAGACGAGGAAGATGATAGCCGCGATACCGACCGACATGCCAAGAATAGTCAAGAGAGTTCGCATGGTGCGAGCCTTAAACATACGCATGGACAATTTGAGGATATCGAAAAACCGCATAGGCTAGCTGTACTTTAGGAGCATGATGATTTCTATCTCACGGACCAATTTCTCGGCCGTACTCTTATGGAGACCGATACCGCCGAGGCTTATTTTTTGATCGAGGCGTTTCTCCATTTCGAGCTGACCGATCTTACTTTCCGTACGGAGCCGCAGCGTTGCCTGCAGACGCAGTCTCTGTTCGTCGTTTAATTTGAGATGGAAGAGATTACTGAGATATTTTTCCAGACTGATGACACCGAACTTGGGAGTGGCCTTGAGGATTTGAACTTGTTCCAGAATAGCTGCTGTCCGATCAGCGAAAGAATCGGCTCGCATGCGGTTCCAGCCGGCCCCGCCCTCATCGAAGTCGAGATCCAGGCGATTTCTGAAGACTTCCGTATCGATATTTTTGAAGAGCAGCTCTTTCAGGAAGGCTTCGGCCATGCTGAGCCGTTCCTCAGGAAGTTGCGAGAGTAGGTGAGCAAGAAGCTGCTTGGCCTTGAATGGGACCAAAAGCACATCGACTTGCTGCGGCAGGAGACTCTTAAATGACGCCATAAGCATCTTGAGTTCGTTCGATTCCTGACTTTCCTCTAGCACCGGCTTCTTCTTGGCCTCTATCGGACGTTTTTCCTTGAAGACCTCTTCCTTGATAACCCGGCCGTCTTTCATGTGGATGACTCGGTCGGCATAAATCAGATGTTCCGGGTTATGAGTCACCATGATAACGGTTTTTTTGTCGACCGTATTGAGTTCCTTCAGGATTTTCAGCACATTCTCCGCGCTTTCGCTGTCGAGGTTACCGACCGGTTCGTCAGCCAGGATGATTTCGGGGTTGTTGATGAGCGAGCGGGCGATGGCGACACGCTGCTTCTGTCCGCCGGAGAGTTGATTGGGGAATTTATTGGATTGTTCGACGATGCCGAATCGTCGCAGAAGCCCGATTCCGGCCTGTCTCCGTTCCCGGGTGGCGACTCCCTGGAAAACTTTCGGCAGGCAGACGTTGTCCAATATGTCGAGCGAAGAGATGAGGTAGAAGGCTTGAAAAATCATGCCGAGCTTTTTTTGATGGAGTTCAAGCTCTTCCGCGCGGGTCATTTTGGCGATTGAAGTACCCTGAATAAGCACGTCGCCATAGGTCGGCGACTGCAGTCCTGAGATGGAATAGAGTAGTGTCGACTTGCCGCAACCGGACGGACCGAAGATAATCACGTATTCCTGTGGGTAGATAGTGATATTGGTCTCTTCAAGGGCGCGCGTTTCGTTACTTTTCCCCTGATTGTAGATGATGCGCAGCTTATCAACCACGATAATCGGGTCGTTCATGTTTTTTGTTTCAGATTTATCCAGTGAAACAACTTCGAACCAGGAAAATAGGCCTTTTTTTCCTGTGATTCCTTATGATACAACATTCGAAGTGGTGTCACCGGGTTTGCTTCTATAGTAGCATATTTTAGGATCTCTTCTAAGGGCTGAATGATGAGTTTTGCAAGACTTTATTATTCCCTGCTTTTCAGCTATCCTTGATACATGACTAAACCGCTTTCGACTATCATCGTACTTGGGGTAATCCAGATGATTATCCTGACCTTGGTGTTTTTATATTTTTACCGGCTCACTCATACTGGACAATGACATCTATCCTTGAAATATTGTTTACGGCTCACGACCGAGTGAGTGCCTTCCTCGCAAAGCATTTCTTCCTCATAAAGAAACTGATTCTTATCGTGGCTCATCTTTCGCTCTTTGGTTTTCTTTTCCCGGAGATGCGCAAGGATTTTGGCTCCTATGCCATCGTGGTGCTTTTGGTGCTCCTGTTCTTGAGTCCGGTGTCGAAACTTCTCCGCGCGCGTCTTCTGCTTCAACTGATGGGCCTCAGGAGGGAGCTCGGCATCCTGATGGCCTACCTGGCGACCGTGCACGGCGTGGGATACCTGATCGATCCGGATTGGTTCTCTTTTCTTACCACGCCGTACTTGATGGGAGATTTTTTTTCTATTAGTCCTCGCTACCTCTTCGGTTTCGGAGCCTATGCTTTGACGTTGCCGCTTGTGTTGACTTCCAACAATTTAGCGCAGCGGTCGCTCGGCGGTAAGAATTGGAAGCGTTTACATACCCTGGTCTATCCGCTTCTTGTTCTGGCTCTGTTTCATAAATTTCTCCGGCCCAACGGAGCGAGCGTACAGGATCTGCTCATGCCTGCTTTTATTCTTCTTTCGTACGTGGTGCTCAAAATCCTGGCTTGGAAAAACATTTTTTCTCCACTGGCGAAGGTTATTGCCTGGGGAGCCGCGCGTTATCACGACTATACGGACAAAAAAAAGGAGAGCGATGGATACCTTGAGTAAGAGTTGGTTTTTTGCTAGAATGAAAAGAGTTAATTTTTAGGAGTGAGTTTTTATAATATGGAAAAAAACATCGTTTCCGAAAAAGAAGCGCCGGAAGTGACTGAGCAGGGGCAGTGTTGCCAGAAACAGTCCCAGGAGAAGAGTCTTCCCAAAGAAGCTATGCTCGTTGCGGGGGCTGTTCTTTTGGGGAGCCTTATCATTGCTGGCGCTATATTGACGCTCGCGCCTCGGAACGCTGCCGTTCCAGCCAAAAGTGTGGCGGCGGGAGATACGGCTGTGCCGGCTCAAGATACCGCCAAGGACACGACCGCTGTCACCTCGCTTGATGACGACGCCGTCATGGGCGACAAGACCAAGGCCAAGGTGGCTATTGTCGAGTTTACTGATTTTGAATGTCCCTTTTGTAAACGTTTCCATACTGAAACGTTCGATGCCCTGGTCAAGGAGTATGTCGCGACTGGCAAGGCTATCCTTGTGACGCGTGATTTCCCATTGTCCTTTCATGATCCCAAGGCGACCATGGAGGCCGCGACCGCTGAGTGCGTGCGCAAGGAAAAGGGTGACAGCGCCTATTTCGCTTTCGGGAAGTCTGTGTATGAAAACACCCAGGCTAACGGTAAGGGATTGCCTGAGGGAAAGCTTGATCAACTGATTGCTAAAGTCGGGGCTAACCCGAAGACGGTCAACGCCTGTGCGACCACCGACGCGGTGAAGGCGGAAATTGCCAAAGACATCGCTGATGGTGGCAAGGCCGGCGTTTCCGGCACTCCAAGCTTCGTGGTCGGTACTCTGGGTTCGGATGGTACCGTGACCGGTGAATTGGTGGTCGGCGCGCAGCCGCTCCCTGGTTTCGCCGCGGTAATCGAGAAATATCTGGCGAAATAGTCCCTGGCTTTTAGGAATGAGCCGCAGAAGCCGTTCTTCTTCTTGGAAGTGCGGCTTCTTTGTTTTGGCAGAAGCACGAGTTCTGTTTTTTAGTATACTTATGAAGAAGAAGTGTTTAATATTCAATTTACAATTTTCAAACAAGGCTGTTAATTCTTACAGGTGAGTGCTTCTCTCCCGTCGGCAGGGGAGTGGCATCGTATTGTCGGTACGGTGACGAGCGATATCACTCGAGCATGGTATGTCGTGGAGTTTTACAGAGCGGGACAGAGACAGGGGATTTGAAAATATCATCTATCATCTTTGTGACGACCGCACAAATATGATAGTATGAAAGAAAAGAGAGGAGAGGGAAAGAAATGAGGAAATAAAAAGAATATGCTCACGCTTGGATCAAATCAGAAAAAAATACTTCTGCTTCTGGTGACGGGATTATCTCTGGGACTTTCGTTTTCGCCTCGTCAGTCATACCGGGTGCTGAAGATGTTTGGCCGAGGATGGAAAGAAATTGATAGACAAAATTTGACGCGCTCCCTTAAAAAACTGGAAAAAGAGAAATTGCTCGTAATGAAGAGGAAGGGGGAATATATAATGCCGGTACTGACGGCCTTAGGGAAAAAGAGAGCCTCTCTTGCTCGACTGGAACTTTTTGAGATAGCTCGCCCAAAAAAGTGGGACAAAAAATGGCGCATCGTGCTTTTTGATATTCCGGAGGAACAAAGAATATGGCGTAATGTTCTGCGTGCCCAACTGAAGCGGTTACAATTCCAGAAGCTTCAGGAGAGCGTTTTTGTTCACCCTTTCAACTGTATGAAAGAAATGAAACAGTTGAGCGATTATTATCAGGGGGCACAATATATACGCTTCATTGAGGCGACTCACATTGATAATGAGTCGGAATTGAAAAAACGCTTCAAACTCTGATTTTTCTTTATTTTTTCTCATCTATCATCTTTGTGCGGCCGTCAAGAAATGATAGATAGATTTGGATAAGGGGAGGATGAATATTTGGAATAAAATAACACCTGGAACGAAATAACAGAGATTGGGAACATATGTCATTACTGAGTGAGCTGCGGAATTGGCGCAACAATCAGGCGCGAATCGAGGGGGTGGAAGTCTATCGGGTTCTGTCGAACACGGTTTTGGAGGCGCTCGTGGGTGCCTTGCCGCAGACCAAGGACGAGATGCTCGCCATCAAGGGGATTAAGGAGGCGAAGTTTGCCAAGTATGGGGCGGTGCTCCTCCGGATGATTGCGGAACAGGCGGGGAATGAAAAGGTTTCAGAAAAAAAATCTGCGGGAGCGGGTGGGAGTCAAAAAGGAAAAATGGAAAGCCAGAAATACGGTAAGAACGATGCATTTTTCCAATCTCTGGTCGCTTCACCGGAAGAGGAGGATGGGAAAGAAGAGGAGGCGCTAGAGGAACAGACGCTTACGGTGAGTCAGTTTCTTGATGGGTTGAATATCGAGCTTTCGGGGATGGCGGCACGGGTGCAAGGGGAGGTGTCGAGCGTCGATGTGAGGGAGCGGGTGGTGTATTTCACTATCAAGGATAGTCAGGACGAGAGCATGCTTTCTTGTCTTATCTTTCGCAACCAGTATAACCTTTCCGGAGTGGAGCTTGCCATCGGCGATGAGATTATCGTCGAAGGGGCACCGGATATCTATAAGCCGAGCGGGCGGTTGTCTTTTAAGGTGGGGATGATCGAATTGTTTGGTGAGGGGGCGCTCAAGAAGGCGTATGATGCTTTAAAATTGAAGCTGGAAACAGAGGGAATATTCGCACCAGAAAAAAAGAGGGCGTTACCGAAGTTTCCCACTCGTATTGCGCTCATTACTTCCGAACAGGGGGCGGCCATCGGGGACTTCACTATGAATTTAGGTGCTCAGGGACTGAAGGTGGATTTTTATCCGACAAGCGTGGAAGGGAAAAAAGCCGTGGTGGAAATTCTCGAGGCTCTGCGCTATTTCAATACCCGTTCCGAACAGTATGACGTGCTGGTGATGATTCGTGGCGGGGGCAGTTTGGAAAGCTTGCAGGCGTTTAATAACGAGACGCTGGTACGAGAGGTGGGGAGCTGCAAAATCCCGACACTCTTGGGAGTGGGCCACGAGAAAGACGTGACGCTCGCGGCGCTTGCCGCGGATGTGATGGTGTCGACCCCGACCGCGACGGCGCGTACGCTCCGGGAACCCTGGGATGAGGCGCGGGGATTGGTACGACACTTCGAGCAGCACCTGCCGATACTCTTTGAGCGGGAACTTGCTACGGTACGAAACGTGCTCACCACCGAAAGCGAAGAGCTCCTCGGGAGGCTGGGAGAATTTCTCCAGTATGCCGATACGCTCAAACGGGAACTGGCCGAGAGACTGTTGACACTTCGGGCGTCGGTACGGCAGAAAAGAGCGGACCTGAGTCAGACTGAGAAAGTTATGGAGCAGTATTTTCTGCGCAGGATCGAAGAGGCGAAGAAGGGCTTGGTCTATGCGGAGGATCTGCTGCGGCAGTATGACCCCAAGCGGGTGCTCAAATTGGGCTACAGTTTGGTGCAGAGCGGACAGAAAATCGTGAAAGACGCCGGTACCCTTGTGGTGGGTGATATACTGAAGATACAATTGAGCAAGGGGGAAATCGAGGCGCGCGTGGAAAAGTTGATTGAGCATTAATACCATATCTATGCCAAAAGAAATGCCGAAAATGAATCTGAGTGAATCGCTCAAGAAGGTTCAGGATATCATCGCCTGGTTCGATACTCAGGAGGAAGTCGATGTCGAGAAGGGACTGGAGAAGATCAAGGAGGGGACAGTCCTCATCAAGGAGAGCCGCACCCGACTCAAGGAAATTGAAAACGAGTTCGAAGTGGTGAAGCAGGATCTGGAGAAAGAATAATTTTTTGCAAAAAAAAGACGGGCAGGAAACATGAGAGTTTCACTGCCCGTTTGTTATCAGGACGCTGCCTGATGTGTGCGAACATCGTCAGTTGTTCGCGAACCGCACCAGGGTGGTGTACGGTTGCGCCGGAGCATCTGGGGCAAAGGCTACCGGCTTCTCGTTGTTAATGATGTCACCCCCCAGGACCACAGCGGTCTCCTTGAACTCCGCTGGGGAGAAAAAGGCGACTTTCACGCAGCCGTCGGAACCAACGGTCACCTCTTCCTTGCCGGAGAAGGTGTCGTTCACCATGAGGTTTGACACCACGCTATAACGGTTGACTACGCCGTTCTGACTGCGGACAAAGATGCCGACGGCCTGGCTGCGGCCGATTCTGGCATCGTTTTCCCGGCGCTGTTCACCGGGAAAACTGAAGCGCCATGACCCCGGGCGGATGCCACAGAGCCGCTGGTCGCTCATGTCACGGATGGTGAGCGGGAGCGTCCGCTCGTAGCGCCAGTCGTCAATCGACGACCAAACCCACCCTCCTATCGCTAGGAGTACAGCGAGGGTAATGAGCCAGCCCTTTTTGCTGGTCGGAGCGGCCGCAGGCGTTGCACCTGCGGTGGCACCTCTCATTCTCTCGAACAAGAAGTAACCGATGGCAATCGCGAGGGCGATGCCACCCACCGTTACCCAGTGGGCCTTCCACCAGCTTTTGTCGGTTGGCTTGGCGTTCTCGACAAACGCTTCAGCCTTCTGCTTGAGGCTTCCGGGTCGGAGGCTTTGTGCTTCTGCTTCCTTCCGAAGGATGTCCCAGGCCTTTTCTTCGTCGGCCGTCAGCGCTTGCTTGGCCTTGAGCTTCGAGATGATGCTCTCGGCCACCAACTTGTCGTTGGCCTTGTTGACCCCGCCCACCTGGTCGAGGTAGCCGAGTACTGCCTGCGCCGCCGGGTCGGTCGTCCTACGCTCCACGGTGTTGTAGATCGTGCCGAGCACGCCTACCAGAACCACCGCAATGAGTACGTAGCCGATGATGTTGAACACCGACTGGCTGTTAGGCCACCGCACCAGGGTGAAGTAGATCACCGTTGGCAGCAGGATAAGTGCCACCAGATTTTCTTCTTCCCAGCCCTTCGTTTGGAAGAGTGCCGTCCAGATGAACGGCACTGCGCCATAGAAGAGGAGGAACTTGGCAGTCCACCCGATCGTCTTGGTCCCCCAATTTAGAACGGTTTTGATGCCGTCTTCGATTGAGAGGCCTTCTTGACCGCCGACTTGCCCCCGGCCATAGGCGGCGACTGCGACTGTTCCCCAGAGGAAGGGTGAGGTCATCAGGTTGATGACCCCAAAGATGTAGAACGCGACGAAGATCCAGATGAGCCACTGGAATCCCCAGGAGGACAGAAAGACCGACAGTACTGCCAGTCCCACGTACCCTCCGAGGACGCCCGCGACACACCATTGAACGTAGCGAAACCCGATACCCCACCTCAGGAAGAGTTGGGTCAGGGCCTCAATGATTGACGTCATGGTTGTTGCTCCTTGCCCTAGGGGCTTAACTGCATTTGACGATGCCAGTGATTGCTACCGTGAGGAAAGCAATCCAGGCGATGATGGACCAGCCTTTCTGGGCGAACGCGTTGTAGTTGGTCTTGCGACCAGTGTTAACGCGTTCACTTTCGGCGACGAGCAATCCCTGAAACGCTTCCTGAAGGATGCGCTTTCGGTCGAGGTTGCCCTCGGCCTTGATGGCAGCGAGTGCTTGATCGCACGCCGGATGATCCAAGAAGTCTTGCAACCGCTTGGGTCCGAGAGTGAGGGCAGCTACCGCCACGTGAGCATGCGTGTCGAGCCAGCCAACGAAGCGCTTGATTTCCTCGGGGCTTTTCAGCCCGAGTTCTTTGAGCGCGTCTTGCTTGCTATTGAAGATGCCGAAGGTTTCGAGCATCTCGACCACTCGCTTCACTCGCACTTCCTTGGTGCCGCCCCCTTGGAGAGCGAACCATGTGAGTGCGCCGGTGATCTGCGGTCCGGCCAGATTGACCACTTCCGTGGTTTCTTCTGTGTCGGGTGAACGCACTATCTTGCCGTTGACCTCGTGTTCGGTGTAGCCGACCACGCGCCGTTTCTTGACCGGGATGGTCTGGACGCCGAGCGTCTGCATGAGGAGCTTGCGCGCCCCAGGCTTCATCGCTTTCATGATGGCCGGGTACAGATCACGGTCTTTGGTTGCTACCTGGTATTCGGTCACCTTCTTGCCGTCACTGGAGTGAACGGCAGTCAGATAGCCGAGGAGGGATTGCAGTTCGCCGGCTTGCATGGCATTCTCTGCCACTTCAGTCGGTCCGCTGCCCCCTTCAACACCAGGAGACTTCCTGTTGTTGCCGAGGAAGGACGAGAGTCCTCCACGGGCCAGGCTACTAAACCTGGACCAATTCTTGATTTCGAGCCCGATGGACCCGAGGTCAAGACCAACGTCGAGCAGGTCTTTGAAGCTTGCCACGATAATCTCCTCGATTGTTGCAGAATGTTAAGGTGCGGTTCTTGCCTGACGGTTCCTTTTGAGGGGAAAACGTCGGGGCTACAGCTCCGCACCCAAAAGGGGTTGGAAATTCTGTAACTGTCTATTATAGCACTTTTTTGATAAAAAGTCAATCCCGCACCTTTTGTATGTGATGTCAGTGGCACGCAAGGAAAATCCTAAGGATTTTTATCAAGATTATTGGCTTTGTTGAGGCTTTTTTAGACTGGTATACCGGAGTGTACAAAAGGTGTGGGATTGACAAAAGCGATTTTTTCCTCTAGAGTAGGGGTATAGCTTGGATGGTATGAAGGTTCGCTCTATAGCGAGCTTTTTTCGTTACTGAGCCGGCAAGACTGATAATTTTTTTGAGATATAATTTTTTATACTTTTATGGCAAGAAAAAAAGTAGTGGAAGAAACAGAGGAAGAAACATCCGATGAGGGAAGTCTCTCGGGACGCCTCGGCGAATTCGGGAGTGCCGTCATGCAGATTGCTGATGAGAAAGGTATTTCCAAGGAACGGGTACTCGAAGTGGTGGAAGCGGCATTGGCCGCTGCTTACAAAAAGGACTATGGCAAGAAGGGTCAGGTCATCCATGCCAAGTTCGACGAGGTCGCCAAAAGCGCCAGTTTTTTCCTGGTCAAAGAAGTAGTGGATGAAACGACTCGAGAATTCGTGGAAGAAACGGATGAGGAGATCGCAGAAGAGGCGTCTTCCGTGAAAGAAGCGGAAGAGGCTGACGAGGAGCGTCTGCCACGTTTTAATCCGGAGCGCGACATGCTCCTTCCAGAGGCCAAAAAACTGAAAAAGGGCACGGCTCTCGGAGATCTGATCGAGTTGCCGCTTCCGCCGTACGAAGAATTTGGCCGGGTGGCCGCTCAGACGGCCAAGCAGGTGATTATCCAGCGGATCCGCGAAGCGGAGCGCCAGAGCATGTTCGATGAGTACAAAGAGAAAGAAGGCCAGGTGGTCAATGGTACCGTACAGCGCGTCGAGGGACGCAATGTGTTTGTCGATCTCGGCAAGTCAACCGGTATCCTCTTTCCTTCTGAGCAAATCGAAGGGGAGAATTATCGGGTCGGCCAACACGTGAAAGTGTATCTCGTCCGGGTCGAGTCTGATACCAAGGGTCCGGGATTGCTCCTTTCCCGTACCCATCCGGAAATGGTGCGCCATCTGTTCTCGCTCGAAGTGCCGGAGATTTTTACCGGAACGGTACAGATCAAGGCAGTGGCTCGTGAGGCTGGATCCCGTACGAAGATTGCTGTTTTTTCCGACGAAGAAGGCGTCGACCCGATTGGTTCTTGCGTGGGACAGAAGGGGACGCGCGTGCAGACCATTATCGATGCTTTGGGCGGAGAGAAGATTGATATCATCGAATGGAATGAGAATATCGAAAAGTTTATCAGCGCCGCCCTGTCTCCGGCCAAGGTGCTTGGAGTCGTGCTTTTTGAGGACGACAAGCGCGCCGTCGTGACTGTACCGGAAGATCAGTTGTCGCTTGCCATCGGCAAGCGCGGACAGAACGTGCGTCTGGCTGCCAAACTGACCGGTTGGAAGATCGATGTGGCAGGCGGAGGCGAAGCGCCGGCAGATAAGGAAGAGGCGGCCCCTGAAGAGAGTGTCGCCGAAACTGCCGAAGCGACAGAGGAAGAATAAAAAATAATTTTTCATAAAACGAGTATGAACTTGTGGCATGAAGTTGGAGCGGGGGAGGATATCCCAAACGTGGTCAATATGATTGTGGAGATTCCGAACGGTTCGAAAAACAAATACGAGATCGACAAGGAAACCGGTCTTATCAAACTTGATCGGGCGATGAAAAGCGCTCAGGATTACCCATTTGACTACGGCTTTGTGCCGCAGACACTCTGGGAAGACGGAGACGCGCTTGATGTTATTTTGCTTACTACCTACCCGCTGTATCCTGGGATATTGGTAGAAGCCAGGCCGGTCGCGGTACTGCGCATGATCGATGGCGGCGAAGGTGATGACAAAATTATTGCCGTCCCAAAAAATGATCCCCGTTGGGAAGAAGTACGGGATTTGGCCGATGTGAACAAGCACACTATCAAAGAAATTCAGCATTTCCTTGAGACCTACAAGTCTATCGAGGGGAAAAGCGTAGTGATTTCTGGCGTCGAGGGACGTGAAGCGGCTCATGCCGCGGTGAAGAAGGGCTTGCAGATGTACGCGGACAAGTTTCCGAAAGGGGCGTAATTGGCGTGAAGTGAAATCTCTATGAATGTAACCGTAAAAAAATTGCCAGAATCCAAAGTGGAGATGTCTATCTCCTTGCCTTGGGAAGAGTGGAAGGGAGAAATCGAGCACGCGGCGGAGAGCATGGCCAAAGAAGTCAAGGCGCCAGGGTTTCGTCCCGGAAAACTTCCGAAGAATATGATTGAACAGCGTTTCGGGAAGCAGGCTATCATGGCGGAAACGGCCGAACATGTCGTTTCTCATTCCTATATCAAGGCGTTGGAACACGAAAAGGTGGATGCTATCGGGCAGCCCGAAGTGACGTTGGGGAAAGTCGAGGAAGGAAAAGAGTTTACTTACAGTATCGTAACGTCGGTGATGCCGGAAGTGCAACTTTCTTCGTGGCGTGATGCCGTGAAGAAGGTGAATGCCGATTTTCTCAAGAAAGCGGTGACGGTTGATGAGGGTGATCTGACGGCCGAATTGGAACGCTTGGCCAATATGCGGGCCAAGCTGGTCACAGTCAACCGGGCGGCCCAGATGGGTGATAGTGTTCAGGTTGATTTTACGGTCAAGCAGGATGGCGTCATCATCGAGGGCGGCAAAAGCGAAAAGCACCCGCTCGTTTTGGGTAAAGGAGTCTTTATCCCTGGATTTGAGGAACAGGTGGTGGGGATGAAAGAACATGATGAGAAATCTTTCGAATTGACATTTCCGGCCGAGTATCATGCCAAACACCTCGCCGGAAGAAAAGCGACCTTTGAGGTCAAGATGCGTTTGGTGCAGGAACGTGAAGTACCGGTTATCGACGACGCGTTTGCTCAGAGCTTGGGCAGCTTCGAATCTTTGGAGAAAGTGAAGGAGAATCTGCGTGTCGGAATGCTCGATGAAAAGAAGGAACAAAGAAAGCAAGAACACCGGACAGAAATTCTCGATACCCTGGTAGGGAAGGCGACCATCGACTATCCGAAGATTCTTGTGGAGCAGGAGTTACGCAAGATGACGCATGATTTCGAGCAGCAGCTTCAGTCGATGGGGCTGACTTTTGATGCTTACCTCGAGCAGATGAAGAAAACTAAGGAAGAGCTTGAGAAAGAATGGTTGCCACAGGCCAAGAAACGCTTGGCGGCCAATCTGGTGATTGAGGCTCTGGCCAAGGAAGAAGCCATCTCAGCCGATAACGCGGAGGTGGAGGTGGAGATGAACAAGGCTCTCCAGTATTATAAAAACGTGAAAGATATCGAGAAGAACCTCGATATGGAACGTCTCTACACGGCGGTGGCCGGACAGCTGAAGAATGAGAAGGTGCTCGCCTGGTTGGAAAGTCTGTAATTTTTGCCTAAAAAGCTCGGAAGCTAATCAGCTAAGAAGCTTGTATATGAAGAACAATTATCTCATCCCCATGGTGGTGGAGAAGACGAGTTTTGGAGAGCGAGCCTATGATATCTACTCCCGGCTGCTCAAGGATCGGATTATTTTTGTCGGCTCGCAGATTGATGATGACGTGGCCAATGCCATTATCGCCCAACTGCTCTTTCTGGAGTCAGCCAATCAGAAAGACGATATCAAGATGTATATCAATTCTCCCGGAGGGTCCGTGACGGCGGCACTCGCCATCTACGATACCATGCAGTATGTCCGTCCTGAGATTCAGACCATCTGTATCGGCATGGCGGCTTCGGCGGCAGCACTCCTCCTTTCGGCTGGCAAGAAGGGTAAACGCATGACGCTTCCCAATAGCGAAGTGATGATCCACCAGGTACTTGGCGGGGCGAGTGGTCAGGCTACGGATATCGATATTCATGCTCGCCATATTTTGAAAACCCGCGATCGTTTGAATAAGATTCTGGCTAAACATACGGGTCAGAAGCTAGCGAAGATCGAGCAGGACACCGAACGGGATTATTTCATGTCGGCCGAAGAGGCGGTGAAGTACGGCATTGTCGACAAGGTGCTGATATCGGGGAGTAAGTAACTGAAAAAAACAGGCGGAAGCCTGTTTTTTTGATGACAGAATGTCTTTTTACTGGAGATTTTGGAGAAGACTGGCCCCATTCATCTCTACGGGCTTCTCGATTTCCATGAGATCAAGAACTGTCGGGGCGACATCTGAAAGAAGGCCATTCACTTCATTTTGTTCGCGCATCATCTCCTCGGCAGTTTTTTCTCGGTGATTGTCCGGAGTGATATACCACAGAGGGATGGGATTCGTGGAGTGTTCAGTATCGATTTCTCCAGTAGAGGGTTTCTTCAACTCCTCGACATTGCCGTGGTCGGCCGTAATGAGAGCCGCCCCTCCGGCCTTGAGGATGGCCGGAACAAGGATGGACAGACTCTTGTCCGTAGCCTCTACCGCCTTGATAGAAGCCTCTTCGTTGCCAGTGTGTCCTACCATATCGGCATTGGCGTAGTTTACCAGGATGAAGTCATATGTTCCGCTATTGATGTTTTCAATAAGCTTTTCCGTTATTTGAGGGGAACTCATCTCTGGGACTTCGTCGAAATGGGCGACTGTGGGGGAAGGAACGAGCAGGTGATCTTCATTGGGGAAGGCTTTTTCCTCGCCGCCATTGAAAAAATAGGTGACATGGGCGTATTTTTCTGTTTCCGCGATGCGGAGTTGTTTTTTTCCGTTGACGCTTAAGACTTCGCCGAGACTATTCTTGATGTCTTCCGGAGGAAAGGCGATGTGAGCGGGGAGTCCGCGTTCATATTCGATAAGCGTGGTGAAATGGATATCAAGCTTTTCTCGCGTGAAGCCTTTGAAATCGGGGAGAACGAAGGCTTGAGCAAGTTCCCTGGCTCGGTCTTCGCGAAAATTGAAAAATATGACTGAGTCGTTGTTTTTGATGAGCGCGATCGGTAAACCCTTTTCCGTGATGTTGGTAGGTTCGATGTATTCGTCGGTGATATTTTTGAGATAGGACTGTTCCAGGGCGAGACTTGGATCCTCTGCTTTCTCTCCAATACCTTCGGTCAGCATGCGATAGCTTTTTTCGATACGCTCCCAATTGTTATTGCGATCCATGGAAAAGTTACGGCCGGAAATACTGGCAATCTTGCCGATGCCGACGAGGCGCATTTCTCGGATAAGCTTCCTGATCTGCTTGATGCCATCGGTTGGCACCGAATCACGACCATCGGTGAAAACATGGACGAATACTTCCGCGAGTCCTTCATTTTTGGCCAAGCGCAGGAGTGCGAGAAGGTGATCTCCGTGAGAGTGAACCGAACCCGAACTGACGAGACCCATCAGGTGCAGATGACTCTTATGTTTTTTAGTGTTCCCGATACTTTCAAGAAGAGTCTCATTTTTGAAGAAACTCCCATCTTGGATGGAGAGGGAAATTCGGGGCATGTTCTGGTAGATGACACGTCCCGCCCCCATGGTCATATGGCCGACTTCGCTGTTACCGGCGGTGTTCCAGGGAAGACCAACTGAAATACCGGAGGCCTGCAGGGTTGTCATCGGGTAGAAGCGGTTGAATTTTTCGAAAGTGGGAAGAGTCGCCTCACGAATCGGGTTTCCTTGGACGTTGTTGGAAAGTCCCCAGCCATCGAGAACAATCAGGACTACTGGTTTATACATTTTTGTTTATTTTCGAATTTATGCTTTGTAAGGCCTTGTTTACCATGGTACCATTTTTTTCTCTTTGACAAAAGTGAAACCGAAGACTATCATGAATATACAGTATTTAAACAGTGAATAGTGTCGAAGTTCGATAGTAGCTACAGAAAAGCAACCAATGTTTCCTCTGATGAAAGAATTCGAAGGGCAGCACAAGGAATATATGAATACGGGCTTTGTTTTCGGGGTGGAAAAGAGCGGTTTTTTGGTAGCTTTGAAATATCGGATGGAGGTACTCTCTCTTTATGGGATATATATTTTCGGGGTTGGCCGCACTGGTCATAGGAACGATTGCGGGATATTTTGTGCGTCAGAATCTTGCTAAGAGACAGCTTTCCACTGCCGAAGGGCAGGCGGCAAAAATGTTGGCTGAAGCTGAGACTCAAGTGAAAGAAATCACCATCTCAGCCAAGAACCAGGCGGTTCAGATTTTGGAAGAAGCGAAAAAGAGCGAGCAGTCGCGGGAGGAGAAAATCCTCATTCAGGAGAAACGAATCGAGAAACGTGAAGAACAGGTGGAGAAACTTGCGGAAGAAGCCGAAGCTGAAAAGCGTCGGTTGCTTCAGAAGGCCGATGAAATTCGAGCTATTCGTGAGGAATCGGAAAAAGTGCGTGCCGAAGAGCTGGCTCGTCTGGAGTCGGTCGCGAAGCTTTCCCAAGAAGAGGCGGAGGGGAAACTGTTTCAGTTGGTTGAGGAAGAGAGTAAAGAAGCGTTGGTGAAGCGTATGTCCAAACTGGAGAACGAAGCGCATGATGAACTCGAGAAACGTTCGCTCAATATCATGGCGACCGTCATCCAGAAATATTCCCGTTCTCACGTTTCGGAATTCACCACCACGACTGTTACTATCCCATCTGATGATATCAAGGGCAAGATTATCGGTAAGGAGGGGCGCAACATTCGAGCTCTGGAAAAAGAAACGGGTGTGGAGTTTATCGTAGATGATACTCCGGGATCGATCGTCATTTCTGGTTTTGATCCGGTGCGTCGGGAGATCGCCCGTATTGCTTTGGAAAAATTGGTGAGCGACGGACGGATTCATCCGGCCCGCATTGAGGAAGCGGTGGAGGAAGGAAAAAAAGAAATCGACCAGAAAATCAAGGAGGCAGGCGAAGCCGCTGCCTATGACGCCGGCATTGCCGGACTCCATCCCAAGCTTCTCTATATCTTGGGACGCTTGCGTTATCGTTACAGCTACAAACAGAACGTCCTCCTTCATTCTTTGGAAGTATCGTATCTGGCCGGTGCCCTGGCGGCCGAATTGGGCGCTGATGTGGCTTGTGCCAAGAAAGCAGGGTTGCTTCATGATATCGGTAAGGCAGTAGACCACGAAATCGAGGGGACGCACGTGAAAATCGGTATGCGTATTTTGGAAAAATTCAGCATCGGGCAGAATGTTATTGATGCCATGAAGTGTCATCACGACGAGTATCCGCACCAGACGATTGAATCTTTCATCGTGACGGCTGCCGATGCTCTATCGGCTGCCCGTCCGGGAGCGCGTAAGGAAACCGCTGAGAAATACATCAAGCGTTTGGAAGAACTCGAGGCGCTTATCAATTCTTTCCCTCAAGTGGAAAAATCCTACGCCATTCAGGCGGGGCGTGAGGTACGCATCTTTGTCAGTCCGGAAAAAGTTGATGATTTGGGAGCTATGCAGTTGGCTCGTGATATCGCGAAGCGTATCGAGGAGGAATTGAAGTATCCGGGAGAAATCAAGGTGAATGTCTTCCGAGAAACTCGTGCAGTGGAGTATGCTCGATAAAATGGCTTTGTTCGGGCATATTTGTGAAAAATGGCTTACCTATTGCGTAGTTTAGAAAAAAGGCTTAGTATAGAGGAGAAGGTAACTAGTACTTTCACTTTTCTTCACTTTCCCTTTGTTGGAGAATGAGGAAGAGATGCAAAGGCTAAACTAGAAAGGCAGGTGAGATGTATGAAAAACGTAAACAAAGACGCACTCGTTCACGCTGTTGTTGACAAGACTGAACTCACGAAGAAAGATGTTGAGGCAGTGCTTGAGACCATTATTGATGAGATTACCCGTGAACTCTCCGCTGGCAACAAGGTGACTCTCACCGGCTTCGGAACCTTTAAGGTTTCTGACCGTGCTGCTCGCGAGGGTATCAATCCTCAGACCAAAGCCAAAATCATGATTCCAGCCATGACCGTTCCGAAGTTCACTGCTGGGAAGACTTTGAAAGAAGCTGTAAAATAAGCGTTGTCTGACTCTCGCTCTTTTACGGATCGGGAACAGAAAAAGATAAGGCTGTAACCCGTACGTTTTTGCGTACGGGTTATCGCTTCGGGGCATAGTATAGTGGTAGTACGAGTGGACTTGGGAAGCGACCATTTTGGTCCCAGTACGGATTCTCTTGTTAAGCGAAGTTTTCAATTC